>NZ_MBLN01000129.1:0-24735 GCF_001854645.1 Pseudofrankia sp. EUN1h | reverse complement strand
CTTCCACTTCGTCAACGACGGCATCGAAACCGCGCTCGACCAGGCCCGCGACGCCGCCGGCGACCGGGACGTCCGCATCGCGGGCGGCGGCGCGACGATCCTGGAGTACGTCAACGCCGGCCTGATCGACGAGTTCACGATCGCGCTCTCACCCGTACTGTTCGGCTCCGGAATCCGCCTGTTCGAGGGCGTGGACGCAGGCCACGTCGCCCTGGAACCGATCCGCGCGGAGCCGACGCGGCGGGTGACCCACCTGACCTACACCGTCCAGAAACGGTAACTGCCTCGACCTCGGCGCTCCCCCACCGAGGCCAGCAGCGCGGCGTCGACCGCGCCGCGGAGGGACGTCGCACGCAGATCACGTTCGAAGAACACCGAGCTGCGCAGCTCCTCGTCGTGGCCGGGCGCGGTTTTCAAGAGCGGTCGCTGTGGGGGTGGCGTCAGGGGCGGCGCAGCTGGTAGGTCCGCACCGACTTCGGGTCGATGAGGTCGAGTGCCTGGCCCGCCGGGTAGAGGACCGCGTTGAAGGTACCGGCGCAGAACGAGCCGCCGGTCTGTCGGCCGGGCAGGCCGGAACCGATGGGCTCCGCCGTGCGGGTCGCGGTGGCGAAGGTCAGCTGATAGTCATCCGCCGTGACGGTTCCCGAGCAGGTCTGCCGGATCCCGTCGTGACGAGCTCCCGCGACGACATAGTCCTCACCGGTGAGATGCCATCGCCTGCCGTCGATCGTCAGCTGGTAGTCGGCGTGGCTTCCCGCCAGCGCGTAGTGGTTCACCCAGGAGCCCGCGGCCCGGGCCGCCAGCTGGGACGACGCGTCCGGTGACCTGGTGGGCCGGTCACCGGGAACCAGCAGTGCGCTGATGGTCACCGCGGCCGCCAGGGTCGCGACGCTCGCCGCGGCGGCCAGCGTTCGTCGCCCTCGCCAGCGGGCCGCCGACGCCGCTGGCGGCGTCGGCGGGCCGTCCGAGCCTGCCGGCTTGGGCGGCGGCGTCGGGACGAACCATTCGGTGGTCGCGCTCTGGGCGCTCCAGGGCGACGGCGGGGCCGTCGTCCGGGTGACGGGTGTCCGGGTGGTGGGCGGCGAGCCCGCCGCCCGGGCGACGGTCGCCGTCATGGCCTCGCGGCCTGAAAACCGCCCACCCGCGATGTCGTGCCTGCTGTTCATGGTGCCCCCGGTGCCTGACATCGGCCGATCAGGAACAGGAGGACTCTAGCCGGTCGCGGGCCCAAAAGTCCCGACTTCGTCATCGCGCCGAAATCTGTACGAAACGATGTGGTGAGCCGACCGCTCGCGGCGCGCGGGCCTGGCCCTGGCGGGGGAGCGGTCCGGCTGCGGGCCGATCGGAAAGGTGGGGCCGGCTGTCGGCCCCGAACTGGCAGACACGTGCGGCACCGCCAGCACGGCCGGCGCCGGCCGTGCTGGCGGTGCCGCGTCTCCGACGACACCCCGCCAGTCGTGAACCGGCTGTCAGGACACCTTGGTGATGGCTCCGCACTGCAGCGGGGGAGCGGCCCACTTCCCGTTTGTCAGGTGAGCCAGCGTCTCGCAGGGGGCGGGCGCGAGGTGGTTGACGGGCCAGCGGGTCTCGGGCAGGGCTCCGGCGACGTAGTTGGTGTAGCTGGCGCCGTTGAGCGTCTTCAGGAACGAGTCGACGGTCAGGTCCTTGCCGGTTTTCTGCAGGGCCGTGACCAGCATGTCGGCGGCCCAGTAGCCGGCCATCGCGGTCAGGCTCAGCGCCGTGCCGGACGAGTACTTCTCGATGTCGGTGGCCATCTGGGCGACGCCGGGGACGTCGGTGTTGAACCCGCCCTGCCACTGCAGCAGGGCGTAGGTGCCGTCGAGCTCGGGGATGCCGGACACGCGCGGGTCGTAGATGGGGGAGACGACCAGTCCCTTGTAGCCGGCCGCCTTGAGAGCGCCGGAGAGCTTGGTCGCGTCACCGAACTGGGCGACGAAGAAGACGACAGCGGGAGGCTTGCCCGCGTCGGCCTGCATGACCGCGCTGACGATGGGCGTCGGGTCGGTGAGCCCGGACACCGGGATCGGCGTCTTCTCGTATACGGCCTTGAACCCGGCCGTCTCGAAGCCCTGGCGGACCGTGATGATGCCCTGCCGGGCGGAGTCGTTGTCGAGTCCGATCAGCGCGAGGGTCTTCGAGGCCCCCGCGGGCAGCGCGTTCGCGACGGTCAGCGCGCCGCCGGTGTCGACGGACCGCTGGCTGCCGGAGGTCGGTGCCTGGCAGCCGGTGATGCCGAAGCCGATGGCGTTGCCGCAGAAGCCGGGGTTGGTACCCCAGCCGAAGAACGGCATGACCTCGGAGCAGAACGAGTCGATGTAGTTGCCACCGGTGGTGGTCACGATCGAGGCGAAGGGCTGGTCCTTCTCGACGAGGGCGCGGGCCTGGTCGGCGGTGCGGGCCGCGTCGCTGCCGTCGTCGCGTGTGTCGAGGAAGTCGATCTGGCGTCCGTTGACGCCGCCCTGCGCGTTCGCCCGCGCGAACCGGGCCTTGGCACCCGCGGGAACGTCACCGAACGCGGCACCCGCGGGGCTGGTGAGGGATACCAGCCCGCCGATCTTCACAGAGGTGGGGGTGACGCCGCGGTTCGGGTCGGGCGCCTTGGTGTTGCAGTCGAGCGAGGCGGGATCGACGGTGACGTTCGTCTGGTCCCAGCCGTGGTCCGGGCCGAGCTTGCTCAGCGACGGGTTGACCGTGACCGGGGCGGAGCCGCCGCCGTCACCGTTGCCGCCGCAGCCGGCGATGCCGACCGCGCAGGCCACGGATAAGACCAGAGCAACCCGACTGGGGCGCCACATACTGTCTCCTTCTGCCGAGGCCGCACGACGAGCGACGCCGGTCAGTTGAATATTGGATACTTTATTCATCCTTGTCGGGGCGCGCCGCGGTGTCAACCTGACGGAGAGGTGCCGAGCCGACCTTTCGGCGCGTCGGCATGGCGCGGCAAGGCCGACGGCCTGGCGGGAGGAACGCGATGGTGGCCGGTCCGCGACGGCGCTGTGCGCCGGGATCACCTTCCCGGAAGGCCCGCGTTGGCACGACGGCCGTCTCTGGGGCTCCGATCAGACCACCGGCACGGTCTGGACGGTGACCGAGGCGGCTGACGGCGTTCGAGCGTTCCGCCGGTGGCGACCTGTTCGGGCGGCGGGTGTGGGCGACGCTCGACGCTAGACGTCCGGCCCGTCGGCATCTGCCTCGACGCGGAGGGGCTCGACGCGGAGGGGGCCGTCCGGGTCGTGAACGCGGGGGCCGCCGAGTGCCCGCGGATCGCGGCGCCGCGGGCTGGACTACCAGCGCGGGCGATCGACCGGACGTTCCCGTGGCCGGCTCGCCCTGACGGGCACCGGGCTTCTACCCGCCGGAGTCATGCCCGCCGGAGTCATGCCCGCCGGGCTCAGGGTGGCGTCAGAACCGTCCCGGAGTGGCGAACGTCCGTACGGCCTCGGCCCGACCCGGGACCGTGGACCGGTTTATCGCCGTCTCGAAGGACGACTTTCCGCCCGCGATCCACAGCGGACCGTTGGCGATGTTGTCCAGGGCTTCCTGGGCGGTCTCGTCGGGCGGCTGGGCGGCGTCGAGGGGATATCCCAGCCGAGCCATCGCCGGAGTGGCCGTGAAGCCGACGCTGAGGTGCAGCACGTCGACGCCGTACTTTTCGCACTCGATCCACAGGGCTTCGCTGAAAACCCGGCTGAAAGCCTTCGACCCGCAGTAGGCGGCCAGGGACGGTGCGCCCATGAAGCTGGCACCCGAGCCGGACAGAATGATTCCCCCGCGTCCGCGCGCGCACATCAGGGCGCCGTAGTGCCGGGCAAACTCGGCCTGACCGAGCACATTGACGGCGATGACCGACCGGTAGACGGCCGGGTCCAGCTCGACGAAATCACCGCGCACGCTGTTGGCGCCGGCGTTGTAGATGAGCAGGCCGACCTCGATGTCGTCGGTCGCGGTCCGGGTCCGCTCCAGCGCGTCCGGCTCGCTCAGGTCGACGGACAGGGTGCGGACCTGTGCGCCCCCCGTGCTCAGGTCTTCGGCCAACGCCTGTAAGGGACCGGTCTTCCGGGCCGTGAGGACCAGGTTGAACCCCTGCGCCGCAAGCTTTCGGGCGTAGCTCTCGCCGATGCCCTCCGAGCCGCCGACGACCAGAGCCCATGGCCCGTACTTCTCCAGATCCATGATTTCCTTTCGTTCGTCGGCGGCCCCGTCGATCCTCTGGGGTTCAGGCGGTGACCGCGGGCTGGTCGTCCAGGTCGAGCCCGAACTCCTTGAGCTCGCGCTCGGCCCAGAACAGGCGGCCCGTGTACTCCTTGGGATCGGCGCACGAGGCGAAATAGGCAATCATGCGCGCGGGGACCTCCATCGGCACGGCTACCGAGTCGTCGAGGCCGGCCTCTTTGACGCGGATGGCGACAAGCTCGGTGGCCACCAGGCCCGGGTGCAGGCCGATCACGAAGATGTTCTTCCGGGCCAGCTCGGGCGCGAGGGCGTTGCCGAGCCGGTCGAGCGCCCGCTTGCTGGAGTAGTAGCCGGGCACGGCGAGGCTGAACTTACCGACGGCCTCGAGCTTGGGGAGCTCCTCCGGCTGGCGGAAGACCTCGCCGCTGCCAGTGCTGAGGTTGATGATGCGCCCGCCGCCGCGGCTCTCCATGATGGGCGTCACCAGCTGCATGAGGGTGAAGGGCGCATGGAGGTTGACGTCGAACTGGTACAGCCAGTCCTCGCGCGTCAGCTCCAGAAATCGCTTGTTCCAGATGTCACCGGTGGTGGCCGCCGCGTTGTTGACGAGCACGTCGACGCCCCCGAACCGCTCGACAGCGGCATCGACCAGGTGCTGGAGATCCGCCTCGCTGGCCAGGTCGGTCTGCACGGCGATCGCGCCGGCTCCCAGCTTCTCGAGCTCCGCCAGCGTCTCGTTCAGGGTGCCGGGCAGCTTCCTGTCCGGCTCGACCGTCCGGGCGGCCAGCACCACCTTGGCGCCGCGACGGGCGAACGTCTGGGCCGCCCGGGCGCCGACCCCCCGGCTGGCTCCCGTGATGATCACGACCTTGCCGGTGAGGTCCAGCTCCTCCTGTCGCTGCATGGTGATACGACCTCCGCTCTCCATTTGACCAGTGTTCAAATGGACCGTAACACAGCTCCCATCCCCGGGCATCGCGACCAAAGCGCCAGGCTGGGGCCCAACAGCGAGGTGCCGCGGTGCAGGCGCGCGCGGATCTTCGGGTCCGCCCGGTGGAGCCCCAGGAGCCCCGGCGGGCGTGGGCCCTCGGGCCCTCCGGGCCGCCCGGGAGGCCGCCCGTCCGATCGTTCTCCCCGGCTCCGCCCGACGCGTCTGAGAACGATCTCGCGATCTCGTCGGCCGCCAACCCGGCGAACGGTGTTCTACAAGATCGGAACGGTGGTGGTGAGCGCTGCGTATGATTTCCGTGATGGAACCCGGCCGAACGCGTACCCCGCCCCGCCAGCGGGCGACGCTTGTCAACACGAGGTCACGGGAGACTCGGCTGGCGCTCACTCGCGCGGCCCTTCGCCTTTGGAGTGAGGGTGACTTCGACGAGGCGTACGAAGCGAGCACCGTCACTGATATCGCCAACGCCGCCGGAGTCACCAGGGGAACCTTCTATTTCCATTTCGCCAACAAAGAGGCGATCCTCCTCGAGATGAGCTCGGCGACGATCCAGGCGATGATCGACCAGGTCGAGGCCGGTACCGTGCAGGATGTCCCCCTGCGCCCGTTGAGCGAGCAGGTGATGACCTCGATGGCTCGGCGCGTCGTTCGCACGCCGAAGGCGGCCGCGCTGCGGGCGGGCACCCTTGGCTTCGCGGGACGGGCGGATGGGCCAACCCCGGCGAGCCCTCGCCTGAGCGTCGCCTTTGAATCCCTTCTCAACTACGGCAAGGACCGCGGCGAGCTGAACGCAAAGCTCGATGTGGAAGAGGGCGCCGCGATGTTGACCGCCGTGACAATGGAAGCGATCATTCGCTGGGGCGCGGGGGACCGCTCCGCGTCCTGGTTGGCCGAGACGCTCCGTGATCGAGCGGCCGTCGTCCTGCGCGGTATCGGCCACCCGGACGGCGGTTAGTCGACCGCCCTCATCGAAGTCACCCGCGCCGGCTGTCGGTGATCAGTGGCGGTCAGGCGTCGCCAGGTACTCGACCGTCGCGTCGTCGGCGGGGTAGCCGCGCAGCAGCCACGCGTCGCCCTTTCGGGTGCGTCCGTCCGTACTCGGCAGGCCACGCCGTCCACGCGCGTGCCAGACCTCGAACAGGTCGCGCAGGCGCTCTCCGTGCGTACACAGGACGGCGCCGTCGGCCTCGTCGGAGGCCAGCAGCTCGAGCAGAGCCCGCACGGATCCGTCGACGCCCAGCGCCGTGTGCCGTAGCAGCGGGAGCTGGCGGGCGGCGACGAGCGGGGCGACGGTCTGCTCGCAGCGCAGCGTCGGACTGGTGAGCACGCGTCGGATCGGTAGGTCTCTGGTCACCACGTCGGCGAAGGTCGCGGCCTGGCGGACACCCGCGGCGGTCAGCGGGCGATCGGCGTCGGAGCCGGTCCACCCGTCCTTCGGGATGGCCCGGGCGTGGCGGACGATCAGCAAGGTGTGGCTCCGACTCGGCGCCGGCTCGACGTCGACAGGCCGCGCGGCGCCAGCCCCAGGGCCAGCGGCCCCAGCGGATCCAGCGGCGACCGGTCCGACCAGCGAAACCTTCGTCAGGTCCATGTAGCCGCGCTACCCGCTGTCGGGTGAACCGTACCTGACCGCAGTCCGAACACTGGGCGGAGCGCCGGGCCCCGTCCGCGGACCGGACATGTCGGAATCGGCGGCCGACATCGGGCAGACTTGGGGGGTGGCCGACGATGATCCGTACCGTTGGCTCGAGGACGTCGTCGGGGAAGCCGCGCTCACCTGGGTGCGGGAACGCAACGCCGAGACGTTCGCCGAGCTCACCCAGTCCGCCAGGTTCGCCGCGCTGCGCGCCCAGATCCGCGAGGTACTCGACGCGGACGACCGGATTCCCTATCCGGTCACGCGGGGCGAGTACCTCTACAACTTCTGGCGCGACGCGGCTCATCCGCGCGGCCTGTGGCGGCGCACCTCGCTCGCGTCCTATCGCGAGACCGCCCCGGACTGGGAGGTCGTGCTCGACGTCGACAAACTCGCCGACAGCGAGGGCGAGAACTGGGTGTGGCATGGCGCCCGGGTGCTGCGGCCCGACCATCGGCTGGCTCTGGTCCAGCTGTCCCGCGGCGGCGCGGACGCGTCCGTCGTCCGTGAGTTCGACCTGGTCGCCAAGGCCTTCGTGGACGACGGCTTCTTCCTGCCCGAAGCCAAGAGCTCGGTGGGCTGGATCGACGAGGACCGGGTCTACGTCGGTACCGACTTCGGCGAAGGCTCGCTGACCTCGTCCGGCTACCCGCGGGTGGCCAAGGAATGGCGGCGCGGCACGCCGCTCGACGAGGCGGTCACGGTCTTCGAGGGCGAGCCGGATGACGTCTCGGCCGGCGCATATCACGATCCCACCGAGGGTTTCGTGCGCGACTTCGTCTACCGAAGCGTCGACTTCTACCGCACCGAGCTGTACCTGCGTACCCCGGAAGGGCTGGTCCGCGTCGACGTTCCGGACGACGCGCACACCTCGATCCACCGGGAGTGGCTGCTCATAACCCCCCGGTCGGAATGGGTCGTCGGCGAGAACGCCTATCCGGCGGGCGCGTTGCTCGCCGCCGACTTCCACGCCTTCCTCGCCGGACGGCGAGAGCTCGAGACGCTCTTCGAGCCGGACGAGCACACCTCGCTCGACTACCAGGTGTGGACTCGCAACCATCTGATCGTCGCCACGCTGCGGGATGTGAAGAGCCAGCTCACGGTCCTCACCCCGACGCCGGCGGGCTGGACGACGGCGCCGCTGGCCGACCTCCCGGAAACCGGCTCGGCCCACATCAACGACACCAATCCCGATGTCGACGACGAGTACTACCTCAATGTTAGCGGCTACACCCAGCCGGCGACCCTGTACCGCGGCCACATTGGCACGGAGCCTGAGATCATAAAGCAGGCTCCGGCGTTCTTCCCGACCGAGGGCAGCACCGTCAGTCAACATTTCGCCGTGTCCGACGACGRTACCCGTATCCCGTATTTCGTCGTCGGCACCGGAAAACCCGGGCCGACGCTGCTCTACGGGTACGGCGGCTTCGAGGTCTCGCTCACCCCCGGCTACAGCGGCACGATCGGCCGCGCCTGGCTGGCACGCGGCGGCACGTACGTCGTCGCCAACATACGCGGCGGCGGAGAATACGGGCCGGACTGGCATCAGTCGGTCGTCCGGGAGAACCGGATGCGCGTCTACGAGGATTTCGCCGCCGTGGCCAGGGACCTCGTCGCCACGGGAGTCACTGCGCCGGCCCAGCTCGGCATCGAGGGCGGCTCGAACGGCGGCCTGCTCATGGGCGTCATGCTGACCCGCTATCCGGAGCTGTTCGGAGCGATAGTCTGCTCGGTCCCGCTGCTCGACATGCGCCGCTACCACCAGCTGCTCGCCGGAGCGTCGTGGCAGGCCGAGTACGGCGACCCCGACGATCCCGCCGACTGGGCGTTCATCAAGGAGTACTCGCCGTACCAGAACGTCCGCCCCGACCTTCGCTACCCGCCGACTCTCATCACCACATCGACCCGGGACGACCGCGTCCACCCCGGGCATGCCCGCAAGATGGTCGCCCTCCTGCGCGAGCTCGGCCACGACGTCCGCTACTACGAGAACATCGAGGGCGGTCACGGCGGCGCCGCCGACAACGAGCAGCTGGCCCACAAGTCGGCCCTGACCTACGAGTTCCTCTGGCGGACCCTCGGCACCGCCGTCACCTCCGCGGGCCCACCCGGGCCCGCGACCCGCCGCGAGGACTAGTCCCCGACCGACGCGGCGACGGGCTTGGGATCGGCGGCGCGCCGGTAGGGGGAGGCGGGGAAGCCGGCGGCCCGTTCCAGGCGGTCGAGCGCGGCGAGCCACAGGTCGGCCAGGGCCCGGCCGTTCGGGACGTTGCGGTCCGTCACGATGCCGAGGGAGGTCGTCCGGGGCTGGGTGTCCGTGGGCGCCAAGCTGCCCAGGACGAGGAACACCCGCTGGCCGGGCAGCCGGACGGGGACCGGGATCGCGGTGGTGACCGGGTGGCCGGCGACGTCCATCGGGGCGGCGAAGGTGCCGAGGTTGGACGTCGACACCATGGTCTGCAGGGGCCGCATGGCCATCGACAGCGCCGCCGGGCGGAAGCCGGCCGGTACCTTCTCGAAGCACCAGCGCAGGCCGGCGCCCGACCGGGAGCCACCGCGGAACCGAACGGTCTGCCCCTGGATCGCCTCGAACCGGCGCTGGGGCGACTCCAACCCGCAGGGCAACCGGATGCGGGCACCGACCATGAAGTTGCTGAGAAGGTCGTGCTCCTCCGGCCGCCGGGTGCTCATCGGCATCAGGGCCAGGGGAGCGTGGCGCCGGCCCGCCGGCCCGGTCCAGGTGTCGAGCGCCTCGGACAGCGCCACCAGGAAGACGTCGTTGACGGTGGTGCCGAAGGCGTGGCCGATGTCCCGCAGCCGGTCGGTGCTCGTCGTCGCCCAGCCCAGGCGCACCTCACCGGCGAGCGGCCGGGTCAGCGCGCGCAGGCTGGTGGACGGCGTCGCCCAGGTGACCGAGTTCAGGACGGCCGAGGCGCGGGCCAGTGGGGTGGTCCGCCCGGTGCGCCGCCACTGCGGCTGGTCGTCGTCGGCGTCGTCGCGGGCGCCGAACAGCAGGACCATCGCCCGGTGCAGCGCGCCCCCGTCCAGCCAGACGTGGCTGGCGCGGAAGAGGACCGTGGTCTCGCCCGCGCCGGGCTCCCGCAGCAGCCAGACCTGCCACGGCGGGGCGTCGAGGCGGACCGGCGCCTGGTACTCCTGCTCGACGAAGGCCGCGACGCCGGCGTCGCCGGCCCCGGCCGGCAGCAGGTGCTCCCGGATGTGCGCGGACACGTCGACGTCGGGCCGCGCCGCCCACACCGGCGGCCCGGACGCTCCCCGCGGGTGGGCCAGCCGCTCGGTGAGCGCCGGGAACCGGCGCAGCCGGTCGGCCGCGGCGGCCCGCACGGCGTCGAGATCGCATTCCCCCGCGACCCGCAGGAGGTAGCCGAGGGCGATCTGCGTGCCGGGATTGCGCCGCTGGTATCCCAGGAGCGCCAGATCCAGGAGGCTGAGCGGACGCTCGTAGACACCGTGCTGCACTGCCTTGAGCATTTACTGTGCTTCTCCGTCACCGAGAATGTTGGTCCGGCGGCCGGGAACCGGCCGAGGGTCGGCTGGCCTTGCCGGCCTGATGGGCCCGGCCGGTCTGACTCGTTGGTGCCCGCCGCTGAACGCGACGACGCGCGGGCTGGGAAGAAGGCGTTCGATCTCGCAAGCGGCGGTGGCGGCGCCGTTCGCGGCGCGCAGCTGCGCGCCGAGGCGGGCGGCCGCCGCCCGGTGCGGCCCGTCGTCGAGCATCCGGGAGATCGCGTCCCGGATCACCGTGGCCGGCGCTGTGCGTCGCACCACGACTCCGGCGCCGGCGCGCGCCACGGCGGCGCCGACGGCCGGCTGGTCGCCGGYGGCGGACACCGGCAGCACGACCATCGGCAGGTCGTGGCCGAGCGCCTGGGTCGTCGTGCTGTAACCGCCATGGCCGACGACCATGCTCACCGTCGGCAGGACGTCGCGGTGGGGGACGTACCCGTGCGCCTCGACGTTGGCCGGCACGTCGAGCTCGGCGGGACCGTGGGCGCGGCCGGTGGTCAGCACCACCGGAACCGGCAGGTCGGCCACCGCCGCCATGACGCCGCGCAGGGTCGCGGCCTGTCCGCCGTAGAAGATCGAGCTGAGGCTGACCAGGACCCGGTTGGTTCCGGTGTGCGGGGCGGGTGACATCCCCACGGGCCAGATCGGGCCGGTCAGGCACACGTTGCGCTGCCGGACGGCGCGCCGCTCGAGCGCGGCGATCCCCGGGACGAGCACCCGGTCCGCCCGCGTCCACAGCGCGCCCGGCGCCAGGCCTCGGAACCTCGTGACCGTGCCGATCCAGAACGCCCAGTGGCCCGTCATGTGGCTGTGCAGCGTGTGGTGCAGGACGGCGTGGCGGGTCCGACGGAGCTGCAGCGTCCGCAGCGCCGTGAGCAGCATCGCGTCGACGACGACGAGGTCGGCCCCCTCGCGGTCCAGGGATGCCGCCAGGTCGGCGCCCACCCCGGGATCGGTGAACAGCCGCAGGTTCTCCGCCGCCCAGCCGGCGAAGCCCGTGCGTTCCAGGGGCTGGTGCGGCACGGCGAGCCGGTATGCCTCGAAGCGCAGGCCGAGCTTCTCGACGGCGGCGCGCTGGTCGATCTGGCCCAGGACCCGGACGTCGTGGCCACGCCGGCGCAGCGTGTCGGCGATGCCCAGGGCGGGCGGCACGTTCCCCCCGCCATTCCAGGTGACGACCACGATCTGACCCATGATGGTGGCGACTCCTTTTTCTGGGTCACGCGGGTTGCGCGGGTGCGCCGTGGGCGGCCGTCAAACGGCCGCGTCGTGAGCGGCGCGGGTCGGGTGGCCATGGACGGAAGCGCCGGCTGGCACGGCCCGACCGATTTCAGTCGATCCTCGCCACGATAGGAACCGTGCCTTCCGCCGACCTTCCGCACACGTGTCGTGTCGGAGACAGGTGCTGTGCGGTGGTGTGCCGCCGGACGAAGTCGAGGCTGCCAGCGAAGACGCGTTCCTTGTCGTTGTCGAGGGTGGCCACGTGGTAGCTGTCGAGCAGGAGCTGCTCGGTCACGGGCGCGCCCGTGACCCCGGCGAGCAGGAGGCGCCCGGAGCTGGGCCCGACGACGTGGTCGGTCACGCTGCGGAAGGTCAGCACGGGGCACGCGACGCGGTGCAGGTCGGGCAGGGTGACGGCGCACAGCTCGCCCATCGAGGCGAACGCGCGCAGGGAGAGCCGCTCGTAGCCGACGTCCTGGACCCCGGGCGCCTTGATGTCGCTGTACTTCGGTCCCCACAGCCGGCCACCGAGCGGAGACGCGCGCACCGACGGCAGCACGCGCGCCGCGTACGGGACGAGGCGGGCTCCCCGTCGGCTGGTGTCGAGCGCGGGGTTGACCGTGACCACCCCGGCGAGCTCGCCGCCGCGTTCCTCGGCGAGGCGGAGCGCGAGGGTGCCACCCATGGACAGGCCCATCACGAACACCGGTGCGCGGCGGGCGGCGAGTTCGGCGAAGGCGTCGTCGACCGCCCGGTACCAGTCGCCCCACCCTGTCGTGRCCAGGTCGCGCCAGTGGGTACCGTGCCCGGGCAGCAGCGGGCAGGACACCGCCAGCCCGGCGGCGCCGAGATACTCCCCCCAGGACCGCACACTGTGCGGTGTGCCCGTGAGCCCGTGCAGGACCAGCACGCCGGCTGGGCTGTCCCCACCGGCGGGGCGGGGGACCAGCTCGAAGGGCCTGGCGGCCGACGGCAGGGGCTCCATTCCCGTGCCTGGCTTCTTCCCGCGCCATTCTGGCGGCGCGCCGCGCCCGCCAGCAGCCATCTGACCCGCCTCCCACGTGCCTGTCATCCCGCCGGCCCCGCCGCCGCGGCCGGCCCTAGCCATCATCGCGTGGCGCTGGCCGCCGGGAGCCGGCGGCTGGGCGGTGAGCCCGCGGCGGGTTCACTCGCCAGCGCGGTCGCGGGCGGGAAAGGTTTCCAGGGTTGGCGCGCCGCATCGTGGGCCACACTGGCCAGGTGAGATCTGGCGCAACACCGCGAACTGGGGCCATGACCCGGGCAACACGACGTTCTTCGTCGCCAAGGGATATCGGCGATGCGTGATTTCGCCTGCCCGAGGTGCGGGCAGCAGCTGACGTTCGAGAACTCGCGTTGCCTGGCCTGCCACAGCGGCGTCGGCTTCGATCCCGACGCGGGCTCGTTCGCCGTCGTGCCCGACGAGGGAGTCCACGCCGAGGGCGCCCGAGCGTCCAGGTGCGCGAACGTCGACATCGCCGCCTGCAACTGGCTGGCTCCGCCCGAGCACCCGTCCGGGCTGTGCAGGTCCTGCGCGCTCACCCGCACCCGTCCCGCGGACACGGATCTGGACGCGCTACCGGCCTTCGCCGAGGCCGAGGCGGCCAAGCGCCGGCTGGTGTTCGAGCTGACCGAGCTGGGCCTGCCGCTGCGTGGACGCGACGTCGACCCCGAGGCCGGACTGTGTTTCGACCTGCTCTCCAGCGGCCAGGAGCGCGTCATCACCGGCCACGCCAACGGGGTGATCACCCTGGACCTGGCCGAGGGCGACGATGTGCACCGCGAGCAGCTGCGCGTGTCGATGGCCGAGCCCTACCGCACCCTGCTCGGCCACTTCCGGCACGAGGTCGGTCATTACTACTTCACGGTCCTCACCGACGGCGGCGACGCCAGGGAGCGGTTCACATCGCTGTTCGGCGACCCCGACGCCGACTATCAGGCCGCCCTGGACCGGCACTACCAAAAGGGCCCGCCGAGTGGATGGCAGGAGACGTATGTCTCCGCCTACGCCACCATGCACCCGGCCGAGGACTGGGCCGAGACCTTCGCGCACTACCTTCATGTTCGCGACACCCTCGATACCGCCGCCGCGTTCGGATTCGCCCCCGCTGGTGCCACCCTGGCGACTCCACTCGTCGGCGACGTCGGGTTCAGGCGCATCATCGAGCTGTGGCTGCCGCTGGCCTGGTCACTCAATATGATCAACAGGTCCATGGGCCACCCGGACCTGTATCCGTTCGTCCTCCCGCCCCCCGCGCTGGACAAGATGCGTCTCGTCCACGAGCTCGTCGCCGGGGCGGGCGAGGCCGGCCGGGCCGTCGCCGGCCAGGCCGCGCAGTCCTGACCTCCACGATCGCCGAAAGTCCGGAGGGCGTTGCCGAACACGGGGTGTAGCCGGTGTTCCCTTGGTGATCCAATCGACTACACGTGGTGATGGTTCGATTTCGGTTTGACGTCAATGCGAGGGCGCAAGCTCCGGCAGGCGCATGCCACAGTGCTGACGGTGGCATGCGCAAACTGCTTTGTTTGGGTCGCGGGGTTGGTGGGGTAAAGCTCCCCACAACACGGCGGATGATCGTCGAAAATGGTTTTCCCTGGAGGATCCCGTGCTCGTGACCATCATCTCCTGGATCGTGCTCGGTCTCATCGCCGGCGCGGTCGCGCGTCTTCTCGTGCCCGGCCCCGACCCGATGAGTGTTCCGACCACGATTATGTTGGGCGTCGTCGGCTCGTTCATCGGCGGATTCCTGGGTTACGTTCTTTTCCACAAGGACCTCAGCGAGGGCGCGCTGCAGCCGTCCGGCGTCATCGGGTCCATCGTCGGTGCGATCATCCTTCTGCTGATCTACCGGCCCACCAGCCGTCGCCGTGGCCGTAGCCACACCAGCCGTCGCCGCAGCAGCAGCCGTCGCCGCGCCCTGCGTTAGGCGCGGCTGGCGCGGCTGAGCCGCGACACCTGGAGAAGACCCTGGGCGCCCTGTCCGACCCGCACGCCGCGTGCGGGTCGGACAGGGCGCCCAGGTCGTGGAGAGATGGTGAGGACCGCCGACGCCGGCGTCCGCCGGCGCGCTAGGTGATCCGGCGGTCGGCCGCCCACCGGGTGAGCTGGTGGCGGCTGGACAGCCGCAGCTTGCGCAGGACGTTGGACGCGTGCGTCTCCACGGTCTTGACCGAGATGAACAGCTCGGCCGCGATCTCCTTGTAGGCGTATCCGCGGGCCAGCAGCCGCAGCACCTCACGTTCGCGCGGCGTGAGCTGGTCGAAGTCCGCGTCGGTGCCAGTGGCGGCGGCCGTAGGGACGGGCGGCGCGGGGGTGGCGTCCCGGAAGGCGTCCAGGACGAAGCCCGCCAGCCGGGGGCTGAACACGACGTCCCCGCCCGCCACCCGCTCGACGGCGTCGGCGAGATCGTCGGCGGAGATCGTCTTGGTGACGTAGCCACGGGCACCCGCGCGGATCAGCGCGATGACGTCCTCGGCCGCGTCCGACACGGAGAGCACCAGGAAACGCGTGGCCGGCAGGCTCTCGCCCACCTGCCGCAGGACGGCGAGGCCTCCTCCGTCCGGCATGTGCACGTCGAGCAGGACGACCTGCGGCCTGCTCGCCACGATGCCGGCGACGGCCTCGGCCGGCGTCGCAGCCTCGCCGACGACCTCCACCCGCCCGCCGAGCTCCGCGCGGACGCCGGCCCGGAACATGGCGTGGTCGTCGACCAGGAAGACCGTCGTCATCGCCGCATCCTTATCGCTACCTCGGTACCGCCGCCAGGGCTGCTGCGGATCGAGACCGTCCCGCCGTGGCGCTCGACGCGGCCGATGATCGAGCCGCGCACCCCCTGGCGGTCCTCGGCGACCGCGTCCGGCTCGAAGCCGATCCCGCGGTCCCGGACGAAGACGCTGACCGCGTCGGCCTCGACCTCGGCGTAGAGCGAGACGTCCGTGGCTCCGGAATGCCGAGCCGCGTTGACCATCGCCTCGCGGGCCGCGGCGCAGGCCGCCGCGAGCGCGTCGTCCAGGACGAGGTCACCGACCACGACGACGTCCACCTTGACGGCGTACGCGTCCTCGACCTCGGCGGCGGCGGTGCGCAGCTCCGCGCTGAGCTGGCCGCCCGCGGCGCGTGTCCCGTAGAGCAGGCCGCGCAGCTCGCGCTCCTGCCCGCGCGCCAGGCGGGTCACCTCGCGCGGCGATTCCGCGTTGCGCTGGATGAGGGCGAGGGTCTGCAGGACGGAGTCGTGCAGATGGGCCGCGATGTCGGCGCGCTCCTGGCCGCGGATCCGTTCGGCGCGCTCCGCGCCGAGCTGGGACGTCAGCCGGATCCACCAGGGCCCGCCGACGAGCGCCAGGCCGACCGCCGTGACGCCCATCGCCCACAGCCCGTCCCGCAGGGTGTTCACGTTCGCCCGGTGCAGCACGAGGACACCCCCGGCGACCACCAGGGCGGCCCCGACGACGAGGCGCAGCCGGCCCATCCGGTCGGCGAACGGCGCGCCCACCGTGCTGCGCGAGGCCCGCAGCCAGCGTTCGCGGTCCGGTCCGGCCGCCTGACGCCAGATCGTCGCGCCGCCGAGGCAGGCGAGCAGGGTCGGCACGAACAGTGTGCCGCCGGCGACCCTGGTGGCGACCAGACCGGTCGCCGCGAGCACGACCACGGCGAGCAGCGCGAACTCGACGGGACGCGGCAGGCGCGAGCGCCGGATGCCCTCGGGCGTCGGCAACACGATCCAGTAGGCCGCGTAGAGCGCGATGCCGAGGCCGCCGCTGGCCGCCAGCACGAGGAACGCCAGCGCCACCATCCGGCGCCGCAGACCCGTATGCAGGGCGATCCCCGCGACGACCCCGCCGGCCCAGCCCACATCCGGACGCCGGTAGAGAACGCGGGTGGCGGGCACGGTCCGGGTCACAGGGCCATGATTCCGGTTCCGGCCGCCATCCGGTATCGGGAGCTACCCTGAGCCGTGGGCTCAGGGTCGAAATCAGGGGTTCGCCGGATGCGCTGGCGCCGCGCCGCCAGCACCGTATAGCCACTATGAGCACAGATCCCGAGACCCCGGCGGCCCCGCCCGCCGCACCGCCCGCCCCATCCCCACCCCCACCCGCACCCCCGCGCCGGCTGYGCCGCAGCGCCACCGACCGGGTCGGCGCCGGCGTCGCCGGTGGGCTTGRCGAGTACGCCGGCGTCGACCCGGTGCTGTTCCGAGTCCTGTTCGCCGTGGCCGCGTTCTTCGGCGGCGCCGGCGCGCTGGCCTACGCGGTCGCGTGGGCGGTCATCCCGGTCGAGGGCACCGAGCACGCGCCCGTCGACGGCTGGGTCGACGGCCTGCGCCGGCACCACATCCCGCCGTGGCTGGTGGCCGCGGTCGGTTGCCTCCTGCTGTGGGCTGTCGCCTTCAGCTGGTGGTCGCCGCACCCGCCGTGGCCGCTGCTCGCGCTGGTCCTCGTGCCGTTGCTGCTGTTCGGGTCGAGGGACGGCGGCTGGCGCCGTCCCGTGCCGACGGCGCCGTCCGGGTCCTCGGCCGCGGGCGAGGCGTCGGGCTCGGCCGAGGCACCGGCGGTGCGCCTCGACAAGGGTCCGACGGCGGCGCCGCCCGCCTGGGCCACCGAGGCGCGGGCCTGGCTGGGGGAGGCCCGGCAGGCGGCGCGCGCACGGCGGCGGCGATCCTGGCCGCTGCGGGTGGCCGCGTTCACGACGCTGGCGGCGACGCTGACCGTCCTCGGCGTGACCGACGCCCTGGTGGGGATCTGGCTGCCGGTCTACTTCTGGGTCATCGGCGGGATCGCCCTGGTCGCGTTGCTGCTCGGGGCGGTGCTGCGCCGCACCCCGTGGTCGCTGCTCCCGCTGCTGCTGGTCGCGGCGCTCGGCACCGCGGCGTTCGGCGGCACGCACGCGAGCCTGAACGACGGGGTCGGGCAGCGGGTCTGGACGCCGGCCACGGCCGCCGACCTGCGCGGCGACTACCGGCTCGCCTTCGGCCAGAGCGTGCTCGACCTGCGCCGCCTCACCCCGGAGGTGGCCCAGGACATCCACGTCACCCTCGGCGCGGGGCAGGTCCGGGTGCTCCTGCCGGCGACGATGAACGCGACCGTCAGGGCCGACGTGCGCCTGGGCGACGTCACGGTCGACGGTGCCGGCTCCTTCACCGACGACGATCGTGGCTGGGGCGAGCGGCGGCGCGGCGTCGGAACCGGCCAGACGATCCTGCCGCCGACCGGCGCCACGGGCCCGGCGGTCACGATCGACGTCGACGTCGCCGACGGCAACATCACCGTCGACCACGGCTGACCGCCGCCGCCTCGCCTCCACGGGAGCGGGTTCCGCCCCAGGGGAGGACCCGCTCCGGGGGCGGGACCCGCCCCTCAGGGCTCAGGCGTGCTCAGGGGCTCAGGCGTCGGAGCCTGGCGAGGCGGCGTATCCCGTCCGCGGCGGGACGCTCGAAGCGAGGCTGGAGCGCCGCCTCGAGCCGGGCGCGGACGGTGGGCACGTCGAGATGCATGCCGATGGCGACCAGACCGTCGGGACCTTCCGTCACGGGCCTCGTCGCGACGTGGACCTGCCGGCCGACGATGTTGACCACATAACCGCGCGTACTTGGCCCCGTGTTCACGGTCACGGTGCCCTTGAGGCGGTAGACGTTCGCGGGCGGGTCCTCGATCAGGTCGACCAGCAGGCCGGGATCGACCGGGCCGGTGGCGGGAACGGTGACCGCGTCGACGCGCGGGTGCGGCTCGTCATCGTGGTCATGCTCGTGCCTGGACAGGGCCGCGAGGGGAAGCTCGTCGACCGGGTCGTGCGGGCTGGCGGCGTCGAACACGAGTACYGGGTCGATGCGGCCGTGCGTCGTCTCGACGAGGTGCGCCCGCGGGTTGCTCTCGCGTACCCGGCTGGAGATCCGCGCCACCGTCTCGGCCCGGTGTTCCGGCGGAATCCGGTCCGTCTTGTTGATCAGAACGAGGGTGGCCGACGCGAACCGGGCTGGCGGCAGCCCACCGCGGTCGACGGTGTCGAAGTACGAGGCGGCGTCGACCACGTCGACGAGGCCGCCGGGTCGGACGCGGTCCACGGCGCTGAACCGGATGAGCCTCGCCAGGGCCGGCGGGTCGGCCACGCCGCTGGCCTCCACGATCACCGCGTCCAGCCGCAAGCGGGGATGGGTCAGCTTCTCCAGGGCCTGGTCCAGGCCGTCCGTGTCCGGCAGGCAGCACAGGCAGCCGCCCGCGATCGAGGCCGGCTGGTCCACCTGACCGGTGACGAGCGCGGCATCGACGTTGATCGCTCCGAAGTCGTTGACCACTACCCCGAGCCGTGCCCCCGGCGTCTGGAGCAGACGGTTGAGCACCGTCGTCTTGCCCGCGCCCAGGTACCCGGTGAGTGCGATCACAGGCACCCGCGTGCTCATCCCGATCCGCCTCCTCCTGCCCGCGCCCGGCAGGCGGCGCCGATCCAGTGGCGCCCGGCGGGCAGGCCGCCGACAGCGGGCCAGGAAGACCATGCCATCCATCGCCATCAGGAGTCCCGGCCGGGGGTGCGGTGACGTGAGCCGCCGCCGAGTACTCAGAGCGTGCCGGTGCTCAGAGCGTGCCAGTGCTCAGAGCGTCTGGGCCCGTTGACTCCGACCGGTTCACCATCGCGCCTGCCCCTCGGCCCACGCCGACCGTTCCCGCCATCGCGCCCGCCTCCGCAGTTCAGCGTATGGCCTGTGGCGCGTCCCGGCGCAGGCGAAGCGCGCCGCCGGCGGTCTTCGATCTTGCCTTGCTGGCGGTCAGGCGGGTCGGGCGGGTCGGGCGGGTCAGGCCGGTTGGGTCAGGCCGGTTGGGCGCCGGGGTGGCCGTCCTCGACGACCCAGGTGGCGTCGGTGGTGACCGGGGAGTCACGGCGGGAGCTGTCGGCGACGATCCGCAAATCGGCGCGGCATTCCGCGGGTGTCAGCCGGATGCGGGTGTAGCCGCGTCGGTCGCCCCGGAAGTACCGCACGTGCGGGTTGAAGCGGGCGTTGTTGTCGCGGACGAAGTCGTCGCTGATGAGGAAGAACGCCGAGCTGATCGAGGTGCAGACGAACTCGGTGGCGACGGCCGGCGTCTCCGGCTGGTCGAAGTCGACCCGCAGGTCGTTGACCCACGCGCAGTGCAGGTCCCCGGACAGCACGACCGGGTTGCGGGCCTTGCTGTCCCGCACGCCGGTCAGCACGCGCCGCCGGTAGGGGCGGTAGCCGTCGTTCTGGTCCAGGTTCGTCAGCGTCTGCCCGTCCCCGCCCGGCAGCTGGCCGTCGAGCTGCGCCATCATCGTCTGCTGCGCGATGAGGTTCCACCGGGTACGGGAGGCGTCCAGCCCCGCGCGCAGCCACCGCTCCTGCCCGGCGCCGGCCATCGTGCCGCCGGCGTTGGCGCCGCCCAGCGCGGCGGCGCCGATGGCCGTCGAGGAGTCGCCCGGCACGGGTGTCCGGTATTGCCGGGTGTCCAGGACGTTGAGCGTCGCCAGGCTGCCGAACGTGAGCCGACGGTAGATCTGCAGGTCGGGGGAGCCCGGGTTCAGCTTGACGCGGATCGGCATGTGCTCGTAATAGGCCTGGTAGGCGGCCGCGCGCTGGCGGGCGAACGCCGTGGGGTCCTGGTGTCGTGGCCCGCTGTCGCCGAGCTCGTCGACGAGGCTGGCGTAGTTGTTCTCGACCTCGTGGTCGTCCCAGGTGACCACCCAGGGCGCGGCCAGGTGGGCGGCCTGCAGTGCCGGGTCCGACTTGTACTGGCCGTAGCGGTTGCGGTAGTCCGCCAGGGTCTGGAGCTGGTCGAGGCCGGGGGTCTGCGGGGTGGTGTGCCGCCGGTCCGCGAACTTGCTGTCCGGGTCGTACTCGTAGATGTAGTCGCCGACGTGCACGACGAGATCCGGCCGGTCGGCGGCGACCGCGTCGTACGCCGGCCAGTAGCCGTTCTGGAAGTCCTGGCAGGACACGAGCGCGAACGCCAGCGACCCGCCGGCCGCGTCCGGGCCGGCCCCCGGCGCGGCCGCCGTCCGGGTGCGGCCGACCGGGCTGAGCACGGTGCCGGCGCGGAACCGGTAGTAGTAGTCCCGCCCCGGTTCGAGGCCACGGACGTCGACGTGGACGGAGTGCGCCAACGCCGCCGACGCGGTCTGCGTACCGGCGCGCACCACCGAGCGGAAGCCCTCGTCGGTGGCGACCTGCCAGTCGACGGGGACGTCCCGGGCTGGCATCCCGCCACCTTCGGTGGGTTTCGGCGCGAGCCGGGTCCAGAGGATCACGCCGTCGGGCAGCGGATCGCCGCTCGCGACGCCGAGGCCGAAGACCCCGTCCGCCACCCCGGGAACGGGCGTGGGCGCGCGCAGGGTGGGAGCCGGGGTCGGCGTGGCGCCATCGGAGCCGCCGCAGGCGGCCAGGCCCGCCGCGGCCAGCGCGGCGCCCCCGAGGCCCAGTCCGCCGAGCAGGAGGGAACGCCGATGGGGGCGGGCGGTACCGGTGCCGGTGCTGGTGTCGGCTCCGGGCGCCGGTCCGCGGCTCGCGTCGGAACGATCCGGGCATGGGCGTTCAACGGCGCCATCGCGGGTCACAGATCCAGCAGACTAGACGAAACTTGGCGTGTGCGATCCTGCTCCCTAAAGCAGCGACGTTTAGTGGCTGACTACGATTTGGTTGGTGATCGGCTTTCGCCGGTCACCACGACGTAGTGCGTGGGGGACTCGTGCGGGAACGGAATGTCGCGGGCCCGGCCGGACGGTTCGGGCTCGGTGGTCGCGGCTCGGCGGCCGCTGTTTCGGTGCGGGTCGCGCTGCTGGCCGCGGTGGCCTGTTGCGCGCTGACCTGGGCCCCCACGAGCTCCGCGGGGGCCGCCGGGAATGGGGCCGCGCGCCCGGCGGACGATCGGGTGACCGTCGCCGCTGAATCGGTCGGCGCCGGTTCGGCGCCGCCGTCGATCGATCTTGTCGATCTGCCGTTGGGCGCGGTTCGGACCACGGCTGCCTCGCCGAGCGCCGCGCCGGCCGCCGCCGGAGGCGGCCCGACCACGGAGTCGGCCGCCGGAGAAGGCCCGGCCGCGGCGCCGGCCGCCGGAACTGGCCCGACCGCTGGCCCGACCACCGCGCCGACCGTGGCCGGAGGCGGCCCGACGGCGGCGCCGTCCGCCCAAGCTGGCCYGAGCACGCCGACGGCCGACGACGGGGACGGCCCCACCGCCACCCCGCTGCGGGGTGAATACGCCGCCTACGTCACGGCTGTCGACCCGGTGAAGGCCACCGTGACGTTCGACGTCGTCGAATGGTTCACCGGCACCGCCGCCCAGCAGGCCTGCACCGAGGACGGCGACCCGGGACCGTGGCCCGCGGAGCGGTGCAACGACTACTACCTACGCAACAGCAACGCGGTGCCGCGCACTCTGCCCGTCGCGCCAAAGGCCCAGCTGAAATACGTGGACGAGAACGGTCCCGCGGACGGGGTCAGCCTGGACGACCCGGCCGGAGGAGACGTCCCGACCACGCTGTCCGCGCTGGCCGCGAAACTGGGCCAGTTCGGGCCGGATGGGCGGCTCAAGTGCTTCATCAAGGTTGAGTCGGGCGCGTTGACCACGATCGCCGAGATCTACACCCCGTGAGACGCTCCACGGGACGGTGAAACGCGGGTGACCGTGGAGTGCCGGGGGCCGATGGGGAAGGATTGATCGCAATGCGGGTCACCGGATTCGACCACCTCGTTCTCAACGTGGGCGACGTCGAGCGTTCGCTTGCCTTCTACTGCGGTGTTCTTGGTCTGGAGCCCGTCCGCGTCGAGCAGTGGCGGGCGGGTGAGGCTCCGTTCCCATCCGTCCGGGTCAGCGGCGAGACCATCATCGACCTGGTCGCGATGCCACGCGGCTCGGCAAATGTGGATCATTTCTGCCTCGTCGTGGATCCGCTCGACTGGCAGGAGGTCATCGACGCGGGCATCGTCACGGTCGTGGACGGCCCGGACACCCGCTTCGGTGCGCGCGGTGAGGCGGTTTCGCTCTACATCCGCGATCCCGACGGCAACACCGTCGAGCTTCGCTGGTACCCGGCGGACGCCTCGGCGAGGTGACGCGCCCCTGCCACGCCGCACCGTGCGGCTGCCCCGATGGCTCACCGGGCTGCTCATGGGGCCGCGCTGGATGCTGCTGTCAGCGCACTCAACTGGGTCGCCGTCCTCGCGGACGGCCAGGACCTCAGCTCTCGCGGCAGTCCTGAGCGGGTCGATCGGGCTCGGGGGACCGCTCGGCCGTGCGCCGGCTTCCAGCGCACGGCGCGATGCCCGACTGCGCGGCCGCCAGATAGGCGAGGACGGCGTCGCGGTTGCGCGTCAGGCAGTCGATCCGCTGCTGGATGCGGGCGATCTCGTCGCGGAGGAGTTCGGCGGTCCGTGGGCTGAGGTTCTCCGGCAGCAGGTAGATGTGGTCGGGTCCGTCCAGGCACGGCAGGATGATGCGGATGATCTCGGTCGTCAGGCCGCAGTCGAGCAGGCCGCGGATCTGCCTGACACGTTCGACCGTCGACTCGGAGTAGGCGCGGTATCCGTTGCCGGCCCGCTCCGGGCTCAGCAGCCCCTGTTCCTCGTAGTAGCGGAGCATCCTGGCTGGGACGCCGGTGCGCCGCGAGACTTCGCCGATTCTCATGGTTGTCTCACTGCCTTGGGCCCGTCCTGCCTTGGGCCCGTCCTGCCTTGGGGCCAGACTTGACTCGACCGATGACTGGGTGATCAGCACCACATTTGCTATCACATTGATGTGAACGTTTGAGCATCGTTGCATGTCCATGTTCGAGGCATCTGAGGCCCTGCCGGCGAGTGGGACGTCGCCGGCCGGCGGCGGGCCTGAGGCCAGACAGACGCCACGGCCGGGGGAGCTGCCGGTCCGGCCGGGGGAGCTGGCGCCCCGGCCGGCCGGGCTTCCCTGGTCCGGGCTGCTCGCGCTCACGGCGACGGCCTTCACCGCCGTGGTGACCGAGCTGCTGCCGGCCGGGCTGCTGACCAGCGTGAGCGCGGACCTGCACGTGTCCCGATCCAGCGTCGGGTTCCTGGTCAGCGGCTATGCGGCCGCCTCGTGCCTGGCGGCCGTGCCGCTTGCCGCCCTCCTGCGGGGCTTTCGCCGCCGTCCGGTGCTGGTTGGCGCGCTCGCTGCGTTCGCGCTCTCCAACGCTGTCATCGCGCTGTCTGGCAGCTATCCGCTCACCTTCGTCGCTCGGCTGCTGGCCGGCGCGGCGGGCGGCGTGAGCTGGGGAATGCTCGCCGGCTACGCCGCCAGGATGGTTCCGGCCGAACGCCAGGGCCGGGCGATCGCCGTCGTCCTCGCCGGCATCACGGTCGCGACCGCGGTGGGCATTCCGGCTGGCGCGGCACTCGCCGCGATCCTCGGCTGGCGTGCCAGCTTCGCCGTGCTCGCCGCGCTGGCGCTGGTTCTCGTGGTCTGGGTGCTGCGGCGCGTTCCTGACTTCCCGGGGGAGCCGGCCACAGCGCGCCTCCCGTTGCGGCGGGTCCTCGTCACTCCTGGCCTGCGTCCCGTGTTCGCGGTGACCCTGTTCCTGCTGCTGGGCCACCAGGCGGTGTACACGTACATCGCGCCTCTGGCCGAGTGGTCGCGATTCGGCGACACCGGCCTGGCCCTGTTCGTCTTCGGCGGCGCGACCGTCCTCGGAGTGTGGGCCGCCGGCCTGCTGGTGGACCGGCACCCGAGCGCGATGCTGCTGGTCGCACTCGGTCTCATCGCGGCCGCGATGCTCGTGCTCGGAGTGTTCGGGCGCGCGCCGGCGGTCCTGCTCGTCTCCATCGCCGTCTGGGGCGCGGCGTACGGCGCGGCGCCGACGCTGCTGCAGGCGGCGGTGGTCAACGCCTGCGGCGCCGAGAAGGCCGACGTCGCCACCTCCGTGCAGGCCACCGTGTTCAACCTCGGTATCGCGGGCGGCTCGCTGACCGGCGGCATCGTGCTCGAGCGGTCCGGGGCGGGGACCCTGCCGTGGGTCGCGCTCGCGCTGGTCGCCGCGGCCATGACGGCCGCCGCACGTGCACGTCGAAGCGCGACCATCCGCCCAGCCCTGGCCGGCGGCACCGGCTGAGCCAGGCCAGCGCCGGCGAGGGCGGCCGACTAGACGAGTAAGTCCGAAGTCTGGGTGACCGGTGGTCGGGCATGGAGAGAGGGTTTCCAAGATCGAGTTGTGACGCAAGACCTGGAAACCCTCCTGACC
>NZ_MBLN01000128.1:0-25825 GCF_001854645.1 Pseudofrankia sp. EUN1h | reverse complement strand
CGAGGCGTCGTCGAAACTGAAGATTTTTGAAAACGATGGCGTGGCCTTGTTGACCAGATGCCTCAACCGGGGAACAAGTACCTCCTGGCGAAGTGCATCTCGCAGCGCCTCCTGGGCCGAACTATACCTGTCCTGCGCCAACCGAGCTCGCTTCCACCGGGTGTCCGGCCTGTACCTTATCAGGAAATACAGTCCGGCGAGACTAAGAAGAAGACCGTTGCCGATCTGAATTACTGCGATATACACCGCCTGCGACCGGCCCGTCGAGCTGAGAAATAGGTACAGAATCCCGGCCGCGGCCATCACCGGACCCATAGCTAAGGCCAATGCGGCAAATGTCCGCCGAAGTTTTCGCTGATGATCTATTTTGCCTTTTCTTTCCCGTGCATACTCCACCTCTCGCACTTCTTCGTCGACATCATCCCACAATATTTCCGCGTCCGCCTCGCAGATGTCTCGGAATCTACGTTCTATAATTGGGCCAAGACGCCCACTGGACTGCACCTTGTCGTCTTTCAGTGCATTTTCCATCTCCTGCTCGATAATCGACGAATCGGGCATGGTCCCCTCCCTTGACACTAGCTGCTCGACAGGTTCCCGGTATGGGCGCCGTGAAACAGAGCGGACGTGACAGACCTGTTTGAAACCAGCAATATAACTGATGTTGGGTACTCGCGATGGACTCGCCTCCAGGAGTAGAACTCAATATTTCGTCGGAACCGCACGCACCCGTCCCATAAACCAGTGCCCGCGAAGGTCCGTCGGCGAGCCAGGGCAACACATATCCGCCTATTGGCGATTGTTCTGGCGACTGTTATCAGAGTGATTTTCGATGGCGCTGTCGCAGCCGACGATCCGGTTGTCCACTCGGGCACCGTTCTAAGCGCGTATCCAGGGTTCTGCGCGCAACCCGGGTGAGATCACCAGGCGAGAGGTCGTGTTGACACCGGCCCGCCGGTGGTTGGATCGAGGTTGCACCCACTCGTCCTCCACCGGCGAGGTCGTGGTCAGTATGCGCCCGCCCATCGTGTTCGCCAACCGCCCCACCAGCCACGTCGAGCAGCTGCGCGGTGATCTGCGCGGCCGGCGGCGTGTGGCGGTGCGGGCGGTGATGGTGCCGCTGTCCTGCACGGGCTGACGGCGGCCGAGATCGGCAATGAGTGGAACACCGTAATGCCCGAAATCGTCATATGTGCAAACATGCCGACGAAGCGCACGTCTCGCACTTGCAGTTGAAAGAATTTGGCCAGAGTTGACGGTCGGAGATTCCCGGAGCGGACGTAGCCCGCATTACGCATTGGGCACAGTGTCAAACGGAATGGGTGTCGGGACGGTTAATATGGTTCTGCGCCCTTTGGTGGCGCCACGTTCGAAGGCGTCTCACGCCCACAACCGAGTACTTTATGGCACGCGATGGGTCGCAGATTCCTTGGGGGTGGCGGCGCAGCCGCCACCCTCATAGGTGCCGGAGCGTCGCGGTGACCCCGGGGGGGGGGTGCAGTTGCCCTGACCTCGGGTCGCGCTCGCCACCGGCACTGGGGCGACGCTGGGCGGTGTGGGCGAGTCTTGGGCGGTCTGGTTCGAGGCTGCCGGTAGATGCTTTCAATACAAGATCTACAGCACTACGGCACCATTTCATGATCTTCGTTTCCGCCATTGGACGAGTGGCCGTCGAACGGGATTCTGGTGCTGCGGGAAGGGCCTGGCACGCGAGGTGCACTCGGCCGCCGGTTGCTGGGGCGGCGAGAACCATCCGGGCGTTGCGCTCTGCTGGAGTCGCGGATCGGGACGTGTACGAGCCGGACGACTGGCTCCGTGCCTGTCCAGATGGCMGATATCGCGCCTCGGTCGAACCAGGGTCGCCCGCACGCCGGGCCCATCAGCGGATTACAGCGGTAGTTGCGGGTGGAGGTCGGGTCCGAGTTGGCAGGCCTGGTCGTAGGCCGCGGCGGCGCGTGGGTCGGGTGGGCAGTTTCCGAGCGCTGCGTGGGCGGGGTTGGCGTCTCCTGGGATGGCGGGGGTGCCGTGGGGCAGGCCGAGGTGGCGGTGGCGGTAGTCCTCGACGCGCTGGGYGGCGTCGTCCCACGCGGTCGTGTGCTGGCCGGTGGGGCGGGGGCCGAGCAGCGCGACGAGGTAACCAGGCGGTTCGGCTTGGGCGCGTAGGAGGGCGTGGCTGGTCTGGCGGTCGAGCGCGGCGTCGAGCCGGGCCAGCCGGGTCTGTGCCAGGGCCCGGTCTGGCGGCGGCAGCTCCACCGCGTCGGCGTCGTTCGCCGTGCTGAGTTGTTCGTCGAGGGTGCGGCGTTCGGAGGCCAAGCCGCCGGTGGGTCGGGTGGCGAGGTGCCCGATCTCGGCCGTCTCCAGGAGGCGCGTGGCCTGGTTCCACTCGTCCTGGGCAGTGCGTGGCACGGGGAGGTCGTAGAGCAACGGGTCGAGTCCGGCCTGCGTGCACAGGTCGGCGACGCGGTGTGCCAGGACCGCGGCGGCCGCCTGTGCGTCGGTGACGGGCTGGCGGGTGAGCGCGGTGTGGATCTGGTCGGCGGGGTGGCCGTGGTCGAGCAGGGCGTGCAGGCCGGCGATCGCCTGATCGCGTGGCACGCTTTCGCGCGGGCTGTGGAATCGGGCCCGGGCTGGTTCCGGGAGGGTGCTGGCCCAGGTGGTGGCGAGGTGTATGGCCTGGTCGTGGTGGCGTAGCCACGGGTCGCGGCGCCGGTCGTCAGGGCTGGCGCCAGGTGGCGGGCCTGGGTCGTGGGCGGGGGCGGCCGGTTGGTGGCGGGCTTGATAGATCGCCAGCGCGGCGACCGCGTCCTCCCAGCCGGCCTGCTGGGAACCGGTCGTGGGCCGTGGGCCGATCCGAGCCAGCAGCGCGGCCGGTGGGGCTGCGAGCGCGGCGGCGCGGAGCGTGGCTTCGGCGGCGAGTTCGGCGCGCCGGAGCGCTACCTGGTGTGGGAGACCGGCGCGGGTCGGCGCGAACGGTGCCTCGTCCGGCGCGGACGGCGGAGTGTCCGGCGCGTCGGCGGCCGCCGACGGCGCGTGGCGTGGCGCGTCTGGCTCGCGATTCGGCGCGGCGGCGCCGACGCGGTCCCTCTTCGCGCCGATGGGCTGGTGTGCCGGTCCGGTAGCCAGGCGCAGGGCGGCGAGTTCGGCGAGGCTGTGGCGTAGGCGGAGTTGGTGGATGGCGGCGGCGTCGGGGTCGTGGTCGGTGGCGAGGCGTTCGGTCCGGGTGCGGGCGAGCTGGTCGGCGAGTCGGTCGAGCGGCCCGTCGGCCTCGGCATCGGCGATCTGGGGTAGCCAGTTCTCGTCGTCGTCGCGGTCGCTCAGTTGGTCGCGGCGTAGGACGTAGGCGTGTAGGTCGGTGCGGGCGCGYGAGAGCATGACGTAGAGCGCGGGGCGGGTGGTGTCGTCGGGGACGATGGCGCGGGCGGTGTCCRGGGTGGCGCCTTGGGCCTTGGCGGCGGTGATGGCGTAGGCGTGGCCGAGGCCGCCGTCGCGGCCGTCGTCGAACCGGTGCGTGAGGTACTCCCAGGGGACGCGCACGGTGCCTTTGCTCGGGAAGTACACGTCGAGTGTCTGCTCGTGGGTGGTGTCGGCGAGGTGGACGGCGGTGATGATGCCGACGGTGCCGGTGCGGATGTAGGCCGATGCTGGCCGGCCGGTGGGGATGAGGGTGTGGCCGGCCTGGGTGAGGGTGATGACCTCGTCGCCGGCCTGGAACTGCCGTCCTGCGGCGGTCATGACCGGGCCGGTCAGGGTTCCGTCTGCGGCGAGTAGGGCACGGGCGTTGGTGTTGAGGGTGTCGACGTCGCGTTGCCGCTCAGCCATCAAGCGCACCATCACCGGCTGCGCCGGCGCGGCGTGGGCCGGCGCCCGCTCCGGCGCGCTCATCTGGTTCGCGCCGCCTGCGCGGCGCGTGTCCGCGCCGTTCGCGCCGTCGGGTTCGGCGCGATCTGGCGCGCCGCTCGCGGGTGTGTCGCCAGCCGCGGCGGCGAGGGTGTGGCAGCGTTCGGTGTACCAGTCGGCCACGGCGCGCTCGAGCAGCGCGTCGGCGGTGTCCGCGAGGGCGACGTGGCCGGCGTCGGCGAGCCGGGTCAGGGCGGCGCGGGTCGCCGGCGCGGCCTCGACGCGCAGGGCGGCGAGCGCGGCGCGGATCGGTGCCATCTCGGCGCCGGCCTGGCGGTGCACGGCCGTGAGGGTCGGGAGGTCGAGGGTGTGGGTGGCCAGGTGGGTGAACCAGCCGCCGGCGTCGACGGAGCCAAGCTGGGCGGGATCGCCGAGCAGGATCACCACGGTGCCGGTGCGGGTGGCGTGACGCAGAAGGCGTTCGGCGTGGCGGGTGGAAACCTGGGTCGCCTCGTCCACGATCAGCACCGAGCCCGGCGGCCACACATCGGCCGGGTCGTCGACGTTGTCCAGCAGCGTCAGCCAACTGGTGACAACCCGAGCGGGGATCCCGATCCGTTCGGCGAGCTCCTCGGCCTGGCGACCGCCGTGCGCGGTGGCGAACACCTGGCGCCCTGCGGCGGTGACGAGGTCGGTCAGGGCGCGCATGGCCTCGGTCTTGCCCGTCCCGGCCGCGCCGACAACGGGGCGGACCAGGTCGCCGCTGGCCAGCAGCCGGAGGACCAGTTTGATCTGCTCGTCAGACAGCGCCGGCCGCGCCTCAATGGCGCTTGCCGTGGTGGCTGGGCGGGCGAGAGCGGCCAGCTGGGTGTCGAGCCGTGCCGGGTCGGTGAGCAGGCGGGGTGGGGCGCCGGCGGCGACCTGGCCCTGGCGGATAAGGGCGAACACGGTGTCCTCGGCGGCGAGCAGGCTTTCGACGGTGTAGAGGGTCTCGGGTTGATGCCGGCGCCGGGTGCGCCCGGTGTCGTGTAGGACGACGACCCGCTGGTCGGCGAGGAACCGGTCGGCGAGCTGCTCGATGCCGTCCGCGGCGAGCCGGTCTCCCGCGAACGTGGCGACGTGCTGGACGACGTCGCGGCGGGTGAAGGTCGTGGCGTGCTCGGTCAGCCCGAACGGCCCTGCCAGCCGAGTGAACAGCCCGGCGACCGTCTCCTCGTCCAGGACGGCCGTGTGGCCCGGCTCGGGCCGCGCCGGGGCGAGGCCGCGGATCTGCTCGACCGTGAAACCCGCAGCAGCCAGGCGTTCGATCTGCAACGCCTGCACCCTGGCGTCGGCGAGCACCCGCTTGGCCGCACGGGAACCACGCTGCGCCGCGGCCTCGGTCGCGGCGGACGGCTCGAAACCGGCCGCGACGAGCTGAGCGAACTCCTCAACGACCTCGCCATGCCGCGTCGAGAACGCCGCCAACAGCCCGGCCGGAAACGACGCGATCTCGGCGACCCCGTTACGCGCCGGCTCCCACACGACCCCACGGCGCGCGGACAGCTCGTGGCGCAGCACCGCCGCGCCGACGTGCCCGGCGGTCTTGACCTCGGCGAGGAACAGCTCCCCGTCGAGCGCCCGCCACTCCCAACCCGCCCTCCCCGCTTGCTGCGGGTCGTCGGTCTCCGTGGGGACGACTACCGCGTTGATCACAATGTTATGGATGTGCAGGTGCGCCTCGACACTGCGCGAGACGTCGTGCAGGTAGGACGCMACCGCCAGGCCCAACGCGTGCCGGCTCTCGCCCTGTACGACCCCGAACGCGCCGTGGCGCTCCAGATAGCCGATCGCCGCGTCCACCGCCGCGTCCAACGCGTCGGCGACATCGGCGCGCAGCGCGTCGTCGCCGAACGCCCACAGCAGACTCACCGACTTCGGCGCCGCACACACCACGTCGTAACCGATCACGGTCGCCGGCGGCGTCCGCGCCGCGCACCACCGCTCCAACTCCCCMCGCCGGACCAGCCACCGCCCGCCGGGCCCTCGCACCCCGGCCAGTTGCTCCGCCGGCTGCTGGACCGTCCGCTGGCCAGCGGGCGGCGCCGCCTGGCTGACGCTGCCGTCGGCGGGCATGCCGGCCGGGGCGGAGGTCTCCATCGTCGGTAGCGGGGGCGCCGTAGGCACCGGGCCGGCACGGCTGACCAGGCGGCGTAGGTAGGTGGCACCGACCCCGGCCAACGTTGCTGCCTGCGCCAACGTCAACAGATCATCGGGCCGGGGATCGGTCGTCGGAGCCTTGCCGTCCGCCGGCGGGATGCGCATCACCCGGCCCGCGGAACCGGTCGCGGCGAGCAACGGCCGGCCGGTGACCGCGTGCTCGCCCCGCAACAGCCGCTCCAACGCCAACCCGGACACCTCACCCCGCAGCCCGACCAGCCCGGCCGCCGACCCACGCGCCCGCCCCTGCGCCTGGCCCCGCCCGTAGTACCGCGCCAACGGGTCGACCGCCTGCGGCTGCCCACCCTGGACATAGTTCACGACCGCCCGCGCCGCCCTCGCGACCTGCCCGCTATCCCGCGCGTGAACCCGCAACACCTTCGCCGTCGCGATCACCGGCGGCCCACCTCGCCGGGTCGGACCCTGGCCAGCCACGCCGGCCGGCCGTCGACGTCTGGTGTCTGCTGTGGCCTGGTGCGGCGGACCGGGCCGGGTTCGGGCCGCGCCATGTCGCCTCCCGCTCGCCAGGGCGGCACCCGCGCGGCCCAGACCCGGGCAGCACGGATACCCGAAAACCCCGACGCTGCCGCCCGCTGTCACCGCGGACGACACCGCAAGAGACACCGCGAACGACACCGCGACGTACTGGCCTCAGCGCGCGCATCGCGCAGGACATCGCGGGCGACACCGCAGGCTGCGGGTCCTGTCGCGCCACGGGGAAGCGGCGAGCGGCCGGCCCAGGGCAGCGCGTCAGCCGGCGCGCGCTACCACCAGCCCGGCGCCGGTCGTCGCCGCGTCGTCCTGCGCGTTGCCCGCGGCGCTGCCGGCGGTGTTGTCTCAGGCAGCCGCAGGTCGGGCGGTGGCCTGGCGGCGCCATTCGGACAGGTAGCGGCGGGCGGTACCCGCATGGAGGTTGACGACGGGCGCGAGGTCGCGGGCGAGGGCATAGTCGCTGCGCGGGTCGTCGGGGCCGACGTCGTACAGGAGGACGGCGGCCAGGCGGGCGCGTTTGCTGCCACGCCGAGCCGTGCGCAGAGCCCGGGTAAGCACAGCCGGCGGGATCCGCTCCGGCGCCGCGACGCACTCGATGGCGCCGTCTGGYCAGACCACGTCGCGCTCGCCCAGCCGCTGCGCCGTGCTGGTCTCGGCTCGTGACGCCGGTTCTGGGCGCGACGGATCGGAGGCGGTCGAGCGGCCAGCACCATCGGCGGCCACGGCGTTCGGCTCCGGACACTGACAACCGACGAAACAGACTCGGTCGTCTACACCACGCCCCTCGGCACCGCCGGGGCTGTCGTGCCCGCTGGGGCCAGCTGGGTGCACGCGGGTGAGCGTGGAGCGCGGGGCGCCATCCGGGCCGGGCCGACCGGAGTCGGCAGTGCCTGCCGGCCGACGACGGGCTCCGCGGATCTGGCTCACGAGCATTTCATAGGAACCGATCAACGCGGCCGACGGCCACGCGGCAATCACCCGGGCGGCAATGTCTGGCTGGGCGTGCATCACGTTCGCCGCGACGCTCGCGGCCGAAGCCAGGGCGAGCAGCGCGTAGGGCAGTGGCGAGCGGCGGCGGCCGGCGCGGCTGTCGGCGAGCAGGGTCAGACTCGCCGCGACGATCAGCCCATCGACCGAGATCGGCACAATCGCCGCCGTCACCCGATCCTCACCATGCTCCCGGGCAACGCCAGCCATGTGCATGTAGGACACCGCGCCAGCGATCAACGCGACGGTCACGACAGCGACGACCGTCGCCAATCGGGTCCACAGCTCCCCACTCCCCCACCGCGACCCATGCCGCCCGCTCGCGGTCGGGATGACGGCTACGTCGCGCGGCCCGGCTGTCGGGACGGCGGCGGTGTCGGTCGTCGTGGCCGTCGGAGTGGCTGCGGCGGGTCGCGCCTGGCTGGCGGTGGGCTGGACAGCGAGAGCGGTCATGGCGACCTACCAGGGGTGTAGGGGTTCCTACTAGGCAGTGCGAATCTGCGGGCCGGTTCCGGAAGCTCGCGTCGGAGCCGAGGGCGAAGGTCCCGGCCGAGGCCCCACAGCGCACTGCCATCGCCGACGTCACCGTGGATGTCATCCCGAGCTACATCGCGCCAAGTTGGGTCATCGCCGGGGCCACCCGCACAGGCATCGCCGATCCCGCCGGAGTGCGCGGCGCCCGGGGTCCGGGGTCCGATGGCCTCGGATCAGGCCGCGCGGGTACGGGCCCGGCGCAGAAGGCTGCTGATGGTGAGGGCGCGGTCGGCAGTCTGGGTCGCAAGCCACGCCAGAACGTGCTCGTCCTGCGGGCCCAGCGGCACGCCGTCGAGCGCCGCGTGCAGCCGGTCGGCGAGATCGTCGACGGTGAGGCCGACCAGCTCGCGGCTGACCGGGCCAGATGGGCCGGTCGGGGCCACGCGCGCGAAGGGCACCAGGTCACCGTGTGGCCCGGAGCCTTCGGTCGGCAGCGGGATGGGCACGAAGACGAGCGTCATCTCGACATCGCCCAGAGCCTCGACAAAGCGAGCGGCCGCGGGGACCTGACGCAGCGTCGCGACCACGCCGGCCACGTCGTCATCCGGCTCGACCGTCACCTCGAACCGACCCTCCGCGGTCAGCCGCACCCGGCCCGCACCGGCCACGGGTCCCAGGCCGGCATCGGCAGCCACAGCCGGCGCCCCCACGTCAACCGCCAAGGACAGCGCCGCTGCCGGGCGGGCGTCGAGCGCGCAGATCTCGGTCACGACGGTCGTGAACCGCTCGGCGAACGTCTCGCCRCCAGCCCGAGCGGTCGGCACGTGCGACAGGTCCGGGACGAGCAGCAACGCCTCGGGATGACGCGCGATCTCGTCGACAGCGAGCTGCAACCCGGGCCGGGCGCTCTCGGCGGCGTCGGACGGACGGTCGACGTACACCTCGACCAGCTCCAGGCCTGCGCGCGCCGCGTAAGCGGTCAGCCGCCCGTGCAGGCCGTTGACGAGGTCCTCGTCGTCCGAGACACACACATAGCCAACCGCCAGCCGTCGCTGGGCCGCCGGCGAGGCCGGGCGCGTCGCGTTGGCCAGCGTCACCGGTTCGGCCGGCACCGTCAGGGCCGACAGCGCGCTGGGTTCGACGGCCGCCGCCGCCGGGACGGGGACGGGCAGGGGGCGTGGCACTGACTCGGCCATCGCTTCCTCCAAAGCACGGGACCACGGGTGGCGGGCGGTACGCCCAGGGCCGGTTGGCTCGAGGCCACGAACTCCGCGCGGTCCATCCGCGCGGCCATGTCCGATCACTTGTCATTCTGACTTGGCTAGTTGACTTGGATAAGAGTAGCTGACGTGAGCGCAGCGACCAACCGGCCAGAGGTCGTGACGATCACCGGCGTCGCCGAGCTCCTCGGCGTCTCCCGCCAGTGGGCAGACGTCCTGTCCCGCGGCAAGGACTTCCCCGACCCCCTGCCCATGGGCGCTGGGAGCGAACGCACCCGGGTCTGGCTCGCCGCCGACATCACCGCCTACAAGGCCAGACGCGACCAGCAGCCGACGTAGCCGCCCGCAGCCGTCACCGGCCCACGTCCAGCGCCGTACTCTGCGCGACGCCGCCGATCTACGCTGCGAGCCGTGCCACCATCCCCGGACTCGGACCGGCTGCCGTCGCTCGTCGTCCTGCGCGGTCCGTCCTGCAGCGGTAAGACGACGACCGCGCTCGCCGTCCGCCAGGCGGTCGGCCGTGGGGTGGCGGTCGTGCAGCAGGACGTCATCCGTCGGGAGCTGCTCCGCGAGCGGGACGTGCCCGGCGCGCTGAACATCGACCTGATCGCCATGATCGTGGCGCGGTGTCTGGCCGGGGGCTACGACGTCATCCTCGAAGGCATCCTCGACGCCACCCGCTATGGCACCGCAGTGAAGTCGCTCATCGCGGCGCACCCCGGTCCGGCCCACGTCTACTACTTCAGCCTCCCGTTCGAGGAGACGCTCCGCCGGCAGCGGCGAAGCCCAACGCCGACGGCTACGGGAAGCGCGAGCTGGCCGAGTGGTACGTCCTCGACGACCTGCTCGGCGTTCCCGGCGAGCAGATCCTCAGCCCGGCCGAGTCCCAGGTGGAGATCGTGGCCCGCATCGTCGCCGAGGCCTTACCGCCACGGATCCGACCAGGTGCCGAACCGATGCCGTCAGCCTGAACGGTGGACGCGACGCTCAGCGAGTTGTCGGATAGGAGGACATGGGTCCTGTCGACGGCGTTGCCGGGTCTGGGGTTGGTGACATGTCCACGGTTGCGGAGCTCCAGCGTTCTGGACCCGAGACGGCCCAGGCCCGCATCGATGATCTTCTCGCTGTGTACGCCGATGCCTATGGCGCGGAGGTCGGCGATCGGAAAGTGACCGCGTTCGCGGACCGGCTCGCGCGGGCAGTGCGACGCCCGGGCTTCGAGGTCGCGTTCGCGTCGGTCGGCGACGCCGGGCTGGTCGGTTTCGTGTTCGGCTATCCACTGCCGGCCGGTGACACGCACTGGTGGGCGGGGCTACGTCCCGAGCCCGCCGCCGGGTTCGCGGTCGAGACCGGATCGCGGACGTTCGTGCTCGCGGAGATCGAGGTGCGCCGCGCGTTTCAGGGCAGCGGCGTGGGCCGCCAGCTGCACGACCTGCTGCTGACCGGGCGCCCGGAGGAACGGGCGACATTGGCGGTGAATCCGACGGCCGACCGGTCGCACGCGATCTACCGAAGCTGGGGCTGGGAGCTGGCCGGGCAGGTTCCGGGCAGCTCGGGCGACTACTTCGACGCCTACGACCTGTTCGTGATCTCGCTGGGCAGCCTGGCAGGGCGACGGTAGAGGCGGAGCTGTTCGTCGAGGTCCCGGACGGCCGCGGTGCGCTTCCAGGGCTCGAGGGCCCGGCGCAGGTGGACGATGCGGTCGTTGATGCGCCCGCTGCTGTGGGCCACGGTCGCCTTCGCGATCTCGGCGATGTGCGGGCAGGCTGCGGGGCCGTCGCCGTGGCGGATGACTGCCTCGGCCTGCATCGTCTGGGTCATGACCCGGTTGTGCAGGTTGGCCGGGTCGATGAGGGGCAGCGAGCGGCTGGCGGCGTCGAGGGCGGCGGCGGGCCGGCCGAGCAGGAGGCTCGCCTCGGCCTCGGTGCCCAGGCGGAACGACTCGTCGAAGAAGTACCAGCGATCGGCGGCCGGATCGTCGTCGCCGATCATCGCGGTAGCGGCGTGCTCCAGGGCGAGCGCCTCGTCGCAGCCGCTGTGCTGGTCGTCGTCCTGGGCATAGGCCCGAGCGGCGACATCGGCGGCGTACGCCACCGCCCGGGGGTTGCTGGTGCGTCGAGCCCAGGTCTGCGCGGCGACGGCGTGGTCGATACCGACACGAGGCTGACCGGTCCAGGTCGCGAGGTGGCTCATCGTGCACAGGACGTAGGTGACCAGGTCGGTGTCCTGGGCCGCGTGCGCGACGGCCCTGGCCTCGTCGTAGTAGTGGCTCGCCGTGCGGTAGTCACCGAGGTTGAACGTCAGCCACCCGGCCAGCTGGGTCAGCTCCGCGTAGGCGGACCGTGCCCGGCGAGCCTGCGCGGCCGCAGGCAGGCCGCGCAAGATCGTGGCGAGCATGTCGCGCTCGGCCATGACGCACTGGAGAGCGACCGCCGGCCCGAGTACGTCGCCATGCCGCCGGCAGTCCGCGATGACGGCCTCCGCCCGGTCAAGGGTGGCCGCGTCGAGCCGGCCCGGGTCGTCGAGCACCCGCGCGAGCCGCTGCTGGTCGTCGGTGATGCGTTCGAACACCGGCGCCGCCGCGGCGAGCGCGAACGCACCGCTGAGCTGGAACAGCAGCGCCCGGCGGTCGACGTCCGCGCTTAGCCGCTCTCCCCACATGGTCACCGCCTGCGCGAGTTCGGTGAGGTCCGTGTACGCGAGCGTGTGGGACGACCACATCAGCCCGGCTAGTTCGGACTCTACGTCGACCGGCGTCCCGCTGATCGACACGTCGACGGCCGGCCGGAAATCGCCCAGGTCGGCGAGCAAATCGCCGACGGCGCACTGGTAGAGGCGGGCCAGGTTGGCGAGGACGCCGAGGMTCGGTTCGTGGCCTGTGGTGGCTGGCCACGTCTCCCAGTAGGAGATGTGTTTCAGCGTTTTCKGGTCGTCGGGCCAGCACGCGGTCCAGCGGTCCGCGACTTCCCGTTGGCTCCAGCCGCGGGCCAGCCGCATCGCCACCCTGGCGTTGATGCGGTAGCGAGAGCGGAACACCTCCGCGATCTCGTGCCATGTCCTCCCGTCCGCCCGCATCCGGGCGGACAGCTCCGCGCGCTCCTGGCGCTGGCTATGCGACATGGGCGGCATCCCGTCTTCCAGTGCCCCCTAGCTTCTCCCAGCATCGCGGATCGCGGCGACTCACTCACTACCCGTGGGCAATGTTCCCGGTCTGAGAGGGATCTTTCCGCGCCGCAGTTCCCCGTCCGAGTGGATGGCCGCGACGCCGGACCGCGAGCGATCGTGATCGGGCAGACGCGGGCCGTGCAGGCGGCCCGCTGCGGCTCTTCACTGGAGGTGCACGGTGCGCACTCCCACGACGGGCGACAGACACGATCCGCGCCCACAGACGGAAACCGCCACAAGACCCGAGGTGACCCCGCCGGCCGGCCACTTTCGGGTCGGGAAACGTTTCAGCTTCGACGCCTCCCACCAGCTGCCCGGCCTGCTGGACGGGCACAAGTGCGCTCGGTTACACGGTCACACCTACACGGTGGAGATCGTGGTGGCGGCCGACATGCTGACCGATCCGGGATTCGTCACCGACTTCGGTGACCTGGCACCGTTGCGGGCCTACCTCGACGACGAATTCGACCACCGACACCTCAACGAAGTCCTGGCCGCGCCGCCGACCGCCGAGAACCTGGCCGCCCACCTGGCCAGGTGGTGCCACGTTCACCTGGAGCCGTTGATCCCGGGCCAGGTTGTCGCGGTCCGGGTCAGCGAGACGCCCACGAGCTGGGCGATCTGGGAAGCGGACCCGCGATGACCGCCTCGGTGTCGCTGCTGGCCGCCGACGCGGAGACGACCCGGACGCTGCAGATCGTCGAGATGTTCGGGCCGACCTTCCAGGGGGRGGGACCGCACGCCGGTCAGCTCGCGCTGTTCGTACGGCTCGCCCAGTGCAACCTGTCCTGCCGCTGGTGCGACAGCCGCTTCAGCTGGGACTGGACACGTTTCGACCCACGTACCGAAACCCGACGGCTGCCCGTTGCGGAGATCGCGGACTGGGTGCTTGGTCAACCGGCACCCCTGGTGGTCATCACGGGCGGAGAACCGCTGCTGCAGCAACAGGCGCTAGTACCGCTGGCCGAGGCGCTGACGAGCGCTGGTCGGCGGGTCGAGGTGGAGACGAACGGGACGATCGCCCCGACCGCCGAGTTGGCCGGCGCGATCAGCGCGTTCATGGTGTCCCCGAAACTCGCCCACGCGGGTGGGCGGACCGCTCGCCGGCTCGATCCGGCCGCGTTGCACGCGTTCGCGGCCAGCGGGAAGGCCGCGTTCAAGTTCGTCGTCACCGGGCCGGACGACCTCGACGAGGTGGCCGCCGTGGTCGACCGGTTCGCGCTCGCTCCGGTGTGGGTCATGCCAGAAGCCACGAGCAGCGCCCAGCTCATCACCGCGCTGCGGGAGCTCGCCGATGCGGCGCTGATCCGTGGCTGGAATCTGTCCACCCGACTGCATGTGCTCCTGTGGGAGGACACCCGTGGACGTTGACCGTCTGACCTGGACCGAGGTCGCCGGGATCGCGGCGACGCTGGCCGACGCTGTGGCAGCCGACGGGATTCCCGACGTGATCATTGGCATCGCGCGCGGCGGGCTGGTGCCCGCGGTGCTGCTCGCTCATCTCCTGGGCCTTCGGGACGTGCGGGCGCTGGAGATCGCGCACACCGAGTCGGACGCGGTGAACGCCGCGAAGATCGACCTGCCGGTGCTCAGGAATTCCATGTCCCTTGGCCACCTGGCTGGCGGCAACGCGCTCGTCGTCGACGACATCGCCGGTAGCGGTGACACTCTCGTCGCCGCGCGGGAGCAGGTCGTTCTCGGCGGCGCCGCGTCGGTCCGCACCGCCGTGTGCCTGCTGAACCTGGCCAACTGGCCGGCCTGCCGGGAGGTTGCTGGCGACCGTGCCGGCGAGCAGGAACCTACGTACGTCGGCCGGCGAACCTCGCGGTGGGTGGTCTTTCCCTGGGAGCGGTCATGACGGTCGTCGTGTTCTGCCTGCTGACCTACCGGCCGGACCATCCGTCGGGCATCGAACGGAGCATCGCGGCGCTGGCCGCCGGGCTGCGCGGCCTTGGCCACACGGTCGCGATCATCGCCGCGGGGCCGGCAGAGCCCACCGACGCCGTCGAGTCGGGCCTCGTCCGGCTGACGTCGGTGCGGCTGCCCCGGCCGGCGCGGAACGACGACGTCCTCGCCGCGCTCGCCGACCCACGACCGGTCGTGTCCGAGATGTCTGAAGTGCTGCGGCGACTGCGTGCCGATGTCGTGTGCTGGGGCGCACCGGTCTGGGGCTTGGGCTACCTGAACCCGGCGCCTCCTGGCGTGCGGACGGCGTTGATGGTGCACAACAGGATCCGGGCGAGTTCCACCGAGACGTGGTCGGCGGCGCTGGCCGCCGCCGACGCGGTGCTGCCGGCCAGCCCGTACCTCGTCACGGCCGCGGCGCAGGACGGCTGGGACACCAGCGCCTGGACGGTGGTCCCGAACGCGGTTCTCGTCCGTCCTCGGCCTCCGGACTATGACCAGCGGGAACAGCTTCGCCGGTCGGGTCCGCTGCGGCTGGTGTCACGAGCCGTTCCGGTCAAGGGCCAGGCACGACTCCTCGCGGCGATGCCGACGGCTTGGCGCCGCCAGGTTCAGGTGGTTCTCGCCGAGGCCGATTTCGAATTCGAGCAGGGCGAGCAGTCAGCCGCACTCGCCGCGTGCCGCGAGCAGGCCGCGCGGCGCCCCGAGCTGATCCAGATCCGGCCGGCGCTGTCCTGGCGGGACGTCCCGCCGTTCTTCGCGGGCGCGGCCGCCACCGTCATCTCGTCGCTCGAACCGGAGACGTTCAGCCACACGGCCGCCGAGGCGCTGTCCGCTGGAACTCCCGTGATCGCCTTCGATCACGGCTATGTGCCCTCTCTCGCCGGCCCGGCAGGGCGCGCCGTGCCCCTGGAGGCTGGCTTCCCGGCGATCTGGCAGGCGTTGGACGACCTGCTCGCCAGTCACGACGACTACCACGCCGCCAGCCAGGCAGCGCCCGCCCGGATCGACCCGCACACATCCGAAAAGGCGGCCGAGATCTTCCTCGCCGCGACAGTCTCCCGCTGATCTGTCCGACGTACCCCGCCGCCCGGTTTCCGGCACCGCCTACGGACCTGTCCGTACGGCCCCGTCCATTCCCTTCCACGGACAAGAGGAGGGTCCCATGTTTGGGCTCCATTCCGGCGAACGTGCGCTCGTCGTGGGCACGCATCCTGATGACGAGACCGTCGGCATGGCCGGCACGATCGCCGCCATGACGGCCTGTGGCATTCACGTCGACGTGCTCGCCGTGACGTGCACGACCGCTCCTATGTACGGCGGCCACTCCGAGGTGCGCACCCGCCTGGATGAATTCCACGAAGCCTGCGACGTCCTCGGAGTGGGACAACGGCGGGTCGCCTGGTTAGACGACGAACGCGCGGCAAGCCCGGAGGCGTTCTTCCCCGATCTGGTGGCGCTCATCGAGTCGGGCGAGCAGGTGTCCCTCGGCGCGTCCMGCCCGGCCGCGCTGTTCCTGCCCRCCGGCGGCCACCACCAGGACCATCGCGCCGTGCACTTGGCCGGCCTGGCGGCGGTCCGCCCGGGCTTCCGGGACGGCCGGCCGCTGCCTCGCATGGTTCTCGGCTACGACGGCCCGGAGGATCGGGCGTGGTTGGCCGGGCCGATGCCACGGCCGGCGATCGTCGACATCACACCCATGGTCGAAACCAAGGCCAAGGCGCTCAGCTGCTACGGCAGCCAGCTGCGAGCGAATCCGCACCCGCGCAGCGTCGAGAAGATCCAGGCGCAGGACTGCGCCGCCGGCGCCGAGCTAGGCACCCAGGCCGCCGAGCGGTTCGCCGTCTACCGGATGGCGTTCTGATGAGCGAAGCGACCCGCGTGGGCGGCCACGTACTTGTCGCGCACCAGCCCGGCTACCTGCCGTGGCCGGGCTACTTCTCCCGCCTTCTGGACGTCGACCGATTCCTCTTCCTCGACCACGTCCAGTTCAGCTCCGGAAGCTGGCAGCAGCGCAACTACATCGCCGGCCACGACGGCCACCCCCGTCTGGTCACCGTCCCTGTCCGCCGTCCGCATCACCAGCCCATCACCGACGTCCGCATCAACGGCGATGAATGGCGCCAGCGCCACTGGAGCATCCTGCGCGAGGCGTACCGACGAACCCGGTTCTGGCCGAGCTGGGAACCGCGCCTGGCCGCTATCTACGACTATCCCTGGCAGCGGCTCGCCGCGTTGAACGAGGCTCTCCTACGGCTTCTGCTGGACGGATTCGGCCTGCGCGTCGAGATCCTGCGGTCCAGCGACTTGCTCCCCACTGGGCGCCGGACCGACATGTTGATCGACCTGTGCCGGATCACCGGCGCCCAGGCGTTACGGGTCGGTACCGGGGCGACCGGCTACCTCGACGCCGACCGCCTCGCCACCGCGGGTGTGAACGTTGAAATAGCCGGTTACAGCCACCCGCCCTACGACCAGGGACGCCCCGGCTTCACCAGCGGGCTGTCTGCCCTGGATCTCCTGTTGCACCTCGGGCCYGCGGCCAGAGACGTCCTGGCCGTCGGCGCCACGACCGGCCCCTGGGTACCCGCCACGATGACAGGAAGTGCCCGATGACAGGCGCCTTGCCCTGGATAACCCTCGAAGGGGTCAATGGCGTGGGGAAGAGCTACCTGGCTCGCCGCGCCGCCACGGAGCTCGGTGACCGGTGTGTTCCGCTCGTCGAGCTCTCCGACAGCCATCCCGGTCTGCTTCCGGGCCGGATCATCGACGCCCTGCTTGCCGGGGGCGACCCGTTCCTGCGTACCGGCTGTCCGCAAACCGAGACGCTGCTGCTGGCCGCCCTCCAGGTCCACCGGTACGAGACCACCACCGTCCGCGCGGGCCAGGTCGTCCTGGAGGACCGCGGCCCGCACAGCGTCGCCGTGTACCAGGCGGCTGTCCTCGGAGGCGACGCCGCGAGCGACGACGAGACGTTCACCGAGGCTCAGGGGCTTCTTGACCTGATGGCGCGGTGGCGACCGCTGCCTGGCCGGACGATCCTGGTCCTCGACGATCCGGCCAGCTGCCGGCGGCGCTTCGAGGAACGGCTGGGCCGGCCGGCTCTCCCCGGCGAGATCGGTCTCATGGAGCGCGTCACCCGGCTCTACGGCCGATTCGCCGCCGCGCTGCCTCACCGGTTCGAGGTGCTCGACCGCCGCCGTCTCGACGCCAATGCCTGCGCCGACTCGATCGTCGCGGTCTGCCGACAGGCAGCCGGCGTGTCCAGGTGGCCACGGTGACGCCGCGCGGCGCGGCGGCGGTGACGCTGCTCTGGGCACTGCGCAGCCCGTGTCCGCTGTCGTGCCGGTACTGCTACTTCGGCACCATCGAGGAGCACAGGCAGACGCCCGTCACCGGTCCGGGCACGCTCTCGCACCTGTCCCGCACCGACCTCACCGCCGCCGAGGTCCTCGCGTTCGCCCGAACGGTGGCCGGGTCCGCGGTGAGACGGGTGTTCCTCGCCGGCGGCGAGCCACTCGTCTGGCCGCCCGTCTTCCAAGTGATCGAGACCCTCAAGCGCGCCGACGTGCAGGTGGTCGTGTGCACCAACGGCCTTCCGCTGAACCGGCCGGACATCGTCTCCACGTTGCTCGATCTCGACGTGGATGCCGTATCGGTCTCCGTGGACTCCGCAGATCCCGCTCATCACGACGCCTGGCGTCCGTCGCGCAACGGCAAGGACGGCTGGCGGCAGGTGGTCACCGGAATCAGGTCCCTCGTCGCCGCACGCGCCGCCGGCGCCTCGCCCCGCGTCGGCGTGTACATGGTCGTCACCCGGCAGAACGTCACTGCCATGGCCGAGACCGCGCGGCTGGCCGCGGACCTCAGCTGTGACTACTTCGTCCCGCAGCCCATAGCGCTCGACCAAAGCCACCAGCTCCATCACCAGCTGTCCCTCACCGTCGCGGACCTCCCCGACCTCCGGGGACAGTTCGCGGCGCTCGCCGAGGCCGGGCTGCCGCTGAGAATGCCCACCGCTGCATATCCCGAGCAGGTCGCCTCGTCGGTCCGCGAGCCGGTCGGCGTCGCCTATGGCTGCTTTGGCGGGTCGTCCCTCTTCTTCGTCGAGCCTGACGGGTCGGTCTGGGACTGCCCGTCGTCCCTGCGCATCGCGGCCACCCCCACCATTCGGCATCGCACCATCCGCGGCGCCAACGCCACCGAGGTCTTCGCGGGCACCGACGACTGCAACGACTGCCCGCTGTTCTCGGTCGACTGCGTGAACATGTGGCCGCTCCTGGATTTCGACCGGTTCCTGACGCCGATCGGGAGCCAGCCGTGAACGTGGCCCGCGAGACGCTGTCGCCCATGGCCTTGCTGGCGCAGGTCGTCGCCTCCATGCCGGATCCGACCAGCCGCGAGCAAGCGGCGTTACTCGAAGCCGAGCTGGCCACCGCCCACAACGTCGCTCACGCGATCACGGTCTCGTCCGGAACGGCGGCGCTGCACACCGCGCTCGTCGCCTGCGGCATCGGCCCCGGCGACGAGGTCCTCCTTCCCGCAGCCACTGTGATCATGACCGTGGCCGCGGTCGTCCAGGCAGGCGCGCGGCCGGTGTTCGTCGACGCCGGCCCCGACGGCGGACTGCTCGACCTGGCCGACGCCGCCCCGAAGATCACGGCCAGGACGCGGGCTGTCGTCCCGGTCCATCTCGCCGGCCGCTGCGGAGACCTCGACGCGCTCACCGATCTGGCTGTCCGCGCCGGCCTGGACGTCATCGAAGACGCCTGCCAGGCACACGGCAGCCGTTACCGAGGACGCCTGCTCGGCACCGTCGGCACGGTCGGCTGCTTCTCCCTCAAGGACGGCAAGCTCGTGTCCTGCGGTGAAGGCGGCTACCTCGTCACCGACAACCCGGACCTCGCCGCCCGCGCCGCCGCCTTCCGCACCCACTGGCAGACGCCGGCGCCGGGCCAGCCCGCGCTGTCCCGCCTCGGCACCAACTACCGGCTCGCGGAGCCCCTCGCCGCCCTCGCCCGCTGCAGCCTCGCCCGCCTCGACGACACGCTCACCCATCGCCAGCAGGTCGCCAGACACCTGGTCGAGCTGGTCGGCGACCTGCCCGGTCTGGCCCACATCCCGGCCACGGCCGATGAACAGCCGAACGGCTACTGTGCCCTGTGGCGAATCTTGCTGCCCGACCCACGCGGACTGTGCCGCCGCCTCGCCGACGTCGGCATCGTCAACAGCGTCGGTACGTTCGGGCTCCGCGCCGCCCACCTGCACCCCGCCTGCCAAGAGCTCCATCCCGCGCCCTGTCCGCGAGCCGAGCGAGACATCGACACGCTGCTGGCCGTCCTGACACCAGAGGACGACCAGCGGGTCGACCAGATCGCGGCCTTGATCAGGAACGAGGTCCAGGCATGGTGATCCTGGAGGACCCGGATTTCCGGGACCACACCTTCGTGGTCATCGACTTCGAGGCACTCACCCCGAAAGGCCGCCCCGCAGAACCCGTCGAAGTCGCGGCCGTCGCCGGGTCGTTCCGTGGCGGGCAGTGGGCCGAGTCGGGACGGTTCAGCTCCCTGATCCGGCCGCCCGACGACGTTCCAGTTACCCCGTTCGACATCGCCCAGACCGGCCTGAACGCCACGGTACTTCGCGCCCAGCGGCCAGCCGCGCTGGTCATGGCGTCCCTCGACGCTCGGCTGACCGCACCGCCCTATCGGCTGGTTGCCCATCATGCCCCCACCGAAGCCGGGCTCATCGCCGGCCAGCGCGAGCACTGCCCGACGCTCGCGGCCACCTCGCTGCTGTGCACCGTCCGGCTCGCGCGCGCCGCCTACCCCGATCTTCCTTCCCACAGCCTGAACGCGGTGCTCCACCATCTCCGCATCCCGCTCCCCGCCGACCGGCACCGCGCCCTGCCGGACGTCGAACTCACGGTGCAGGTGTTCGCACGCGTTCTCGCTGACGGCGCCGCTGCCGGCCGCTGGTGCAGCCTGCGCGACCTCGACCAGGTCGCCGGCATTCCGCCCAAATCGGCAAGACAAGAGCCAGCGAATGCCCCCGCCCAGCCGACCCTGTTCTAGACCGAACCACCCGCCGCGGCCCGCGCCGCTATCTCGTCGATCCCGGCGAACAACTCCTTGGCCTGCAAGCGCGAATCCTCAGCCACGTCCGCCCCCTCAGCCAACTCCCCCGCGCTGAACCACCGCACCCGGGTCTCTGGCGGCGCAACCTCACCAGCGAACAGGCCCACGAACACGTGGTCGACATGAACGTGCCGCTCGACTGTGTGGTTGTCCGGACTCGCCGCCATCTCCACGATCCACCACGGCGCGACAACAGGCTCATGCGGAAACCCGTCAGGCAGCGGCGTCGTCGGACCGCCGAGCAGCCACACCCGGCAACCCACCTCCTCGGCAACCTCGCGCACGGCGGCCTCCGCCGCGCTCTCGGCCGGCTCCACGTGCCCACCGGGCGGAATCCAGCCGGCGAAGCGCCGATGCCACACCATCGCGACCCGCCAGACCTCGTCCTCCGACCGCCGGAAGACGAAAACCGTCGCCGTCGCCTCCTTGATCACCGCTGTTCTCCCGCCCGTCCCGAACGCCGCCGACAGCCCGTGCTCGAACGCCACGAGCCTCCCATGTCGGACGCGACATTCCCGTCGCGACACCACCCGTGGACCACCAGGCATGGCCGTTGACACGCCCCGCCGCCCAGCCATGACCCCAGAGAGGTAAGCATGGAGCCCGTCTGGAACGGGATGCTGACCTGCGACTACGAACGCACCCGCCCTCAAGCCACCCCGTTCGAATGGGATCTCTACACCCGATCCCTGACTCGATGGCCGCTGATCCTCATGAACGACCCGGAATCCTATGGCCGGCTGCGCCGGTCCGGGATCGTCGACATCCCCGAACTGGTCCACCACACCATCACCGGCCGCTGGCACGCGCGCCTTCGCAACCTGGACTACGTCGCCGACCTGATTTCCCGGACAGTGGCCGACCGGCGGGCCGTCGCCCTCGTCCTCGACGCGTGCGACGCCGCCAGACGAGAAAACGACCTGGCCGGCCTCACCGCAGCTCTGGCAACGGCGACCACGGCATTCCTGCGCGTCAACGCGACCCACGTCGTCAACTGGCTGCTCCCAGAAGACCGATGGGAACGACTCCTCATCGACCTACTCGGCTCGCGGGAGAGCGCGCTCACCTGCCTGTCAGCACTCCAACTGCCCACCGAACCGGGCCACATCCTCGCCACGGCGACAGCCGAAACCGACGTTCTCGCCCGGCGCGCGTCCGCCGCCGCCCGACGCGAAGCCTGGACGGCCGCGGCCCTCGTCGCCGCGGCCGGCAACGACCCGACGCTCACCGAGGTCCGCGCCCTGGCGGCGGTGCTCGGCTGGGCCGCCGACAGCGAAGAACGCCGCAAAGAACTCCGCGAACGCCTCCTGGCCACCGCTCGAGCCTGGTGCGAGGTCACCAACGCCAACCCCGACCGGATCACCATTGAGGATCTGCTGGGAGAAGACCACCATGGCCCGCACCAAGACGATCAACCTTCGGGACGCGTCTGACCCCGCCCAGCACGGTGGGAAGGCAGCGGCGCTTGCCGCCCTGATCCGCCGCGGACTGCCCGTACCGGACGGACTCGTCCTGTCCGCCGATCTCACCGACGGCCAGGTCGCCGAGGCGGCCACCGAGGTTCTCCGCTGGGCGACGTCGACAAACACTTTCCACGGCCTCGTCGCCCGATCCAGCGCACCCGCGGAAGACGGAGCGCAAGCGTCGTTCGCCGGTCTCTACGCCTCCCGCTTCTCCCCGGCCAGCTCTGAGGCGCTCCGCGACGCCATCCGGGACGTCCGCGCAACGGCGGCCACGCCCGCCATCCGCGCCTACGCCGCTCTCCGGAACATCACGACACCGCCGGGCGTCGCAGTACTCGTCCAGCGCGCTATCCGGCCCTACGCCAGCGGCGTCCTCGCCGCCGAAATCGACCAGGGAACCATCCGCCGATGGACCCTCGAAGCCGTCCACGGCCTCGCGATCCCCGTCGTCAGCGGCACCCAGCGCGGCGAATGTCACTACAGCGACAGCAAGACCCCGTCCGCCGGCGCTCAAACAGAGATCATCCTGCCAGGCACCGCGACCGAACTGAGCCAGCCACCCGGCGAATGGATCACCCTCCCAGGCCTCGACAACCGCCCCGGGCAGCGCACCAAGATCCGAACCTCCGACGCCGGGCTGCTCCATCTCTACCCACCCGACGCTGACCAGCGCCGCCCGATCCTCATCGCAGCGCTACGCGATCAGCTTGTCGAGACCGCAGCGATCGTCGCGGCCGTCCTCCACCACACGAGCATCGACATCGAATGGGCCGTGACTCCAGACCGCGCCGTCCACATCCTCCAGGCCCGTCCCCTCACCAGCCCGATCCCCGAAGCGCCCAAGCTGACGCATAGCGCCGGCACAATCTGGCGGGGCCTCCCCGCAGCACCAGGACGCGGCACAGGACCCGCCCATCACCTCACCACCGGGGCCTCACCAGCGATCGGCCCGGGAAGCGACCAGGTCGTCATCCTCTGCGACAACCTCGACACGAATGCACTYGACGCCTTGCTGTGCAACCCGGCCGGGATCGCCGCGACCCGCGGCGGCCCGCTGTCCCACGCCGCCATCGTCGCCCGCGAACTCGGCATCCCCTGCACCACCGCCCTACCCGACGACCTCCTCACCATCCGAGCGAGAACCCCCATCACGATCGACGGAACAATCGGCACCGCGGAGATCATCAAGAGCATCGAAAGATCACCCCAACAGTGACGCAGAAACCGCAGCGTTCCACGTGCAGCAACATCGAGCGACCCCGAGACCAGCGCCCAACCCACTGTTACCCGCCGCCGGGCCTAGGCGCGGCTCTTCGGCACCTCCATTTCTTGAGATGATCACACAACCCGATACCGGGAGTAGAGGAATATTCGTTCGTCGCTGCCAGGAGCAGAACCTGATTTCCTTGAGTTCTCGATACGCCAAGACAGGCTCGGACGACGCCCTCTACAGCGGACTTCTCCAATCCGCAAGACCAAAGGCCAGCGTGACGCCGCCGCTCTTCTCGATCACTTCCCGAAACCGCGGCTTGGGCCCAAATATTTCGTCACGTCGCATCGGACTATTCAGGAAGAAGTCAAAACCGTACAGCACTGCGATTCGTCCAGCCGTACGCGCACGCTCGATCCACCGCATATCCGGCACGTTATCTGCAATAGCTAGGAGCATGCCGTCTTCGTCGCGAAGACAAAATCGCCCGCCTTCGACGAACGCCGAAACTCCGGTGCTCTCTGGGATAGCCGAGACGTCGCCAAGCACCCGTCGGAAGCCAGCTGAGGCGAGCCGATAGACTTTGAGCTCAACGGGTTGGAGCTTAGGATCTAGCGTGACGAGCACTGGTTGACGAGGCTCTAGGATGGCAATCGGAAAAATTGACGACGATGATGAATCGCCCCGAAGTATATCTGAATTCGCGATCAGCTGAATCCAGAGAGTGGTCGCGCTTGAGTTCTCAAGGTAGTAACCGTAGGATTTAGGATCTTCAAAGAGCTCCCACACCGGTGATCTGCGCGGAATTTTTGCGACGATCTCCGATATTCTGGCCTGCTCACGGTCGTGATAGTCCTTCAGGAGAAGCGTTCGAACCTTCTTCTCGAAACCAAAAAATACCCTCTCCCACCTGACGGCTGTTTCTTCCTCATCGGCAAAAGATCTGTCTGAAATCAGCTTCAGCTTCTCAATCGCGCCTGCAAAATCGGCACGGGTGGCGCGCTCCACGGCGCGCAGGAATTCGAGCTGCACAAGTTCATGTCCAGCAGGTTTGAGAACCTCGTCGGATCCGCATTTTTCAAGGAGGCGGCCGAGGAATGGGGCGGCCGACTCGTCGGCGAACAGCCAGTTTAGCGTCGCGGTGAAACCGGCGTTGTGAATCAACATCCGGATCGAGAAATGATGGAGAGAGTTGGGAACTACGTGGCGGGAAAAAGCATCGAGTTCCGCCATTGCCGCATCCCATTTTCGCTGCGCAGCGAGGGCCTCGATGAGTAGTCGCCGTATTTCCATCACAGGGGCGACACGCGAGCTCTCCGGCCTAACCAAGAGCGCTCGTRCCGACTTTTCAGCCTCGGCCGGCCGACCGCTCTGTATCAGCCGGTTAATCGCCGATATCGCGAGTGCTATCTCAGCGACCGGCGTCGTCGGCAGACCTTCCACGAGCCGGCCATAGAGCCCATGAACGGACCGGATCTCGGGCTCGTTTGGAGTAAGCTCCAGCTGTATGTTAAGAAGCGCGTAGGCCTGCGCGGCAAGATCGGCAGCCAGCATCGAATTCTCTAAGACTAGACCCTCGACGTACGCATACACCTCACCACCGAGCTGCTCCGACAAGATGGCCGCCGTGGCAGACGTCTGCTCGGCGGCGTGAACTGTAGCAAGCGTGATTCGGGTCTGGGTTGTAAGCAGTCCACGCGGGCCCTCAATTTCATTGAGCCATCGTAGTTCAAGTTCCAATAGATCGACTGCGTCGTGGCTCCTGCCCGTCGAGAAATAGAAGCCCGCGAGGTTCCCTAAGAGAGCAGCCGTCCCTCCGTTACGAACGTTCAGACGGCGAATATTGGAGACCAACTCCGATGCGTGCTGTGCGACCTGCCACGTCCACTCGGACTCGTCGTGGTCCATTCCGGCCCCCAGCCACCTCGTCGTGTGAAAAGCAGCTCGTGTCAGCGGAGCGTCTGGGGATATCGTCGCCTCGAACTCCCGGCGGAGGACGGTCTGCAAAACGGTATTCAATGAAACCGTCTCATTTTGCAGAGAGTCAAAATTGAAGGCCGACGGCAATGGCTCCGATCGGTGCACAAACGAGATATTGACGAGCTCTCGAAGGGTTTCACGTACCAACCCGTCGGATTCGTCGAGGACAGCCGGTCCGATCAAATCTTGCGGAACCTCCAACGGAGATATACACGCAGAAGCCATCGCCAGGTGCAAGGGAATTCCGACGGCGCCGAAGAAACTCATGTAGCCGAGAACTTCCACGGCGACGGCCGAAGCCACTCGATTCACCTTCGCGCCTTGCCTAAGTCTCTCTAGGCTCGTACGTATTGCAGATACGAGGGTGCGGGGATACCCCTGAGGCACTGAGAGATGGTCATCCATCGCGCGATCTTTGATCAGATCACGGTACTCGGTTATACGGTCTGGCGGAAGCCCACAGGAGACTATGTAACCACTCGCGAGCTCGATTGCCAGCGGCCACGCGTCGAGCGTCTCGACCAGCGAGAGAAGCGAGTTCTGATGTCTCTCTGTTTCCGTGCCATCGAGCCGGAGTCGGCGGACAAGAAGGTTGAGAGCTTCCTCGGAGTTCATCCTCTCAACGAGAATCCTGGTCTGTGCGTATGACCATCCTGCCGATGCTGTCGACGTCACAATGACGTCGCCTCTGCCGAACCTCGGTAGCCACGCCTTTACAGAGTCAGGTATGACATCGTCAAAAACAATTAGCCATCG
>NZ_MBLN01000127.1:0-1093 GCF_001854645.1 Pseudofrankia sp. EUN1h | reverse complement strand
CCACCATCCACCTCACCGACCCCACCGGAACCCCCCTCACCACCATCCACACCCTCACCACCCGCCCCGCCACCAAAAACCACATCGACACCGCCAGCAGCGGGACCGCGAACGCGTTGTTCCGGATGGAGTGGCGTGGCCTGCCGGCCGCGCCCGTGCCGGTGGCCGTCGCCGGCCAGCGCTGGACGGTGCTGGGCCTGCCGCCTGCCGGCCTGGGCGTGGAGACGACGACGGCGAGCGGGCTCGACGCGGTCGAGGATGTGCCGGACGTACTGCTGCTGCGGCTCGCGGGCTCGTCCGACGCCGACGTCGCGCGGTCCGTCCACACCGCGACGCGCGACGTGCTGGCGCTGGTTCAGGAGTGGCTGGCTCAGGAGCGTTTCCAGGACGGGCGGCTGGTGGTCGCCACGTCGGGCGCGGTCGCCGTCGGCGCGACCGACGACGTCACCGACCTGCCGCACGCGGCCGTCTGGGGTCTGCTGCGGTCGGCCCAGACCGAGCACCCGGACCGGTTGGTGCTGGTCGACGTCGACGGCGCCGCCTCCTCCTGGGCCGCGTTGCCGGACGTACTGGCCTCCGGGGAGCCGCAGGCGGCCGTGCGGGCTGGTGCGGTGCTGGTGCCGCGACTGGCCAGGGCCGGGGCGCCGAGCGCGGCCGCGAGCGCGGGTGCGGCCCGGTTCGGTGAGGGCACCGTGCTCGTCACGGGAGCGACCGGCGCTCTGGGCGCGCAGTTCGTCCGGCACCTGGTCACCGCCCACGGGGTCCGTCGCCTGCTGCTGGTCAGCCGCCGCGGCCCACACGCCCCCGGCGCCGCCGAGCTCACCGCCGAACTCACCGCCGCCGGCGCCCACGTCGACGTCGCCGCCTGCGACACCGCCGACCGCGCGGCCCTGGACGCGGCGCTCGCCGCCGTCCCCGACCATCGACCGGTCACCGCCGTGGTGCACATCGCCGGCGTCCTGGACGACGCGACCTTCGAGGCACTGACCCCGGATCAGCTCGACACGGTGCTGCGGCCCAAGGCCGACGCCGCCTGGCACCTGCACCAGGCCACCGCCCACCTCGACCTCAAGGCCTTCGTCCTCTTCTCGTC
>NZ_MBLN01000126.1:0-24476 GCF_001854645.1 Pseudofrankia sp. EUN1h | reverse complement strand
TCGCTGACCCCCGTCATCTACGACGCCTCCGTCCTGCGCGCCCGTGGCGCCGAGCTGCCCCACCTGCTGCGAGGACTGGTTCGTGGCCCGGCCCAGCGCGCCCGCGCCGCGGCCGCCGCGCAGCCGGAGCAGTCCCTCGCGCAGCGGCTGGTCGGGCTGTCCGCGACGGAGCGGGCGAAGGCGGTTCTCGACGTGGTGCGCACCCAGGTGGCCGCCGCCCTCGACTACGAATCCGCCGATGGCGTCGCCGCCGACAAGGGTTTCAAGGACCTGGGGCTGGACTCGCTGACCGCCGTCGAGCTGCGCAACCGGCTCGGCAAGGCCACCGGCCTGCGGCTGCCGGCCACCCTCGTCTTCAACTTCCCCACGCCCGCCGAGCTCGCCGGGCGCCTGGTCGCCGAGCTGTTCCCCGACGAGGCCGAGCAGGAGACCGGGCTCGAGGTGGCCGCGGCCGCGGTGGACGAGGAACCGGAAGGCGTCGACCCGGACCTCATCGACGCCATGGATGTCGAGGACCTGATCCGCATGGCGCGTGAAGGCGCCGATTCCTGAACCACCGGCAGGAGCCCTCGCGGTCACGGCGCGGTCGGGCCGTCGCGCCGCGTCCGCCAGGCCCGAACCAGCCCGGTATCCGGATCCCCCAGAAAGATCACGGAGCAGATGTCAGACGAGCAGAAGCTCAGGGAGTACCTCAAGCGCGCGACGGTCGAGCTGCACGATGCGCGCGGTCGCCTGGAGAAGGCCGAGGCGGCTCGCTCCGAGCCGATCGCGATCATCGGCATGGCCTGCCGCTTTCCGGGCGGTGTCCGGTCGCCGGAGGACCTGTGGGACTTCCTGCTGGCCGGCGCGGACGCGATCACCGACTTCCCCGCCGACCGGGGCTGGGCGGTGCCCGATCCGTTCATCGACCCCCTCGGGCGGCCCGGCGCGCGCGCCGTCCGCACGGGCGGGTTCCTGCCGGACGTGGCCGAGTTCGACGCGGAGTTCTTCGGGATCTCGCCACGCGAAGCACTGGCGATGGACCCACAGCAACGCCTGCTCCTCGAGACCTCCTGGGAAGCGCTCGAACGCGCCGGAATCGACCCGAAAGCACTACGCGGCACCGACACCGGTGTCTTCGCCGGCCGCGTCACCGAGGACTACGCCCTCGTGGTCGCCGATCCCAGCAGCGAGATCGAGCCCTACCGGCTGACCGGCCTCGCCGGCAGCGTGCTGTCCGGCCGGGTGTCCTACTTTCTCGGACTGGAGGGCCCGGCGGTCACCGTGGACACCGCCTGCTCGACCTCCCTGGTGGCGCTGCACCTGGCGCTCGGGGCGCTGCGCCGCCGGGAGTGCTCCCTGGCGCTGGTCGGCGGCGCGACGGTGCTGGCCACGCCCGACGCCTTCACCGACCTCGGGCGGCGCGGCGTGCTGAGCCCGGACGGTCGGGTCAGGCCGTTCGCCRCCGGGGCCGACGGAACCGCGCTCGCGGAGGGCGTGGGTGTCATCGCGATCCAGCTGCTGTCCGAGGCCCGCCGCGACGGGCACCCCGTGCTGGCCGTGGTGYGCGGTTCGGCGGTCAACCAGGATGGCGGCCCCGACGGGTCGGCCGCCCGGGCGCGCCGGCTCGTCGTCGAACAGGCCCTGGCCGACGCCAGGCTGACCGCCGCGGAGGTGGACGCGGTCGAGGCGCACGGCGACAGCACCGTGTCCGGCGATCTGGCCGAGGCCACCGCGCTGGCGGCGGCGTACGGCCAGGGTCGGCCGGGCGACCGGGCGCTGCTCGTCGGAACGGTGAAGTCCCGGCTCGGCCACACTCTGGCCGCGGCCGGCCTCGCCGGCGTCATCCACACGGTGACGGCCCTGCGTCACGGCGAACTTCCGCCCACCCTGCACGACGCCGATCCGCCGTCGCCGTGGATCGACTGGGACGGCGGTCCGCTCGCCCCGCTGACCCGCCGCACGCCCTGGCCGAGCACCGGCCGGCCGCGCCGGGCGGGGGTGTCCGCCTTCGGAATCACCGGAACCAACGCCCACGTCATCCTGGAACAGGCCCCGGCAGCCCCGGCAGCCCCGGACGAGCTGGACGAGTCGACCCCGGTCCGCGATCCGGAGCCCGAAGCCGCGTCGCCGCCGCCGCGGCCGGTCTCGCTTCCGCTGAGCCTGTCCGGGGCCGGCGGGCCGGCACTGCGGGCTCAGGCCGCCCGCCTGCGGGCCTTCCTGGCCGGCGACCCGTCCCCGGCCCCCGCGGACGTCGGGCTGTCGCTGGCGGTCACCCGCTCAGCCCTGGCTCACCGCGCGGTCGTCCTCGGCGCGGACCGGACCGAGCTGACCGCCGGCCTGGACGCGGTGGCGCGGGGTGAGCCGGGGCCGAACGCGGTCACCGGAGTCGCCCGGGAGCGGGGCAAGACCGTGTTCGTGTTCCCCGGCCAGGGCACCCAATGGCCTGGCATGGCGCTGGGCCTGCTCGACACCAACCCCGTCTTCGCCCAACACCTGCGCGACTGTGCCGCGGTGATCGAACAGTACGTGCCCTGGAAGGTCGAGGCCGTGCTGCGCGCCGCTCCCGACGCCCCGCCCATCACCCGCATCGACGTCCTGCAACCCGTCATCCTCGCCCTGAACATCGCCCTGGCGCGCCTCTGGCAGCACCACGGCATTCACCCCGACGCCGTCATCGGCCACTCCCAGGGCGAAGCCGCCGCCGCTCACATCTCCGGCGCCCTCACCCTCGACGACGCCGCCCGCGTCATCATCACCCGCTCCCGCCTGTTCGCCGACCACCTGGCCGGCCACGGCGCCGTCGCCTCCATCCAGCTGCCTGCCCACGACCTGACCCACCATCTCGACCAGCATCCCGACCAGCTGTGGATCGCCGGCGTCAACTCTCCCGCCGCCACCACCGTCGCCGGCGACCTCGAAGCACTCGACGCCCTCGTCGACGCCCTCACCGCCCGAGGCATCCGCGCCCGCGTCATCCCCGACACCGTCGCCTCCCACAGCCCACGCGTCCAGCCCCTGCGCGACCTGCTCCTGCGCGAGCTCGCCTTCCTGAAGCCCCGGCCCGCCGCCATCCCCCAGTACYCCACCACCCACCCCGACACCCTCCTGGCCGGAACCGAACTCACCGCCGACTACTGGTACGACAACTGCCGCAACCCCGTGAACTTCGCCCCCACCATCCACACCCTCCTCGACCAGGGCCACCACACCTACCTCGAGATCGGCACCCACCCCGTCCTCACGGCCGCCATCGAGCACACGGCCGAAACCCACCCCGCCGCGGCGGCCATCCTCACCCTCAACACCCTGCGCCGCGGCGACGGCGGCCCCGAACGCCTCAACACCGCCCTCGCCGAAGCCTGGACCAACGGCCTGCCCGTCGACTGGCGACCGGCCTTCGCCGGCACCGCCGCTCGCCGCGTCGACCTGCCCACCTACGCCTTCCGCCGGCGGCGTTACTGGTTCGAGCCCTCGTCCGCCGCCGTCCCACGGGTGGCGGACGGGAGCGCGCTCACCGCGCTGTGGGACGCGGTCGACGACGGGGACGAATCCGGCGCGGCGCAGGCGCTCCGCCTCCGCGGCGAATCCGGGACCGGTGCGCTGCGCGAGCTGCTGCCCGCGCTGACCGCGTGGCGCCGCGACCGACGGATCCGCGCCACGCTCGCCTCCTGGCACTACCGGACCGCTTGGCGCCCGCTGCCCGAACCCGACGCCGGGATGGTGGCGGGCGACTGGCTGCTCGTCGCCCCGGCGGCGGCTGGCCCGGCGGACACGGCGGACGTGGACGCGGTCGCGGCGGCGCTCATCCGCCACGGCGCCCGCGTTCCGCGGATCGACGTGGACCCGCACGATCCGGACGCGCAGCGGCTCGCCACCCGGCTCAAGGAAGCAGGCGCGGCGAAGGCCGCCGGCGTGGTGTCGCTCCTGGCCACGGCCGGGGATTCGCGCGACCCCGCGGCTGACGGCATGCCGGGCGCCGCGGTGGCCGGCACGGTGACGCTGCTGCGGGCGCTGGCCATCCTCGGTACCGAGGCCCGGTTGTGGTCGCTCACCCGCGGCGCGGTCTCCACCGGCCCGCGCGACCCGCTGCGCAGCCCGGCTCAGGCGCAGATCTGGGGGCTGGGCCAGACGGCGGCGCTGGAGAGCCCAGCGCTGTGGGGCGGCCTGATCGACCTTCCGGCGTGTCTGGACGCGCGGTCGGGCAGCCGGCTGGCCCTGCTGCTGGCGGCCGCTCGCCGTGCCGAGGGCGGGGAGCGCGAGCTCGCCGTGCGCGACACCGGGGCGTTCGCCCGCCGGCTGGTGCGCGCGGCGGCGGACTGGGCGGGGTCACCCGCCGATGGCCGCGGCGACCCGGGGAGGTCCAGGCCGGGTTGGTCGACGAGCGGCACGGCGCTGGTGACCGAGGGCCTGACGGCCACCGGCACGCACGTCGCCCGGTGGCTGGCCCGCGCCGGCGCGCGGCATCTGGTCCTGACCAGTGCCGGGCGCCCGGACCCGGACCGGGCCGCCGTGCTGGCGGCCGAGCTCGCCGCGCTGGGTGTCGGGTCGACGATCCTCGAAGCCGACCCGGCCGACCGAGAGGCGCTTCTGCGCGCTCTCGCCGCCGTGCCCGCGGACCTCCCGCTGACCACCGTCGTCCACACCGCCGACCCGCGCGGCGAGGGAGCGCTCGAGGACGTCACGCCAGCGCAGCTCGGCCAGGTGCTCGCGCCCAAGGCGGCCGCCGCCTGGCAGCTGCACAGCCTCACCCGCGACCGCGGCCTTTCCGCGTTCGTTCTGTTCTCCACCCTCGCCGGAACGCTCGGCAGCGCACTCGGCCTCGGCGGATACGGCGCCGCGGGCGCCTATCTGGACGCGCTCGCGACGTACCGCGCCGCCCAGGGGCTGCCCGCGTCGTCCGTGGCCTGGGGGGTGTGGTCCGACGCCGACGCCCCCGAGCGGGAAGAGGCCGACCGCGCCGCTCGGCTGGCCCGGCGCGGCATCCCGCCGCTCGACCCCGAGACGGCGCTGGCCGCGCTGGACGGCGTGCTGGCCCGTGGTGAGACCACGGCCCTGGTCGCCGACCTGCGCTGGCCGGACTATCTCGCCGCGCACGGCGCGGTCGCGCCCGGCGCGCTCCTCGCGGAGATCCCCGAGGTCGCGGCGGCCCGCCGCCCGACGACCGCGTCCGGCGTGCCGGATGGCCCAGCCGCCCCGGACACGTTCCTCGCCGGCCTGGCCGAACTCACCCCCGCCCGCCAGCGGGAGGCGCTGCTCGGTCTCGTCACCCGCGAGATCGCCGCCGTCCTGGGCCACCAGGCCACCACCGCGGTGGACCCCACGAGCCTGTTCATCGAGCTCGGGTTCGACTCCCTCACGTCGGTCGAGCTGCGCAACCGGCTCGCCGCCGCCACGGGGGCCCGGCTGACCGTTCGCGTCATCCTGGAACACGGCACCCCGGACGCCCTGACGGCCTGGCTGCGCGCCGACCTGTTCCCGGCCTCGGCGGCCGACCCCGCCGCCGGACCAGGCACCGGGACCGGCTCGCCCGCGCCCGAGCCGGTGCCCGCGCCGGAAACGTCCGTTGGCCCAGGTCTGATCGCCCCGCTGTTCCGGCGGGCCCGGGAAGCGGGCCGGACCGCCGAGTTCGTCCGGTTCCTGACCGGTCTGGCTGCCTACCGCCCGTCCTTCGGCGCGCCGCCCGAAGAGCACGACCTGCCGAGGGTGGTCCGGCTGGCGCGAGGCGCCGAAGGACGGCCGGCGCTGTTCTGCTTCCCGAGCCCGCTGGGCGGCGCCGCGCCCGAGCAGTTCACCCGGTTCGCCGAGCACTTCGACGGCGGCCACGACGTCTTCGCCTTCGCCCTGCCCGGCTTCCACGCCGGCGAGCGGGTGCCGCGGACGCTGGACGCGGTGGCCGAGGCCGCCGCGGCGGCGCTGGGCCGACAGGCCGAGCCAGGCGCGGCGGTCCTCGTCGGCCACGCCGCCGGCGGGCTGCTCGCGCACGCCGTCGCGGCCCGGCTGGAGGCGGCCGGCAGCCCGGCCGCCGGCCTCGTCCTGCTGGACACCGCGGCGGTGACCGCCGCCGAACTGGATTCCCCCGGCGCACCGCACCCGGACGGCGGACCCCTCGGGCAGCCGGAGGACGAAGCCTGGCTCACCGCCCTGGGCGCCTATGCCCCGCTGCTCACCGGGCCCGCGCCCGGGCCAGTGCGCACCCCCACCCTGCTGGTGCGCGCGGCGGGCGGCGCGGCCGGGCCGTCGTGGCCCGCCGCGCACCGCGTCGTCCGGGCGCCCGGTGACCGCCTCTCCCTGCTCGAGCAGCACGCCGAGGCCACCGCCCGGCTGGTCCGACCCTGGCTGGCCGCCCCCGCCCCGGTGGGCACCGCGACCGGTGAGACGAAGGAGCACCTCGCATGACCGAAAGCACCTCGCCCCCACCCGGCCGCGCCAACGGCAACGTCGTGGTCGTCGGCGCCGGGCCGTGCGGCCTGGCCGCGGCCTGCGAACTGCTGCAAAACGGGGTTTCCGTGCGGGTCCTGGAGGCCAGGAAGGACCGCGCCGTCGGCTCGCGTGCCGTGCAGCTGTGGCCCTCCGGCCTCGAGGTGCTACGGAGCATCGGAGTCCTGGACGAGGCGCAGCGCCGCGGCCTGCGCATCCACAGCAACGTCTACCACCTGCGCGACCGCCTCCTCACCGTGGTCCTGGGCGCGGCCCACGAGCCGTTGATGCTGCCCCAGGAACAGACGATGGAGCTGCTCGAAGGTGCCCTGGAGCGGTTGGGCGGTCGGGTGGAGCGCGGTGTGCGGGTCACCGCCGTCGAACCGACCGCCACCGGCGTGACCGCGAAGGCCGAGGGCCCCGGCGGCGTCACGGAGCTGGTCCACGCCGACTGGCTCATCGGCGCGGACGGCGTGCACAGCGTGGTGCGCGAACAGCTCGGCATCGACTTCCCCGGCAACCAGCTGCCGCTGGAGTTCCTGCTCGCCGAGGGGCGGATCGACGGCGACCTGCGTCCCGGCGTCATGCACTACCACCTCGGCCCCGCCGGCTCCGCCATCGTCGGCCCGATGCCCGGCGGCAGGGTCCGGGTCTCCGGCGTGCTGCCTCCTGGCTTTCCCCTCACCGCCGAGGCCGTGCAGGCCTTCCTGGACGAGCGCACCGGCGGCGATCTGCGTGTCATCGAGCTGGACACCCTCGCCACCTTCGCCACCGCCGAGCGGATCGCCGCCGTCATGCGCAGGGGGCCGGTGTTCCTGGTCGGCGACGCCGCCCACACCCACACCCCTGTCGGCGGCCAGGGGCTCAACCTCGGCCTGCAGGACGTGCACAACCTGGCCTGGAAGCTCGCCGGCGTCATCAACGGCCGGTACGCCCCCGTGATCCTGGACACCTACGAGCCGGAGCGCCTGCAGGCCGCCCGGCAGATCGTCGGCACCACGCACCGGCTGATCAAGATGTTCACCCTCGGCCCGATCGCCTCCCGAGCGCAGAACCTCTCCTGGAACCTGCTCGGCGCCACCGGGGTGCTGCGGCGCTGGTTCGTCCCGCTGCTCGCCGGCCACCGGGTCGGCTACCCGGATGCCCTGCTGCTCGCGCAGGACGGCGGCTCCGGGCGCTGGCCGCGCGCCGGGCGCCGGCTGCGCGCCGCGCTCCGGCCGGCCGGCTTCGGGCTGCCGCTGCCCGGCGCCCGCCTGCCGCACTGGGTGCCCCGCGCCGCTCCCGGCACCGAGGCCGGCTTCCGCCTGCTGACCGTAGGCCGCGCCGACTCCGCCCTGGCGCACCGCGGACGCCGACTGGCCCTGGCACACGGCGGCGCGGTGTGCCACGAGCACCACCTCCGCCGGACCGCGTCCGGCTTCCTGCTGCTGCGCCCCGACGGCTACGTCGCCGCCTCCGGGGTCGAACCGGCTGGGCTCGACCGCCTGGAACGCCGGCTCACCCACCTGATCGCCGCTCAGGAGACCGCGTCCGCCTGACCTAACCCCACCTGGACCTGACCCCACCTGGACCCGACCCCACCAGACCTGACCAGAGAGGAAGGGAGCCGGCATGCGCAGCCCTACCGCCGGCGAGGCMCCACCACGCAGTTTCATCGATGCGCTCGCCTCGGGACGGCTCCCCTGGGAGCTGTTCGCCGCGTTCCCGGAGCCGGGGCCGCGGGAGACCGCCGCGGGAGACGAGTTCCTCGCGCAGTTCGGCCCCTTCGTCGACGGGTGGGTGGACGGCGACGAGCTCGACCGCACCCGCATCTGGCCGGACGGGCTGCTGGAGGAGCTGCGCGACCGCGGCTACTTCCAGCTCACGGCCCCGGCGGAACTCGGCGGCCGCGGGCTGTCGCCCTACAACCTCATCCGGGTCGTCGTGCGGGCCGCCCGCCGCTCTATGGGCGTCGGGCAGATGCTCTGCGTGCAGAACGGCATCGCGGCCAGCGCCCTGCTCCCGGCGGTGCCGGCCGGCCCGCTGCACGACTTCCTGCGCGCCGAGATCGCGGCCGGCAGCGTGTCGGGATTCGGTGACACCGACCCCGCGGGCCAGAACAACACCTTGCCCGCCGCGACCGCGACGCTCACCGAGGACGGCTCCTCCTACCTGCTGCGCGGCGAGAAGCTGTTCATCGCGAACGCCGGCATCGCCGACGTGCTCGGCGTCTCCGCGACCGTGACGGAGCCCGACGGGCCGCGGGCGGGCGTCTTCTTCCTCACCACCGGCACCCCTGGGTTCGAGGTCGTCGCGCCGAACGACTTCATCGGCGTCAACGGGTTGTCGGCCTCGTTCCGGCTGAACGACGTGCGGGTGCCCAGGGAGCACGCGATCCTCGGCGACGGCGCCGCACGCCTGCCCCGGACCATCGCCCTGCAGGGCCTCTACGGCCGCACAGCCCTGGGGGCGGCCGGCTCCCTGGCCGTCATCCGCAACTGCCTGGAGTACTGCGCCGAGTTCCTTTCCCGGCGCCGGATCGACGGCCGCGGCCTGGCCGAGTACGACAAGGTCCAGCGGATCGTCGCGGGAGTCCTGGCGGCCGAGTTCGCCGTGGAGAGCGCGGTGCGCTGGACGACGCTGGACCCCGGCCCCGAGGACCGGTCCTTCGAGCTCTACGTCACCAAGAACCTCGCCACGGCGCTGGCCTGGCGGGCCAGTGACCGCACCGTCGCGCTGCTCGGCGGCGAGGGCATCGAGACCGCGCAGAGCAAACGCCGCCGGGGCGCGGCGGCGCACCCCGTGGAGCGGTATCACCGCGACGCGCGCGTCCTGCGCACGGTCGGCAACGTCGACTACGTGAACGACCTGCGGGCCGGGCAGCTCGTGCTGGCCCACTACGGCGACCCCGGTGAGGAGGGGGCCGCCGGCGCGTTCTCGGTGCCCGACCTCTCGGGTGCCGACCTGTCCGCGGCCAACCGCCGCCACCTGTCGGCCGCCGCCGACCTGTTCCAGAACCTGCACCGCACCTGCCGCCGGCTCGCGGACCGCCACGGCGATCCCGCCGAACCCGGCGAGCGGCAGGAGCCGGTGATCCTCGTCGGCGAGCTCGCCACCGAGCTGTTCGGCATCTGCGCGGTGCTTGGCCGCGCGGCCCGGTCGGGTGGCGCGGCGGAGCAGGACCTGGCCGACGTGTACGCCACCGCGGCCGGGTTCCGCGTCGCCGACCTCACCCGGCGGCTCGCCACCGAACAGGAGCCCAACCCACCCGACTACGCCAAGATCAGCCGCGCCTGGCTGGCCGCCCAGGAGTCCCTGTGACGACACCGCCCGAGGTCAGGCCGCCGGACATCCTCGGCGCCTTCGACCTGACCGACCACGCCCACTTCGCGGCCGGCCCGCCCTACGAACTGTTCGCCCGGCTACGCCGGGAGGCCCCGCTGCTCTACCACCCGCCGGGCGTGAACAGCGTGGACGGCGAGGGCTTCTGGGTGCTCAGCCGCCACGCCGACATCGCCGCCGCGGGCGCCGACCCGGCCTTCTCCGCCGAAGGCGGCGGCGGCCGAGGCGGCGGCGGCACCCACCTCGAGGACATGGAGATGGGCGTGCACGCCGGCGTGCTGCTGCCGATGATGGACGACCCGCGGCACCAGGCACTCAAGGACATGATCACCCCATCGCTGACCGGCGATACCGCGCTGCTGCGCGAGGACGAACTGCGCGGTCACGCCGCCGAGCTGCTCGGCGTGCCGCTCGCCCGTGGTCGCGGCGACCTCGTCGCCGAGCTGGCCGAGCCGCTCGCGCTGCGCGCCGTCGCGGGGCTCTTCGGCGCTCCCGCGCAGGACCTGGACCAGCTGTCGGCCTGGGTGCACGCCGTCGTCGGCCTGGCCGACCGCCGCACCGGCCTGACGGACGCCGCCTCGCTCGCGACCGTGCAGGCCATGGGCGGGTATTTCAAGGACCTGCTGGCGGCCAAGCGACGCAGCCCTGGCCGGGACTTCGGCTCGCTGCTCGCGCACGGCCGGCTCGCCGAGAACAGCGGCGAGGCGCCGCTGACCGACTACGAGCGCGAACACAACTACCTCGTCCTGCTCATGCATGCCTACGAGCAGACCCGCAACGTCCTCGCCGGTGGGCTGCTGGCGATGGCCGAGCACCCCACGGAGTGGCGGGCGCTGCGCGAGGACCGCTCGCTGCTGCCCGGCGCGATCGAGGAGATGCTCCGCTGGGCGCCGCCCAACCCGTACAACCGGCGCACCGCCACCCGCGACATCGACCTGTACGGGCAGACCATCCGGGCCGGCGACAAGGTCACCCTCTGGTGGCCCTCCGCCAACCGCGACGAGGCGGTCTTCACCCGCCCCGACGCCTTCGACATCCGCCGGGACCCCAATCCGCACCTGTCCTTCGGCTCTGGCACCCACGACTGCGCGGGTGGCGAGGCGGGCCGGCTGGTGCTGCGCCCGCTGATCGAGCTGCTCGCCGACCGGGTGGCCGAGATCCGGCTGGCCGGCCCCGTGGCCCGCACCCCGTACAACAAGCACGCCGTGCTGCTCGACCTGCCGGTCGAGCTGCTCGCGGCCTGATCCCGCGAGGAGATCCGCGCATGTCCGAGGCCCTGATGGCGACCGGGACGCCGGCCGCCGAGAACCGTCCCCCGAAGGTCCTGCCCTACGACCCGCTGGACCCGGAGTTCCTCGCCAACCCCTACCCGATGTACGCCAGGCTGCTGGCGCAGGGGCCGGTGCACCCGACGGACGCCGGCGTCGCCGTCGTCAGCTACAAGGAGGTCAACAAGATCCTTCGCGATCCGCGCTTCGGCCACGGCGACGGCCTGGGCGCGCAGGACGCCAAGATCCCGACCCCTGCGGGCGAGCGCGATGCCCTCATGTTCATGGACCCACCGGACCACACCAGGCTGCGGGCGCTGGTCAACCGTGCCTTCACCCCCAAGGTGGTGCAGCGGATGCGCCCGGTGATCGAGTCGATAGCCGTCGAGCTGCTCACCACCGCCCGCGAGCGGCACGGCGACGGGCCGTGCGACCTGGCCGCCGAGTTCACCCGCCCGCTGGCCGTGCGGTCCGTCAACTCACTGGTCGGCGTGCCCGCCGAGTACACGGACCGCTGCATCGGGTACGGCCGCGACGGCGGCCGCGGCCTCGACCCGGGCTTCACCCTCACCCCCGACGCGGTGGCACAGCGCAACGCGGTGCGCGACGGCGTGATGGAGATCACTCAGGAGATGATCGCCGACCGCCGGGTGAACCCCAGGGACGACCTGGTCACCGACCTGATCCGGGTCGAGGACGCAGGCGACCGGCTCAACGAGATCGAGGTCATCACCACGGTGGCCAACGTCTTCCTGGCAGGCTGGGCCGCCCCGCAGGCCCTGCTTGGCCTGTCGGCGGTCGCGCTGATGCAGAACCCGGACCAGCTCGCCTACTACGTGGCCCATCCGGAGCACGGCGACCGGTCGGTGGAGGAACTGCTGCGCTACGACGGCACCGTGCACCTGCTGGAGCGAATGGTTCTGGAGCCCGCCGAGGTGTGCGGCATCGCGCTCGAGCCGGGCGACGAGATCTACATGCTGAACGCCGCCGCCAACCGCGACCCGGAGGCCTTCGAGAACCCGCACGAGCTGGACCTGGCTCGGGTCGGGCCGCGCAACGTGGGCTTCGGGTTCGGCATCCACTACTGCGTGGCCGCGCCGATCGCGAAGATGATCAGCGAGGTGGGTCTGAACGTGCTGCTCGGCCGTTTCAAGCCGGAGCTGCTGACGCCCAACCCCCCGACCAACGGGGCTATCACCCAGCGTAGCTATCGGGAGATCCCGGTGGCGCTGACATCTGCCGGGTGACCTGGTTCGGTCACCGCTGGTACACCCGGAGCGTGTAGCATAGGCGGCGTCTGCTGCGACGACTTCTTAGTCGTGTATTCCCCGTGAAAGCGATCTTCGCGCAAGCGATTGTTGTGAACGCGATTGTTGCGAACGCGGTCCATGTGAATACGGCCTGTGCTGCGCGCTCACCTTGACTCCGAAAGGACGAGCATGAGCGACGCCGTCACCAAAATCCTGCAGAGGTACATCGAGGTCTTCAACGAGACGGACGACGCGGCCCGCGCGGTAGRCATCGCCGAGGTCTTCACCGAGGACGCGCTCTACACCGACCCGACCGCCGAGGTCGCGGGCCGGGACGGGATCAACGCGTACATCGGGAGCTTCCGGAAGCAGGCCCCGCAACTGATCTTCGTCCTTGGCGCCGTCAAGTTCCATCACGACACGGCGCTGTTCGACTGGACCGCGGGCCCGGACGGAGGCTCGCCGGTCGCCAGCGGCCGGGACTTCGTCCTGCTGAAGGACGGCCAGATCGAGCGGATCCACGGCTTCTTCGACTGAGCCGCCGGCCCGGCCGTACCGCCTGAGCGAGTGTCCGGCGGTACGGCCGGGCTACTGACCGGATCCGGATCGACCGCGGCAGCCGCGTGACCGACGGGATCCGGCGGGGTCTGTGACCCCGCCGGATCCCGTTTTCGTGTCAGGCCCGGGCGGCGGCGGGCGTCGGCAGCTCCGCGAGCCAGCCGAGTACCGTACGCGCCGTGTCGGCCGCGTGCTCCTCGATCAGGGTGAAGTGGTCGCCGGGCGTGTCCAGCGTCGCGCAGAGCGCGGCCAGCTCGGCGCGGTCCGGCCCGGGGCCGCCCCAGTCGTGTCCCGCGGCGCGTACCAGGAGGGTGGGGGCGGGGGGTGGTATCGCCCGCCAGCCCGCCAACAGCCGCAGGTAGCCGCCCATCGCGCTCAGCCGGGCGTCGTCGAGCCCGGTGATCTCGGATCGGYGGGCCATCGCCGTCAGCAGCGCGGGCCCGAACTCGTCGAGCCGCCCGCCGCCGACCGGGAAGGTGTCGAGCAGGACGACCGCCCTCGGGCCGGTGCCCTCGGCCGCCAGCAGGGCCGCGAGGTCCAGCGCCAACAACCCGCCCGACGAGTAGCCGAGCAGTGCGTACGGCCGTCCGGCGGCGGACCGCCGGACCGTGGCCGCCAGCGCCTCGGCCAGCACCTCGCGGGTCGCCGGCAGTGCCTCGCCGGCCCGGAAACCAGGCAACGTCAGCGCCGAGACCTCCCGACCGCCGCCGAGGCCGGTCGCGAGCCGGGCGAACTGTTCGGGCCCCGAGGTCGCCAGCATGGTGGGCAGGCAGAAGACCGCGGGGTGCGCGTCGCCGCGGGCCAGGGGCACCGGATCGAGCGACGGGGCCCGGGCCGCGTCGTCGAAGACCGGGCGGAAACCGGCGGCCGTGGCCAGCAGGCCGGTGAACCCGCCCGCCCGGCCCGTGGCGACGGCCGCCTCGAAGAGCCCGGCGAGGGTCGTTCCGGCGGATCCCGGGACCGGTGCGGTGCTCCCGGTATCGGCTGTGCTCCCGGCGTCCGTGGGGCGGGTGCCGCCGAGCTCCTCGTCACCGGCAAGCCGGGCGGGCGATGCCTGCCCGCCGCCGGCGTCCCGGTCGATCCGCCCGCCCGCGACGGCTTCCGGGAGCCCGGCGAACAGCGGGCCCCGGCCGGCCGCCGTCGCCCGCAGATAGTCGGGCCAGGCGATCTCGGCGGCCAACAGCGCGGTGTCGTCGGCGTTCAGCGCCTGGCGCAGCACGGCCAGCGCGCGGTCCGGCGCGATCGCCGGGATGCCTCGCCTGCGCAGCCGCTCGTGCCGGGCCCGTTCCAGCGCGGCCCGGGCCGGGTCGGCGAAGTCCTCGGTCCACACTCCCCAGGCCACGGTGGTGGCCGACGCCCCAGCGGCCCGCCGCCGCGAGGCGAGCGCGTCCAGGTGCGCGTTCGCGGCGGCGAAGCCGCCAAGTCCGACGCCGACCCCGATGCTCCCGGCGATGGAGGAGAACAGGACGAACGCGGACAGGCCGAGGCCCCGGGTCAACTCGTCCAGGGTCTCGGCCGCGACCGTCTTGGCCCGCAGGACGCGCTCCAGCGCGGGCAGCTCGATGTCCTCCAGCGGGCTCTCCTCGAAGACCTCGGCGCAGTGGAAGACCGAGGTCAGCGGCTCTTCGGCCGGGAGCGAGGCCAGCACCCGAGCGCCTTCGGCACGGTCGGCGAACGCGCACCGGGCGATCGTCACCCGCGCGCCCAGAGCCGCGAACTCGGCTTCGCGCGCGGCGCTCTGGGCCGGGTCGGGTTCCCGCGCGGTGGTCAGCAACACATGCCGAGCGCCGGCCCGAGCCAGCTCCCGGGCGACCACCAGCCMGGTGCCGTGCGTGCCGTCAGTCACCAGCACGGTTCCCGCTGGCCGCCACGCCCGTCGTCCCCGTCGGCCGTCGAGCGGAGCCCTGACCAGCCGGCGGGCCAGCACGGACGACCCACGCAGGGCGATCCGGTCCTCGCCGCCGCCGACCGCGAGCACCGCGGCCAGCAGATCGGCGGCCGCGTCATCCGCGGGCAGGTCGACCGTGCCGCCCCAGAGCCGCGGGTGTTCCTCCGCCAGCGCCAGCCCGAGCCCCCACACCCCGGCCTGCGCGGGGCGGTCGACGGCGTCGCCCGGGGCGGCCGCCACGGCGCCCCGGGTCAGCGACCACACCGGCGCCTCGACGCCCAGGTCGACCAGGGCACCCACCAGCCGCAGCGTGCCGGTCAGCCCGGCGGCGATCGCGGGATGTCCCGGGTGCGGGGTCTCGTCCATCGGCAGCGCGGACACGACGCCCCGCGGCGGGCGCGCGGCCATCGCCCCGGCGAGGTCCTCGGCGAGCGTCGTCCGCTCGACGCCCGCCGGCACGGCCAGGCGGGTCACCGTCGCCCCGCGTCGCTCCAGGGCCCCGCTCCACGGCTCGGTCTCCGCCAGGGACGCCGGAACCAGCACGAGCCAGTGCCCGGACAGCTCCCTGGGCGCGGGGGGCGCCACCTCCCGCCACTCGGTCCGGTAGCGCCAGTGCGCCACCGCGGCGTCCTGGCGCGACTCCTCGAGCAGCGCCGCCAGCGCGGGCAGCACCGGCTCGACCTCGTCGGGCTCGACCGCGCCGCGTCCGCTCGCGCTGAGCAGCCCCGCGAGCGTGGTGGCGTCCCGTTCCTCGACCGCCGTCCAGAAGTCGGCCTCGGCCCCGGCGGGGGCCGGCGCCGTGGCCGCGGGTGCCCGGACCCAGTAGTCCTTGTGCTGGAAGGGGTAGGTCGGCAGGTCGACGAACCGCGGCTCGGCGGGTGCGGGCCACGCCACGGGAAGCCCGTTCACCCACGCCTCGGCGAGCCCCTCCCCGAGGGGCAGCGCGGCCAGCACCAGCACGTCGGCCCGCGAGGCGGCCTCCGCCAGACCCACTGCGTCCCGGTCGGCGCCGAGCACCACGAACGCCCGGTAGCCGGCGGCCAGGAGGGCGTCCACCGTGGGACCGGCGCCGTGAGACGCGTCCCCGGCGACGGCGAAGCGCGCGGCGTCCTCCAGCGTGAGGGCACCGGCAAGGTGATCGGCCACGATCCCGCCCCGCGGGCCGGCCACCGCGTCGACCCGGACGCCGCGGTCTCGCCACACACCCGTGAGCGCGGTCTCGACGGCGAACAGTACCGGTCGCCGGACCTCGGCCGACGTGAGCGGGGGCGCGCCCGGCTCGCCGCGCAGCACGGCCTCGACCTGCCACGGGACGTGCCGCTCGACGGCCGCGGCGCAGGCGGCCAGCCGGGTGGCGAACGCGGCGTCGAAGCCGAGCAGGTCGACAGCCGCCGTCAGCAGCTCGTCGCCGTCCTCGGGCGGCACGAACGCGACCCTGCCGTGGTCGCGGGCCGTCGAGGTGATCACACCCGGCGCGCGCTCGCCGCGCGCCACCAGGTCGAGGCCGGCCAGGCCGGAACCCCCGACGAGCACCGCCGCTCGGTGGGGCAGCGCGGCGCGGGTGGTGACCAGGGCGTGCGCGACGTCCGCGCGCCGGAGGCCGGCGGGCGGCGACAGGCGCGCGGACAGCGCTCGCGCCTGGTCGCGCAGCGCCTCCTGGCTCGCCGCCGACAGGAGCAGCGGCGCGGCGCCGGCGCCCGCGTCGGCGCCGACGGCCGGCCGCGTCCGCTCGCCCGCGCCCGAGGGCTCCGGCACCGGCTCGGGCTCCCGCGGCGCCTCCTCGAGGATCACGTGCGCGTTCGTCCCGCTGACCCCGAACGCCGAGACGCCCGCCCGCCGCGGGCGGCCCGTGACGGGCCACGGCCGCGCCTCGGTCAGCAGCTCCACCTCGCCGGTGGCCCAGTCCACCATCGGCGTCGGGCGGTCCACGTTCAACGTGGGCGGGAGCAGGCCGTGCCGCATCGCCAGCACCATCTTGATGGCGCCGATGACGCCCGCCGCCGCGCCCGGGTGGCCGAAGTTGGACTTCACCGAGCCCAGCCACAGCGGCCGGTCCGCGGGCCGCCCCTGGCCGTACGTCCGCAGCAGGGCCTCCGCCTCGATCGGGTCGCCGAGGCGAGTGCCGGTGCCGTGCGCCTCGACGGCGTCCACCTCGGCGGGGGAGAGTAGGCCGCTGTTGAGCGCGGCGCGGATGACCCGCCGCTGGGACGGTCCGTTCGGGGCGGTCAGGCCGTTGGACGCGCCGTCCTGGTTGACCGCGGAGCCGCRCACCACCGCGAGCACCTGGTGACCGAGGCGCTGGGCGTCCGACAGCCTCTCGACCACCAGCGTGCCGACCGCGTCGCACCAGGCCGTCCCGTCGGCCGCCTCGGCGAACGCCTTGACCCGGCCGTCCGGCGCCAGGCCGCGCTGCCGGCTGAAGTCCACGAAGATCTGCGGCGTGGAGATCACCGACACGCCGCTGACGAGCGCCAGCGAGCACTCGTCCCGGCGCAGCGCCTGCGCGGCCAGGTGCAGCGCGACCAGCGAGGAGGAGCAGGCCGTGTCGACGGTGACGGCCGGACCGGTCAGCCCGAAGGCACTGGAGATCCGGGCGGCGAGCGCGTTGCCGCCGCCGGTCAGCCGGTGCGCCGCCACGTCCGCGGGTGGACCGGCGAGCAGCATCGTGTAGTCGTCCACGCTGCAGCCGGCGTAGACCGCGGTCGCGCTGCCGCGCAGCGCCGTCGGGTCGACGCCGGCCCGCTCCAGCGCCTCCCAGGTGCACTCCAGCAGCAGCCGCTGCTGCGGGTCCATGGCCAGTGCCTCCGCGTCGGAGACGCCGAAGAACGCCGCGTCGAAGCCGCCGACCCGCGGGATGAATCCGCCGAGGCGGACGTACGAGGTGCCGGGTCGGTCGGGGTCCGGGTCGTAGAGATCCGCCAGGTCCCAGCCCCGATCGTCGGGGAACTCGCCGATCGCGTCCTTCCCCGCCGCCACCAGCTCCCACAGGTCCTCGGGCGAGCGGACCCCGGCGGGCATCCGGCAGCTCATCGCGACGATCGCGATCGGCTCGCTCGCGCGCTCCTCGGCGGCCTTCGAACGGTGCCGGACCTCGCCGAGCTCGACCGCGACGCGCTTGAGATACGAGCGCAGTCTGTCCTCGTCGGACGACCTCGCAGTGGCCATCTGGTCCTCACCGCCCCAGTTCGTTGTCGATGAAGCTGAAGATGTCGTCGTCGGAGGCGGATTCGAGCCGGTCCCCGACCGGGGAGCTTGCCTCGCTGTTGGCCGGCTCGTCCGTCACCGACTCCAGCAGCCGCCGCAGCCGGGCCGCGACCAGACCGCGCGCCGCCGTGTCGTCGGCCAGGCGGCTGCCCGCCAGCACCTCCTGCAACCGGTCGAGCTCGCCGTCCAGCGATATCGCGGGCTGCTCGGGAAGCAGCTCGGTGCGCAGGAAGGCCCCGACGGCCGCCGGCGTCGGGTGGTTGAACACGAGGGTGGTCGGCAGCTTGAGGCCTGTCGCCACGCCCAGTCGATTACGCAAGGTAACGGCTGCCAGCGAGTCGAATCCGAGATCCCTCAGGGCCCGGTGGGCGTCCACCGCCTCGCCGTCGCTGTGCCCGAGGACTACGGCCGTCTCGGTGCGCACCAGGTCGATCAGCATGCGCTCCTGGTCGGCCGCGGACAGCCCGGTCAGCGTCCGCACCAGGTCCGGCCCGGCGCCCGGCGCCGCGGCGGACCCGTCCGGCCCGGACTCGGTCGCCGCCCGGACCGCCTCCGGCAGCTCACCGAGCAGCGGGCTGCTGCGCACGGCCGTGAAGGCGGTGGCGAACCGCCCCCAATCCACGTCGGCGAGCACCAGCGCGGTCTCGTCCCGGGCCAGCGCGTCGACCAGTGCACTGACCGCCGCCTCGGAGGGCAGCGGGGTCAGGCCCCGGCGGCGCAGCTGCGCGCGGCGCTCGGCCTCGGCCTCCTCGTCGTCCAGACCGGTGCCGGGATCGGCCCACGGCCCCCAGGCGACGGAGGTGGCCCGCAGGCCGCGGGCCCGCCGGTGCGCGGCGAGCGCGTCCACGTACGCGTTCGCCGCCGCGTACCCGCCCTGGGCGGCGCCGCCCCACACGCCGGCCACCGAGGAGAACAGCACGAAGCCCTCCAACGCGGTGTCGGCCAGCAACTCGTCGAGATGGGCGGCGCCGAGGGTCCTGGTGCGCAGCGAGCGCTCCAACCCAGCCGGATCGAGGTCTGCCAGCGCGGCGGCGTCGAGGTCGCCGGCGGCGTGGATGACGCTGGTCAGCGGGGCGTCCTCGGGCACCGAGGCGAGCAACGCGGCGAGCGCCCCGCGGTCGGCGACGTCGCAGACCGCGACCGTCACCCGGGTCCCGGCCGCGGCGAACTCGGCCTCCAGCGCCACCCGCTCGGCCGCGTCCAGGTCGGTGTCCGCGGTCAGCAGCAGGTGGTGGGCGCCCATGGCGGCGAGCCGCCGCGCCGTGTGCGCGCCCATGCCGCCGGTGCCACCGGTCACCAGGACCGTCCCGTCCGGCGCCCAGGACCGGCGTACCGGCACCGTGGCCAGCGGGGACCGCACGAGTCGGCGGGCGAGCAGCCCAGCGTCGCGGACGGCGAGTTGGTCCTCGTCGGCCGCGCCGGACAGCACGGCCGCCAGTCGGGCGAGGGCGCGCTCGTCGGGCGAGGCCGGAAGATCCACCAGGCCGCCCCACCGGTCCGGGTGCTCCACCGCCGCGGTCCTGCCCAGCGCCCACACCTGGGCCTGCACGGGAGCGGCGGGCGGGTCGGCGTCGTCGGTGGCGACCGCTCCCCGGGTCACGGTCCACAGCGGCGCCGACACCTGGGCGTCGGCCAGCGCCTGGATCAGCAGCAGCGTGCCCGCTACGCCCGCGGCGAGGGCCGGCCGGCCCGGCAGCGGCGTCTCGTCCAACGGCAGCAGGGACAGCACGCCGACCGGCGCCTCGGCGGCGGATCCGTCCAGCGCCGAGGCGAGCGCCGCCCGGCCGGGAGCGGTCCCGACGTCGAGCCGCGCCACCTGGGCGCCGTGCCGCTCCAGCAGGCCGGCGGATCGGCCGGCCAGCTCGGCCGCCTCCGGGTGGCCTTCCGGTACCACCAGCAGCCAGGTGCCGGCAAGGCGCACCGACGCCGGCTCGGTCACCGGCCGCCAGGCGACCTTGTACCGCCAGGCATCGGCGGCCGAGCGCGCCACCCGCCCCCGCCGCCACGTGGCCAGCGCGGGCAGCACCGCGCTCAGCGCGGCACCGTCGTCCAGCTCCAGCGTTGCCGCCAGCGTGGTCAGGTCGTCGTTCTCGACCGCCTCCCAGAACCCGGATTCCGCCGCGTCCTGCGCGGTCGCCGCCGTGGCCGCCGGCGCCTCCACCCAATACCGCTTGCGCTGGAAGGGATAGGTGGGCAGATCCACCCGGCGCGGGTGGGCGGGCGCCGGCCACGTCACGGGCAGGCCGTTGGTCCAGGCTTCGGCGAGGGCGGTGTTGAGGCGTTCGGGGCCGCCGTCGCCGCGGCGCAGGGTGCCCAGAGCGAGGACGTCGGCGCCGTGGGCCTCGGCGGTCTGTTCGATGGCCGCGGTGAGGACGGGGTGGGTGCTGATCTCGAGGTAGGTGTGGTGGCCCTGGTTGAGGAGGGTGTGGATGGTGGGGGCGAAGTTCACGGGGTTGCGGCAGTTGTCGTACCAGTAGTCGGCGGTGAGTTCGGTTCCGGCCAGGAGGGTGTCGGGCAGGGCGGTGGAGTAGTGGGGGATGGTGGCGGGCCGGGGCCGGACGAAGTCGAGGGCGTCGAGGATGCGCTGGCGCAGGGGCTCGACCCTGGGGCTGTGGGAGGCGACGGTGGAGGGGATGACGCGGGCGCGGACGTCCCGGGCGAGGAGGGTGTCGATCAGTGAGTCCAGGGCGTCGTCATCCCCGGCGACGGTCACGGCGGTGGGGGAGTTGACGCCGGCGATCCACAGCCGGCCGCGGTAGGTGTCCAGCAGGGGGGCGAGGTCGTCCGCGGACATCTGGATGGAGGCGACGGCGCCGTGTCCGGTCAGCTCGTCGGCGAACAGCTGGGAGCGGACGACGACGACGCGGGCGGCGTCGGGCAGGGTGAGGGCGCCGGCGACGTGGGCGGCGGCGATCTCACCCTGGGAATGGCCGATGACGGCGTCGGGGTGGATGCCGTGGTGCTGCCAGAGGCGCGCCAGGGCGACGTTGACCGTGAACAGCGCCGGTTGCAGGACCTCGATGCGGTCGAGTGACGGAGCGCCGGGTGCGCCCCGCAGTACGTCCTCCACTCGCCAGGGCACATGGCGTTCGACCTCGGCCGCGCACGCGCGCAGCGCCTCGGCGAACTCCGGCGTGGAATCGAGTAGTCCCACCGCCATCCCGGGCCACTGCGAACCCTGCCCGGGGAACACGAAGACGGTCCTGCCCCGCTCCCGGGCGATTCCGGTGACCGCGTTCGGCCCCGACTCGCCCCGCGCCAACACGTCCAGCCCTTCGCCGAGCACGACGGCCCGATGGGGCAGCGCCGTGCGGGTGGTGGCCAGCGCGTGCGCCACATCGGCACGCCGCAGCCCCGGGTTGAGCGAGAGGTGCGTGGCCAGCCGTCGGGCCTGATCGCGCAGCGCCGCGGGCTCGGCGGCCGACAGCGGCAGCGGCGCGGCGACCGGATCCGCATCGGACGGCTCCCGCGCGGGCACCGAGGCTTCGGCGTCGTCCGGCTCGCCCGGGGCCTGCTCCAGGATCACGTGCGCATTGGTGCCGCTGATCCCGAACGAGGAGACGCCCACCCGGCGCGGCCTTCCGGTCCGCGGCCACTCCCGCGTCTCGGTCAGCAGCTCCACGGAGCCCGCCTCCCAGTCCACGTGTGGGGACGGGTTCCCCGCGTGCAACGTCGGCGGCAGCGCCCCGCGCCGCAGCGCCTGCACCATCTTGATCACCGACGCGGCGCCGGCGGCGGCCTGGGTGTGCCCGATGTTCGACTTCACCGAACCCAGCCACAGCGGGTCTCCGCCCGCGCGCTCCCGCCCGTACGTGGCCTGCAACGCCTGGGCCTCGATCGGGTCGCCGAGCGGGGTGCCGGTGCCGTGTGCCTCCACCGCGTCGACATCCGCGGGGGCGAGCCGGGCGTCGGCCAGCGCGGCCCGGATCACCCGCTGCTGGGAGGGGCCGTTCGGCGCGGTCAGACCATTGGACGCCCCGTCCTGGTTGACCGCCGAGCCGCGGACCACGGCGAGCACCTGATGCCCGTTGCGTCGGGCGTCGGCCAGCCGTTCCACCAGGAGTATCCCCGCGCCCTCCGCCCAGCCGGTGCCGTCCGCCTCGGCCGAGAACGACCGCGAGCGGCCGGTCGGCGACAGCGCACGCTGTCGACTGAACTCGACGAAGGTGAACGGCGAAGCCAGCACGGTCACCCCGCCGGCCAGCGCCAGCGAGCACTCGCCCGACCGCAGCGCCCGCATCGCCAGGTGCAGTGCCACCAGCGACGAGGAGCAGGCGGTGTCCACCGACACGGCCGGACCCTCGAAGCCGAAGGTGTACGAGATGCGGCCGGAGCCGACGCTGCCGGTGTTGCCGGTGCCCAGGTACCCCTCCAGCTCGCCGGGCATCTCCGGTAGCCGGCTGACGTAGTCGTGGTACATGATCCCGGTGAACACGCCGGTGTCGGTGCCGCGTAGTGCTTTCGGGTCGATTCCGGCGCGTTCGAGCGCTTCCCAGGAGGTCTCGAGGAGCAGGCGTTGCTGTGGGTCCATCGCCAGTGCTTCGCGTGGCGAGATCCCGAAGAACTCCGCGTCGAACTCGGCCACGTCGTGGAGGAACCCGCCCTCACGGGTATACGAGGTGCCGGGCCGGTCCGGGTCGGGGTCGTACAGGTTCGTCAGGTCCCAGCCCCGGTCCGCCGGGAACTGGGTGATCGCGTCGCCGCCAGCCATGACGAGCTGCCACAGGTCCTCCGGCGAGCGCACCCCGCCGGGATAGCGGCAGGCCATCCCGATGATGGCGATCGGTTCGTCGGCGCCGCCGGCGGAGTCGGCCGCGGGTCGCCGGGTCGCGGCCTGAGCCGGCGAGGGCGGCTGCCCGGCTCCGAGTTCCTGCCCGGCCCCGAACTCCTGAAGAAGGTGGTCCGCCAGCGCGGTGGCCGACGGGTAGTCGAAGACCAGCGTCGCGGGTAGCCGCAGGCCGGTGGCCTTGCCGAGCCGGTTGCGCAGCTCGACGGCGGTCAGCGAGTCCAGCCCCAGGTCCTTCAGGCTGCTGCGCGCGTCCACGCTGCGCGGACCGTCGAGACCAAGGGCCGCGGCGATCTGCGTCCGGACGAGGTCCAGCAGCAGCGCGCGCCGCTCGTCAGCCGGCCGGCCGGCCAGGCCCCGGGCCAGGGTCGCGGGCGCGGCGCCGGTCGTCGCGGCGCGGCGGGCCCGCGGGCGCACCAGGGCCCGCAGGAGGTGGGGGAGCTCGTCACCGAGCCCGCGCAGCGTTCCCGTGTCGAGCGACACCGGCGCGACCACCGCGTCCTCGAGGGTGAGGGCGGTGTCGAAGAGGGTGAGGCCTTGGTGTGGGGGGAGGGGGGTCATGCCGGTGTTGGTGAGGCGGGTTTGGTTGGTGGTGGTGAGTTGGGCGGCCATGCCGGTGTCGGCCCAGGGGCCCCAGGCGAGGGAGGTGGCGGGTAGGGCGTGTGCGTGGCGGTGGGTGGCGAGGGCGTCGAGGAACGCGTTGCCGGCCGCGTAGCTCGCCTGCCCCGCCGTGCCGTAGGTGCCGGCGATGGACGAGAAGAGGACGAAGGCCTTGAGGTCGAGGTGGGCGGTGGCCTGGTGCAGGTGCCAGGCGGCGTCGACCTTGGGCCGCAGCACCGCGGACACCCGTTCCGGCGTCAGCATGCCGATGACCCCGTCATCCACGACTCCCGCCGCGTGCACGACGGCCTGCAGGGGGTGCATGGCCGGGACGGCGGCCAGCATTCGCTCCACGTCCGCGCGGTCGGCGGTGTCGCAGGCGGCGACGTCGACGTGGGCGCCGGCGGCGGTGAGCTCGGCGGTGAGCTCGGCGGCGCCGGGGGCGTGTGGGCCGCGGCGGCTGACCAGCAGCAGGCGACGGACCCCGCGTTCGGTGACCAGGTGGCGGGCGACGAGGGAACCCAGGGCGCCGGTGGCGCCGGAGAGCAGAACGGTGCCTTCGGGGTCCCAAACCGCGGGTGTCGCCGCGCCCGCCGCGGCGCGGCGCAGTCGGGGCGCCAGCAGTCGGCCGTCACGGACGGCGACCTGGGGTTCGCCAGCGGCGACGGCGGCGGCGAGGGCGGTGGCCCGGCGCTCGGGGTCGGCGGCGGTGGCCTCGTCGAGGTCAACCAGGGTGATGCGATCCGGGTTCTCGGTCTGGGCCGACCGCAGCAGGCCCCACACCGCGGCACCGGCCAGGTCCCGCACATCCTCCGCGGGATCGGCGGCGACCGCGCGGTGGGTGACGGCGACGAGCTGGGTGTCGGCGGTGCCCTCGTCGGCCAGCCACCGCTGGGCGGCGGCGAGGGCCCGATGGGTGAGCTCGTGCACTGACTCCGGCGTGGGCAGGCCGGGTGCGGCGGCGAACGGCACTGCGACCGAGGCGGCGCGGGCGGAGTCCGCCAGCACGTCGGCGATGTCGGCGTAGACGGGTACCGCCTCCGTGCCGGTCGCGGATACCGGTACCCAGCTCAGGGTGTACAGGGAATCGGCCGAGCCGGCCGCCGCGGCGGTGTCGATGTGGTTTTTGGTGGCGGGGCGGGTGGTGAGGGTGTGGATGGTGGTGAGGGGGGTTCCGGTGGGGTCGGTGAGGTGGATGGTGG
>NZ_MBLN01000125.1:0-6174 GCF_001854645.1 Pseudofrankia sp. EUN1h | reverse complement strand
CTGCCGCTGGCCGCCTGGAAACGGCGCACCACCCGTTCCCGGCCGTCGATCAGCGACGAGCTCAGCCGGCGGCTGACCTGCTGGCGGCGGAAACCTGCCAGCATCTCGTCGAACAGCACCGGCTCCGCCCGCAGCGRCGTCGCGCCGTCCACGAGCGCCAGCGCCGCCGTGCCCGCGGTCCTCGACCRCATATCAGCGTCTCCCTACGCGTTGCGCCAGCCGCCACATCGCGGCACCGAACGCAACGTCACCAGACGCCGCAATCTGTCATCGAATGCATCGAAGGAGTGATCACAGCAGGTCAGACGGCATGTCGCCCATGTCGTCAGCCCGCGCGAAGAAACCCCACTGGCACAGAAACTCCCGCTCGCGGGCGATCACAGAAACTGCCGAATGTTGCATCAGATGCAACATTGCCTAGTTCGAGCTCGGTGGCGTGGGTGTGCCGCAGCTGGTGCAGGCTGATCTTCTCGCTGGCGGTGGCGCAGTAGTTGGTCCAGGCTTCTTCGGCGGTGGCGTAGCGCAGCGGCCCCCGACGCTGTTCTTGGACGCGCGGAACAGCGGGCCACGGATGTAGCCGGTGGTCCGCAGGTAACGGCGCAGCAGGGCCAGCAGGGCGGGGTCGTCGAGCAGGACGGTGCGGCGGCGGCCGCCCTTGGCGGTGACGGTAGGTGCTCGTTGTCCCGGTCGAGCTCGAGATCCTCGACGTAGGCGCCGAGAGCCTCGGACGCGCGCAACCCGGTGGTGGCGATCAGGCTGAACAGGACCCGGTCGCGGAGCCGGCTGGCGGGGATGGCGGCCAGGACGTGCTCGACGCGGGCCGGGTCGACGCCGCGGGGCTGTCGGGCCGGCACGGTGATCCGGTCGAGGCGGGTCATGGGGGTGGCCTCGATGAGGTCGTGGCGCACCGCCCAGGCGAAGAACGCGGTGAGCGCGGCCTGGCGGCGGGCGCGCGTGGCCTGTGGGGTGCGGAAAGTCGGCCTGGGCCTGTGAGCTGGGACGATGCCACGGACCCGCCGCCGGCATGATGGTCAACATGTCCGTACGCCTGCTCTACCTGATCTTCGCCAGGGTGTGTGGCTGGCTCGTCCTGCTCGGTCGATCGTCAGCATCGAAAGACATCGAGCTGCTCGTGCTGCGGCACGAGGTCGCGGTGCTGCGCCGCACCCAGTCGCGTCCTCGATGGGACTGGGCGGACCGGGCCGTACTCGCCGCTCTGATCCGACGGCTGCCGAGACGGCTACGGATGCACCGGCTGGTCACTCCCGGCACCGTCCTGCGGTGGCACCGCCGCCTGGTCGCCAGGAAGTGGACCTATCACCGCCGGACCGGACGACCGCCGATCAGCGCGGAGATCACTGCGCTGATCGAACAGCTCGCCACCGAGAACCCGACGTGGGGATACAAGAGGATCCAGGGCGAGCTGCGCAAGCTCGGCCATCGAGTCGGCGCGTCCACGATCCGCCGCGTCCTGAAGTCCCTCGGGCTGCCCCCAGCACCGCGGCGGCAGACCGACTCGACCTGGCGACAGTTCCTGCACGCCCAGGCCTCGACCATGCTGGCCGTTGACTTCTTCCACGTGGACTGCGCCGTGACGCTGCGGCGCCTGTACTGCTTGTTTGCCATGGAAGTCGGTACCCGCTACGTTCACCTCCTCGGAGTCACCGCGTATCCGGATGGGCCGTTGGACCACCCAGCAGATCCGTAACCTCCTTATGGACCTCGGGCACCGGGCGGCCGACTTCCGGTTCCTGGTCCGCGACCGCGCCGGACAGTTCACCGCCTCGTTCGACGCGGTCCTCGCCGACGCCGGCATCACCGCGGTCAAGATCCCGCCTCAGGCTCCCCGCGCGAACGCCTACGCGGAACGGTTCGTCCGTACCGTCCGCGCCGAGGTCACCGACCGCATGATGATCACCAGCGAACGGCACCTACGAACCGTCCTGACCGAGTACGCGCGCCACTACAACGGACGACGCCCCCACCGTGCCCTCGAGCTTCAACCGCCTCGACCCGACCATCCCATCGCCGACCTCACGGCGGAAAGGATCAGGCGCCGACCTGTCCTCGGCGGACTGATCAACGAATACGAACGGGCCGCCTAAAGACCCAGGTCAACCCCGGTGGCGCACTTCCGGCACCCCACACCGTGATTGGAAGACGAACCTGACCTCCCGAAGTTGGCATACCTCACTTTGGAGGCCAGAGGCCGGGCGGCGGCCATGCTCCCAGGTATCCAGGAGGTCGCGGCGGCAGCGGTTGACGAGGCTGGAGCTGCGTATGGATATCGAGCGTCGCAGTCGCAACCGTTCGGTTCTTATCCTCGACCGACGCGGTCAGTGTACGTCTTCCGGTTGAACCAACCCGGATACCTGGCGCGGGAATATTGACGGCAACTTCCGGCGAATCCGTATTGGTCCTGCCAGTAACATCGTTMCCCAGCCTCCAGATGACAGAAAGCCCACCGGGGACGTCGCAGAGAGGCATATGTAGCGAGTAGGTCACCCTGACCATCCCAGGTCCGCCGAGGAAGAACGGGATGAAGGTAGGGCCGTCAATGCTGATTGAGGGTACTGGTGCAGCCAAGCCGTGCGTTCCTCGCAGAGTGAGKCCGGAGCCACCAACCTCGCTATTAGAGTAGTTGAGGACCAATTTGAGTCCGTTAAACAGTAGCGAGCGCGGCAGGCGGTCGGCGAACACTGCTCCGAGGCCACTCCCACTTACGTCACCGTCGCCACCGCCACCGCCACCATGGGATGTGTAAGCAGAGATAACGTTGGTCGCAATTTCAATGCCCCCAGGCACAAAGAACACGGCACCCAGGAAGGCCGCCCCAGCCCAATCTTCGCCGTTCCAATCGCGCGAGTTACTTTCCTCGATCCGTATTCTGGTTGACATCGTTCCGGCGCAGTCGCGGCTCATCCTGGTTTCGGCACCAAACTGATCGCGAATGTGATCTGTAAACCGAACCCCATAGGTGGCGCCGAATACGGGGATCAGATACACCCCTGATACATGAGTTACAACAGCCTGATGGGCAGCATCCAACTCGACATCGATTCCAGTGAGCGACACATCCCCGTCAGGATTCGGAACACCATTGGTGTCAAGTCGCTTCGGAAATCCCTCAAATACTTGCTGTGCTCCTTTTTTCAAGAATGCGAGTGAAGCGAAAAAGCCGAATGTCTCGGCGCCGGCGATGATTTTGCCATCTCCGGATGTTCGTGTCATCCACGCCCGGATTGAGTCGTCGCTCGGTGGTGCTATCCACGCAGCAACAAGAGTCTGACCCTGCCCGACCAGGCTCTCCACCCGTAGAGGTAGCCCGGGGAATAGGTCGGAAACCAAACGACCGACAAAGGATACAAGACCCTGAACAACCTCATCGGGGAGTTCGAAACCGGCCTGTATAGCAAGGTCCGCGACGGCGCCGTCCGGGATGCCATCGGGGTCTCCGGGGAACGACTCTGGCATCACCCTGCCCAGAGCAACTGCAATGGCCTCGGGCCAGACTCGTCCGTTAGTCAGCCAATCGGCGATCTCCTGCGGGGAAGGGGCGCGGCCAGCATAAGCGCGTACCGCCAGTTGTGCCGCCTGTGCGCCCGCGTCCGGAGAACGCAGAAGTCGTGCGACTAGTTCGGCGCGCTGGGCGGGCTCAGCGGCCGCGGTTAGGGCGTTTGCGCTCTCCTCGGAGGTTGGCGACCGTCCCAGTAGATCTGTATAAAACGCGTTTACAACACCGGCTGGCCGAGCATAGCCTCTCCGGTCGAAGTACTCGTCGGAGGTTGCAAGCTGTGCGGTTAGAGCCGCTGTCCCTGCCGCCGCTACGATCTCAATGCCCTGCTCCAATTCAGCCTGATCGGGCACCTTAGCGAGTAGCCGTCCGTAGACATCGCGAACAATGCGTTCTCTGAAATATTTGGTCGCCACGATCGAGTTGAGGACGGCGTCGTTCGTCTCGCCCGCAATCTCATCGAGCTCTCGGTTCCGGGCTGGCCGGCCGACAAGTCGCCGGAAGGCGCGGCAGGCAAACCTAAGACGGGAGGAACCGACGAGCGCGCTTGYGGTCGCAACGTACGTGGTGAGATCGTTGTTGCTAAGCCGGATGGTGACAACGAAGTCACCCGGTTCATCGAAGTGGTGGCTGCCGACCACCACGAAGCTTCTTACCCCAGTGGAGACAACCTTAGCCTCAGTGTCGGTGGTTCCGTCGCCCCAGTTGGCCACCGCCGAGAAAGTGGTTGCATCGCCTGCGACTTGAGCTATGACAACATTTTCTGCACGTCTGCTGTCTTCAACAAGAATAACATTTCCAGTTACCTGCAATCCTGACATACGCCTGCCCTTCGCACCGTTTACGGCAGGGATCGTCGGATCGTCCCGATGTAGACCGTCAGTTACATCCTGCGGCTCCATGGCTTATCTAGATCCTCCAGACAGCCGTCGCGAAAGATAGCTGGCGCTGGAGCCTTCGCGTCCGGAAGGCCCACAGTCACCAGGGTAAAGGGCGCACCCCTATTGGCCTTCGCGACACGCTGCTGAGGTCGAGTCTGGTCCCATTTACCACGGCTAGAGGATGTCTGAGAAGGGTCACAGCGGCGCGCCGGTGAGCCGGTGGAGCAGGATCATGCTCATCGCGAGATAAATGGCGTTCTCGGCGGTGGCGGTCAGGTACTCGTAGTCCTTGGACAGGCGGCGGTACTTCCCCAGCCAGGCGAACGTCCGCTCAATCACCCACCGGCACGGCACCACCGCGAACGCCGGCACCTGTCGCGGAGGTGCCCCGACCGGGGCCCAGGTATGGCGGAATCCGCCGTCGCGGCGGGAGACGATCTGGACGTCGACGCCGACCGCGTCTTCGGCCCAGTCGCAGAACTGCTGGCCGCGGTAGCCCTGATCAGCCCACACACGCCGTAGCCGGGTGAAGAGGTCCCGGGCCCGGGACAGGACCACCATCGCCGCCTCGCGGTCGTCCACGTTGGCCGGGCTGACGCAGGCCACCAGCACGGTCCCGCCAGTGTCGACGAGCAGATGGCGCTTGATACCAGGGACTTTCTTGCCGCCGTCGTAGCCGTGCAGCCCGCCCCGGTCAGTGGCGCGCACGCTCTGACTGTCCACGACGCCCGCCCCGGGGGTCGGGTCCCGGCCGCCACCGACCCGGTCGCGTTCCCGCAGCCGGGCCAGGATCTGCTCCCAGCGGCCCTCGATCCGCCAGCACCGCCAGTAGTGGTAGACCGTCTGCCACGGCGGCAGGTCATGCGGCAACAACCGCCAGGCACACCCCGCCCGTATCCAATAGGCCAACCCGTTCACGATCTCCCGGCGCTCATGCGCCGGCGGCCGACCCCCGGGCTTGGGACCGGAAATCAGCGGAGCGATCAACTCCCATTCGGCATCGGAGAGGTCGGTCGGATACCGCCGTCGCTCGACCATCGCCAGCCTCCTGTACCGAGGCTCCGGACACCGTCGAGCTACCCACTCTGACCMTTCTCAGACCTCCTCTATGGCGCTCGTGATGGCGGGGGTTACCCGTCGTCTGCTTCGTCTCCTACCTCGCGCTGTGCGCGTTCGTCGTTGTGCGCAGCGGCAGCACCGCTGGGCTGCGCGACGTCGCCGTCGCCGTGCGGGCGTTCCGTGGCGTGATCAAGGGGTAAGGCTGATGTGGGCCCGCCGGCTGACCGGCGGGCCCACTCTTTCTGGGTAGTCGCGCCGACGCCAGACGACAGCAGCGCGCCTCGGGTGGTGGCGGGACGCTGGCCCGCGACCTCGCCACAGACCCCGACGGCGCCACCGGCCACCTGGTCACACTCCAGTGCGCGCGCAGTTGGCCGCACCGAACCATCTCGTGACCACCAGCGCCGCCATGCTGCCAACCGTCCCGCTCGGGCAGCCGCACAGAGCCCTGCGGACGTCATCGCGGACAACCCGGGGACCGGGCAATCCTTCGATTACTATGTCGCGGTCATGATCGGACCGATCCGTGCTGTGTCTCGCAATCGGGCCTGCACGTGACATAGGCGCGTACATGGCTCGCGTTACACGGCCGACCTGCGGCAACATCCTTCGGATCTTCGTGTGTCACGAACGTTCGTTACCGGACACGTTGGCTCTCGCCTGCCCCCGCCAGTAGGCGAGGTTGTTCCGGGTGGTCAGGGTGTTCGGGTGGTCGGGGCC
>NZ_MBLN01000124.1:0-3041 GCF_001854645.1 Pseudofrankia sp. EUN1h | reverse complement strand
GGTCAGGGTGTCCGGGTGGTCGGGGCCGAAACGGTGGTGGGCGGTGTCGGCGAGGTGGTGGTAGCGGTCGATGGCGGCGGTGGCCAAGCCGGCGTTGCCCAGGCTGCTGGCGGCGCGGAACAGAACCCGGTGGGTGTCGGGCTGCCAGAGCGGGTCGGGGGCAGTGGTGTGCAGGGTGTCGGTGTTGGTACGCAGGGTCTGGGCGAGGGTGGTGTCGCGTTCGACCTCGGGCCAGACGGCCATCAGTGCGTCGGCCGCGGCCCGGCCCGCGGCGTGCTGCCCGTCGGGCGGCAAGGTTTCGCGGACGGCACGTTGCAGCAGCTGATGGATCCGCACGGTCTGGGCTGGGCTGGTGGGGTTGTGGTCAATCAGGCTGAGTCGGTGCAGGACCCGCAGCGCGTCGCGGGCATCGTTCGCGCTGACTGGGGACAGACGCGAGCGTCGCCAACGTCGGCGACGCTTTTCGGGAACCGGCCGGCGGCTGGCCAGGTATCTCAGCGCTGGTGGGCTGGTGAGGACGATTTCGGGGATGCCGTTGGGGTCGAGCAGGGCGGCGGACTCGAGCAGGGGCCGGGCCAGGCCGACAGGGCGTTGCTGGTGGGCGCGGTCGATCGACAACGACCAGACGGCCGCGACCGGCGCCGGTTGGTCATCGGGCAGAGCGCTGGGGGCTAGGTCGGTCAGGGTTCGGCTGCGGTCGGCCAACCGGGCCCGGTAGGTCGGGGCGTCGAGGTCCAGATCGAGCAGGTAGGCGGCAGCCTGGGCTAGGGCGAGCGGCAGATGGCCCAGGTCGGCGGACAAGGCGGCGAGCTGGTCGACTGGCTCGGCGCGGCCGTGGGCGGCGAGCGTGGCGGCCAGATAGGCCACCGCCTCGGCCTCGGTGAAAATACCGACGTCGACCCGGCGACGGCCGGGGCCGAACAGGGCCGCGTCCCGGCGACGGGTGGTGACCACAACACGACCGCCCGGCCGGTCGGGCGGCCACAGGCCGGCGAGGTCGGCGGGGTCTGCGAGATCGTCGAGCACGACCAGCCACCGCTTCTCCGTTTCGGCCAGCCAGGCAAGCAGCCTTTCGGCGGCGGCCGCCGGGTCGCCCTGATCGGCGCCGGCCACGTCGACAGCGGTGATGGTGTAGCCGGTCTGGATCTGCTCCCGGCTGCCCGCGGTTATCCAGACCAGTAGATCCACCTGCCGGCTGTCCCACATCTGGTGGGCGTAGTGGGCGGCGAGCTGGGTCTTCCCGACCCCACCCATCCCGGCCAGGACCTGGCACACCACCGCCGTCTCGCCGGCAGTGACCGCAGTCGCCAGCTGGTCGACTGGTGCCCGATGCTGGAAGCAGTCCGCCTGTCGCGGCACGACCCCGACCCGGTGTGGCCAAGTCACCTGCGACGAACCCATGAGGAACGTGTTGTTCTGTACACCGGAGCCGACCAGCAGGGCGGTCGGGCCGGTAAAGGAGCTCCCACTGACCGATGCCGCAGGTGTGTCCTCCGCCGGTACGTGGGCCGGCTTCTCGTCGTCAGGGTTCTCGGACGACGAGGCGGCGGCCATGCTCAGCCACCGAAGGTGTTCGTCTGCTGATTGTGGTCACCGACCTGCATCGCGGTCGGCCCGAAGAACGTGGTCCCCGAGACCGTCGCCCCGCCTGCCCGGGCAGCGGCGGCCTGCAGGTCGCGCACCGCCTGATCCAGCGCGGCGGCGAACCCGGGATCCCGCTCGGCGGCATCCTCGACGGCCCGCGCCACGCGCTGCTGGGTCCGCTCCGACAACTCCACGGCGCCAGCTTGGGCTTCCTCCTGCAGCCTTCCCAGCGCCGGATCCTCACCCAGCGCCCGGCTGACCAGCTCATGCACCCGGTCCATCCCAGCGTCCACCGCCCGGTCTACCTCGGCATCCGCCTGGGCGCCGACCCGGCGCGCCTTACGGACCGCCCAGGCGAACAGCACCCCGACCGCGACCTCGATTCCCGTCATCCCCAACCCCCCGCGACGCGTCCTTGTCGACCATGACCGTACGCGCCCAACCCACCACCTGATCACCAGACCGGCCGCCCCGGCAACCACCGCCAATTGGACCAGCCACGCCGGATCTGGCCAAGGGGGCGAGGAACTGCCGGACCGACACAGTAGGAACAGCCACGGTGCCCCGCCGACGGTCGTCGAGTCCCTCCGGCGGGACACCGTCACAACCGGCTGCCCTTCGTATCGGCGTCGACCTGGTGGTCGGGTTCTGGTCCGCCATCGAGACTCGCGCGTAGCCGATCAGCTTGCCGTCGGCAGTGGCCGGTTGGGACGTTTGTCGACATTGAATATCGACGCGGGTTGTCAACGCCCCGAGAGGGGTCTCTAGGCCGGTCGCCGGGTGGTGTCGACAGAGGACCGTATACCGACAAGATCGAACATTACATTTGGCTATTGAGCGCTGGCCGGACAGGTGTTCCGGTACGGCTCGGTGGCGAGGTAGCGAGTCCATTCCTGTTTGTCCAGGCCCCGGCCGGCGCGTTGGCAGGCGACCTGGACTGCGGCGTTCCGCAGGTACTGGAGCACCCCGATATCCCACATGCGCACCGTGCCGTCGTCTCCGCCGGCGGCAAGCAGGCCGTCAGGGGCAACCGCCACTGAGTTGACCGAGGTGCGCGAGTTTGTGACGCTGGCGATCGGGTCACCAAGTGGACGGGGCGCTCCCCGGTCACTGACGTCCCACAAGCGCACCGTGCCATCGTTTGCGCCGACGGCAAGTATGCCGTCCGGACCGAACGCCAGCGAGTAGACCGAGGCGGTGGCGCCGGTGAGTGGATCGCCGAGTGGGCGGGGCGCCTCCCGGTTGCTGATGTCCCAGAGGCGCACCGCGCCGTCGGATCCGCCGAAGGCGAGCAGGCCGTTCGGGCTGAACGCCACCGCGTTGAGCTGGTTGATCATGTAGGTGTAGCTGGGGGGCGTGGAGCTGAGCAGGTGGGGCGCGGCCCGGCCGCTGACGTCCCACAACCGGACCATGCCGAGGTCGCCTGTCGCAAGAAGGCCGTTCGGGCCGAATGCCAA
>NZ_MBLN01000123.1:0-9389 GCF_001854645.1 Pseudofrankia sp. EUN1h | reverse complement strand
CCCCACCGTCGCCGCCTGTTGCAAGAAGGCCGTTCGGGCCCAACGCCAGCGCGTTTGGCTGCTCGGTGTCGCTGACGGGTGTGGCCCCTAGTGGACGAGGTGCTGCCCAGCCACTGATGTCCCACAGGCGGACTGTGCCATCGGAACCGCCAGAGGCAAGGAGCCCGTCCGGGCCGAACACCACTGAGTAGACCGGGCCGGTGTGACCTGTGAGTGGGCCGCCGAGTGCACGAGGCGTGGTCCGGTCGCTGATGTCCCACAGGCGGACTGTGCCATCGGAACCGCCAGAGGCAAGGAGCCCGTCCGGGCCGAACACGACTGAGTTGACCGAGCCGGTCCCGTTGGAGGCCCCGAGTGGGCGAGGCGTGGCCCGACCACTGATATCCCACAACCGCACTCCGCTGCCGTCGCCTGTAGCGAGTAGCCCGTCCGGGCCGGACACCGCTGAGTTGACCGAGCCGAGGCTGCGTGAGGGCGTCACACTGAGTCGCTGCGGTGCGCCTGGGTCATTGATATCCCACAGGCGCACCTCGCCGTTCTGAGTTACAGAGGTGAGGAGGCCGTCCGGGCCGAACACTACTGAGGCTAGGGAGCTGCCGGCGCTGATGTCGTTCGAGGGCCTGGAACCCGGTCGCCGTGGTGTGCCTGGGTCATTGACATCCCACAGGCGAACCGCGCCGTCTTGACTACCGACGGCGAGAATTCCATCTGGGCTGAACATCACTGAGTTGACCGAGCTGACCGTAGCCGTGTCGCTGGCGATGGTGGTGCGTAGGTGGGGGGTGGCGGCAAGGGTCTGGAGGAGATTGCTGCGGGCACGCGCTTGCTGGTTTTTGGGGGCGATGGTGTCAGCGGCGACGGCCAGGCGCAGCGACAGTGCCGGGTCCGTGGTGCGGGCGTTGTCGGCGAGGGTGAGGAGTTGGTCGGCTACCGCGGTGCGCCGCCCGTCTTCGGCGGTCTTGGCCTGGAGGTATGCGGTGATCCCGAGGCTGCTGGCGGCCAGGAGTAGGGCGATCAGGATGGTGATGGCGGTGGTGATGCGCCGGCGGGCGTGGCGGCGGCTGGTGGTCAGGAACTGCCGGGTTGTGGGGGTGAGCTCGTCGGGGATCAGGAGGTCGAGGGTGGAGTCGGCTCTGCTGTATCCCCACAGCTGGCCGGCTGGGCGGCCCGCCAGTTGCCAGTCGGTGGCGGCGGTTTCGGCCTGGGCGCGTTGGCGTAGCCGCTCGGCGTTGGTGGCGATCGCCTTGTTGAGCGATGGCCATGCGGTCAGCAGTCGTTCGTGGGCGACTTCCACCGTGACGGGTCCGTCGGGGGTGGCGTCGAGGACGAGCAGCCGTCGRCTGACGAACGGGAGCAGCTGGGCCCGGGTGAGGTCGGGCAGCTGGTCGAGCGGGATGCGTCGGCGGATGGGTCGGTTGTCGGTGTCGACGGTGACCAGTGCCAGCAGTCCTGCCAGGACGTCCTGCTGGCTGCGGCCGGTGGTCGTGGTGGCGTCGGTGAGGGCGGCGTCGGCTTGTTCGATGAGTGCCTGTTGGACGCCGCCGATCTGCTCGTACAGCCCGGCGGAGAGCACGTGGGTGGCGGCGGCCTGGGCGGTGAGGTGCAGGCGTTGGAGGGTGTAGGCGAGCAGGGGCAGGGCGTGGCCGTCGCCGGTGTCGGTGACCATGCGGGCGACGAGCTCGTCGTCGATGTGCAGCCCGGACATCCGCGCCGGTTCGGCGATCACCAGCGGGAGCAGGTCGCGCGAGAGCGGTAGGACCGGTTCTACCGCCACCGACAGCCCGGTGGGTGCGGCGGCTTCGAGGAGTGGGTCGAGGTATTCGGAGCGCAGCGTCGCCACGACCCGCACCCGAGCCTGGATCGTCACGGCCAGCAGGGCCAGGAACCGGTCACGGTCGGCGGGGCTGGTGCGTACGAGCAGTTCCTCGGCCTGGTCGATGACCAGCAGTAGCCACCGGGCCGGGTTGGCCGCGGCCAGCAACTCGCCGATGACCTGGCCGATAGCGTCCGGGTCAGCCAGCCGGCGGGTCAACGTTTCGGCGTCCCAGTCCAGGCCATGGCGCCGGCCGGCATCGGCGAGCACCACCGCCAGCGCCGCCGCTGGCTGGTCGCTAGGGGTCATCGGCAGCAGGGTCAGCCAGTCGGCCTCGCCGGCCAGCCTCGGGGTGAGGCCAGCGGCGACGAGCGAGGATTTCCCACAGCCTGACGGGCCGACCACTGCCATCAACCCGCCCGCGTCGGCGTGGGCGATCATCCGGTCCGCCAGGTGGCGGGTCTCCGGTTCCCGGCCGCGGAAGGCCCCGGCCCGGTTCGCGTCGAAGGCCGCCAGGCCCGGGAACGGCGAGAGCCTCGGCTCTCCGTCGCTGGTCTCGTGCAGGCCGGGATAGTCGGGTGCGGCGCTGGCGGGGAACGGCGGCGGGGTCGTCGGCTTCTGTCGGGCGGACGTAGCCACACCGAGCAGACGCTCGCGGGCGGCGTCGTCGCCGAGGCCGAAAAGGTCCACCCCGACCAGCGGGCGCAGCAGGCCCGGTCTCGGGCAGTCCTCGACCCGCGTCACCACCAGTCGACGTTGCGCTCCGGTCGGGTCGTCGGCCCAGATGGCCTGCCACTGCGCGGTCTCCATCGCCGAGACCAGATACGCCGACGACAGCACCGCGATCATCCGCGCCGACGTCGACAGCGCCCGCTGCGTCTCGGTGACGACGTTCGACCCGCCGGTGAAGTCCCAGGCCCGCACCAGCACCCGGTAGCCGGCGGCCTCTAATTGCCAGCCGATCCACTCCGCCCACGCCAGGTCCGGCATCGCGTACGAGACGAAGAAATCGACAGCGGCATCGGTCCGGACAGCATCCGGCCGGTCTCCCCCCGTGACCATGCTCATAGAATGCCACAGGCTGTACTAGAAACCGTCACATCGTCGTATCGCCAGTCGAAGGTCCAGTGTTGGACGAACGCTGACACGAGCTAGGAACGATGCCCATGGACCCGGTGCGAGCTCATGGAAGGAACCACCGGTGAGCTTGGCTTCCCGACCTCTCCGGAGCGGGAATTGTATGAGCGCTTCGGTCGCGGGCAGATGCAGCGTTTCGAGAATGGCGCGATCCTCTACTACGACGAGTACGACGCGGTCCCGGTGACCGGAGCCGGCTGGCATCTCGTCGGCCGAGACGAGAAGGTCGGGGATAAGTGCCGGTTCCCGCTCGCCGGCCCGCAGCGCCTCCGTGATGTCTCGACCGATGTCATCCAACAGTTCGAAGGCGGCATTGTCACGGTGACGGGCGGCCGAGCCGAGTTCTGGCCGACCCCGGCGGCCAGCCGCCTGCTCCATCGTCTTGAGCCAGGCCAGGCGCTTGCCGTCCGCGAGTGCCTCTACTCCCCAGAGCAGCACCGGCTGACCCTGCGGGAGGACGGGAATCTCGTGCTCTACCGTCCCGGCCGGACCTCAGGCTCGGGCGCGCTGTGGGCCAGCGACACCGCGGGTAGGCCTGCCGAGAAGCTCATGCTCCGCAGCGACGGCAACCTGGTCCTCTGTGACGGGCAGGCCAGGAAGCACTGGGAGAGCGAGACCGCGGGCAACCCCGGAGGGGTCCTCGTGCTCCAGGCCAACGGTGTCCTCATCCTTTGCGGGGTAGATGGGACCATCCTCAGATCGTGGCCGGAGAACAGATAGCCGCGTCGGCCCACATCACAGCAGACACCGTGCCCGCAGAAGCGGACATCAAGCAAGCATGACGATCTCTCGAACCGTCTTGCCGTCCTTGATCTGAATCTTGTTGCCGTTAGCGGTCTCTTCTTCGATCAGCTTGTAAATAGCAATGGCGCGCCGGATAGCCTCGGTGTTGGAGATTCCCCGCCTTTCCGTGATCTCCTTAAGGGCGGCAGCCGATTCCTGATTGATATTTACAGATAGCCGCGTGGCGTCAGGCATAGAATGGACCTATCACCCTTCGGTAGTGATTGACGGAGCGCCGGATCTCGGCGCAAATCCCTCATGGGGCGTGAATAGATCGACGCCGGACGTTCCGCACCTCGCCACTCGCGTGGCGGYACGGGCGCCGGTGGCAACGTCGCGATCCGGGAAGCTGGGGAGAGGGCGGAGTTGTCTCATGGCACACCTCCCCGTAGCGCAATCAGACATACGAACACAGAAAGTGACGATTAGTCACCGTAGGYGACTGTCATCGGCGCCTGGTCGCGGTCCTAAGTCAAGCACGCCCTGCCTCGGAGTGTCACAGCGCTACGCCACCGTTACCACATCTTTGGAGTCTGTTTCGCTCCTTTCCCCCGCCGTCTATGCGCATGCAGTGTGGGCGATCGGTGTATCAGGAGTGTGTCATTCGGTCTGTAGAGCCACACCGACGTGCGGATTCGGCGTGGCGACACACCGCCGGCGACCGGCTACCTGCGGGGCTGGCGGCCGCTTGATGCGGCACCTTCGACGACCGGCACTGCACGTGGGTCGTGATCGGCAGTGGGTGTGAGGGTGCCCGTTGCCGTGTAGAGCGCTGCCAGATCTTGATCAGGCCAGAGGCCATGGCTACACCTGACGCGTCGCGCAGAGATGTCGACCGTGACGTAGGCGCGGCGATGACGCGTTGGGCGGGCCCGGCCCTCCCACGGTCGCCGTACTGGCATGGCCTCCGAAGGCGCCCGGCTACCAAGGGTCTACAGGATGAGCCCTCGATCCAGGCCAAACAGATCTAACGTATTTCTGTTTGGCTCGTTCACCGCGCCGTTCCGGTGACGACAGGGGCCGCGGTACTCGTCGCGTCGACGGGGTCGAGGACAGGCGGTTGGGGCCTCCGTCCCGGCTGTTCTTCGTTCCGGTCCTCGCGTTGACTGGGCCGACCGTCGGTTTCTTCGCCCACGAACACCGGAAGCCGGATCGGCGCTTATCCGCTCTCTTCTCCTGTCGGCCCGCCAGCGTGATCACAAATTCCAGAGGCCGTAGCTAGAACCTGGAACCGGCGGTGACCTTCTCACTAGTGCTGTCAATCCCAAGTGCGTGGTAGGCGTCCCTGATGAGCTCAACGGGAACGCTCACGCATGCCTCGCCGGCAGGCAAATTCGGGTGGTCGACCGTATAGCCCTGGACGACCACGTAACCTGGCCTCGCCGATAGGAAAACCGCCGGGCAGTCGTTTGCCCCAGAGGGGCAGGTGGTGGCGATAGGGTCGTCGCTGCCGTCGTCCACACAGAACTCCTTGGTGAAGCGGGGTTCCTGTCCCCCCGACCGGGCCCCGTCCATCATCCTCGATGAGGCTGCGAGACGTAGCTATTCGGGTGAAACTCTGTGTAGTTTGATGTGGCGATCCAGGTACTCCCGCAACAGCGCGTCCGTGTCTGGCGTCGCCTGCTCCTCGAACTTTCTGATCATCCTGCGGTATGCCGCGAGGTGGATCGGCCGCTGGGTTCGGTGCACCGAAGTCGCGATATCGACGAGCGCCGTCGCGTCGTCGAAGATCGTAAACCCGTGTCCCCGGGGGTAGAAGGGATCGACCTCGCCCGGGATGATCACCAGATTAATGTTGGGGCGGGCCGCCATCTTCTGGAGATGCTCGATCTGCGTCGCCATCTCGATCGGCGTCGCGATGGCGTACCGCAGAACCGTCTCCATGATCACGAAGGTGAAGCGCTTTTCCTCATAGAGGACGCGCTGACGTTCCAGCCGACGCGCAACCTGATCAACTAGAGTGATCATGTTGTCGTACTCGAACAGGTCCGCGAACCTGGTGAACACCGCCCTGGCGTACCCGCTGGTCTGGAGGAGACCCGGGACCAGGTCCGGCTGCCATGACTCGATCACGGTCGAGCGTTGCTCGTACTCCTGGTAGGCGCTCTGGAAGTGGCCTACCGGCTCCTCGGTGCTGGAGCCGAGTCCGAACTGTGTCTCCGCCCGCCGGCGAAACTTGGCGACGACCTCGTCGTCCTGGTCGAGGGCGCGGACGATCGCTTCTACGTCCTCGGGCGTCGGTATGACGGCCCCGGTCTCGATCCGGGAGATCTTGGACTGGCTCATCGGGAGACGGTCCGCGAGCTGCTTGCCGGTGACCTTCTGCCTACGTCTCAGCGCGGCAAGCGCGAGACCGAGCCGACGGGTCTCGTCGGCGCGGGCCGCCGTTGGAACATCACTCGTACCGCTCATCGTGCCGGWCCCGCCTCCACGTTCGCACCTCTGTCTGCCGCTGTCCCCTACGCGCGCCCGCGACCAAACAGGTGTCACTCTGAGGAACTGGGTTTCGGGACCAGTGGTTTCTCGGCGTGAGCCAGAGCTCGGGGTCCACCGTGACCGCCCTCATCCGTGGTGACCCGCGATGCGGAACAGTATGCATCGTATGCGCATACAGAAAGCTATCGGCATCGTGCTGCGTACCCTCTGCAGTGATGCCTCTCTACCAGCTCTTTACTGATAGTGGCCTCCGTCACAGCTAGGGCACCGCCCGTTCCGCCTTGCATCGAGCGACCCTACTCTGCATCTTCAACCCGCCCGGGAGCGTGTGGGCGGGTCCACATGCATACGCTAGCGTTGTGCGGGTAGGTGGCGGCCGGCGAGGGAAGGGTGGTGCTGTGATCGTGTCCGATCGCGCCCTTCCGGTACCCGCCGAACGGTCGGGAGGGTCGAACTGTTCCCACGAGCGCGCAAGCTGGAGCCGGACCGGTACAGTGCTTCCCACCTTCTCTTCTAGCGGTTCGGGCCGCGAGACGGGAGCCGGTCAGCCGGCATGACTCCCATCCAGGGATCTCTCCGCGGGTACCTTCCGCATGCAATTGCATACGAACGGGTTCGGTGAATCAGCGGGATGYGTCCGAGCTGTACCGACCGGGTATCAAATGATCTTTGCTTTGTGACCGTAGCAATGCCGCTCGGTTACCCTCTGTACCTGGAGAACCCCCGTGTCGACACCTGACGATGACCCTCCCGTCACCGAGATCCTTGAGGACGAACAGCCTCAGCCCGGCCTCGGAGGCGTCTACGAGCTCCGCGAGGTGACGAGCTAAGCGACACCGCTTGGACATGAGAAGGAAGGGTCGGCGGTCCGGACCGGGGCGGGGACCGGCGGACCAGGTCGCCGCGGCGCGCACGGGGGCGCGCCGCGGCCAACGCCGAAACTGCCGACATCCGGTGTACCCAAGCGAGCGCGGGACAGGCGGCCGACAGTGTCGGGCGGCCACGGGGGATCCGTCCGCACGGCCCGTCCACCGGCTGGCAGGCCGCCCGGAGCGCACGTCCCACCTCCGCCCCGACAGATTCCGATCATCGCGTCTGGGATTCGACCGGCACCTGGACCGACCTTGCCGTGCGGCTGCTGTCCGCCGCGCTGCTCGGGGAACCACGATCCCGACTCGGGCGACGCCGTCAGGCGGACAGACGAGTCGCGACGGTGACGACGGCACCCTTGTCGACCTTGTTGATGTTCTATGACGATGGGACTATGTCCGTCTGAGTCATGGGCGTGCGACCGCCGGTGGCTGGTCAGCTGACGGGGGTGGCTGCCGGTGCGTGGCTTGTCGGATGCGGAGGTTCGGGCATTCGCGGCCGCCTTCCCGGATGCGGCTTCGGCGCGCCCGGTGCTGAGGGCCGCGGGCCTGCCCGCGGGCCGAGATCCGTCGTGGGCTGCACGGGACGCCGAAGGTTTCTGGTTCGCGGTCGCGGAGCTGCTGGAGCACGGCGGGCTGCCAGGCGGCCGGACGGCGTTGTTCGCCGCGGCGCTGACCTGGTATCCGGACAACCCAGTACTCACGACAGGCGCGGCGGGTGGCGGCGTCGTGTGGGATGTCGGCTGGCCGCGCAATCCGCTGTTCACCGGCCGGGAGGACGAACTCTCGGCGCTGCGAGACCGGTTGGTCGGGTCGGGGTCGGCGGCCGTGCTGCCGGTAGCAGTCCACGGGCTGGGTGGCGTCGGTAAGACACAGCTGGCAGTGGAGTACTGCTACCGATTTCGCCGAGACTACGAGTTGGTGTGGTGGGTAGCGGCGCAGGACTCCGCCGCCGCGCTCGCCGGGCTCGCGCGGTTGGCGGAGCGCGTCGGAGTCGCGGTGCCGGGGGCAGCCGAGGAATCGGTGCGAGCGGTGATGGTGCTGCTGGCGTCAGGAAGCCGGTTTGGTCGCTGGCTACTGGTGCTGGACAACGCAGGCGTCCCGGCAGACCCCTTCGGAGTACTGAAGGCGGCGGAGGCCTCGGGCGGACATGTTTTGGTGACCTCAAGGGATCACCGCTGGTCGACGCTGGCCCGCCCGGTACAGGTCGATGTGCTGCCCTCGATGGACGCGATGACCTTGCTGCGCTGCCACGTTGGACAGGTCGCCGACCGAGACGCTGGCCGGATCGTGGCGGCATTGGGAAACCTGCCGCTGGCGGTCGAGYAGGCGGGAGCGTTCCTCGCGACCACCGCGATGACACCGACCGACTACGCGGGCCTCCTGTCCACACAGCTACGAGGTCTGATGAGCCGCGGCGCGCCGGCCGGGGTGACGCCGGTAGCGGCGACCTGGACAGTGACCCTCCACCAACTCGACGACCCGGCCGTGGTGATGTTGGCCCGTTTGTGGGCGCACTTCGGCCCAGAACCGATACCACTGGATCTGTTACGCACAGACGTCGCCGGGGTGCTACCCGCGCCGCTGGATCAGGCCGCGACAGACCGGATCGCGCTGGCGGAGACCGTCGGCCGACTGCTCACGCTGGCACTGGTGCGTCGTACCGAGGACGCAGACGCGGTGGTGATGCACCGGCTGATACAGGACGTGCTTCGCGACGACACTCCCGCCGAGCTGCGTCCTGTGCTGCGAACAGCGGTCTGTCGGCTGCTCGCCCAGGGCCACCCTCCGGTGCGAGACACCCCGGATGCCTGGCCCCGCTACGCCCAGATCCACGCACAYGCTCTCGCCGCTGGACTCGTCGACGACGATGACCCTGACAGCCAGAACATGATCGCCTGGCTGGTCTGGTACCTACGAGCACGCGGCGACTACCCCAACAGTCGACGCCTCGCGGACCAGGCACACCAACGCAGTCGAGAGATCCTCGATGCTGATCACCCCAGCACGCTCACTGCCGCGCAGCAACTCGCCGGCGTCGTAAGAGCGCAGGGCGACTACCCGACCGCGCGGGCGTTGCTCGACGACGTCCTCGCCCGATGCCGCCGCGTCCTGGGCGAGAACCACCCGTCCACGATCAACGCCGCACATGAACTCGCAGTCGTCATGCGCGCGCAGGGCGACTACTCCACCGCGCGGGCGACGTTCGACGAGGTCCTCAGCCAATACCGACACATCCTCGGTGAGGACCATCCCTCCACCTTGACGGCCGCAGCCAACCTCGCGGGCGTCATACGGGCGCAGGGTGACAACTCGACCGCGCGGGCGTTGCTCGACGACGTCCTCGCCCG
>NZ_MBLN01000122.1:0-10298 GCF_001854645.1 Pseudofrankia sp. EUN1h | reverse complement strand
CAGGGCGACCTCCCGACCGCCCGGGCAATGCTCGAGGACGTTCTTGTCCGGCGCTGCCGTGTCCTCGGCGAGGACCACCCCTTCACCCACGCCGTACGTCAGGCATTGGCCGCCATGACCAACAACGAGGCGCAGTACTGCGAGTACTCGGACCAACCCCCAGACCCTGGTCGRCCARGACACGCTCCACCACAGGTGCGCCACTCGTCGTAGCGGGGCCGTTTCAGGATCGACTCGGTCGCACCTTCGACGATTACGCAACGTCAAAAATGGTCACAATATATCGTCGGCGGCGCGATCGTCCGATGACGCAGGCATTCGGATCACCCTACTCGGCGATGGACCGTTAATTGACGAGACGGAGCTGGTCAGAGCACGGCCGTGGCTCAGGTCCAGCTCCTTCCCGTGATAACCGCGAGAAGTCCATAAATGTGAACCTGCGTCCGCGAAGGTCAACAGATCGCTTCGGCTGGCTTTCCCGTGACAACGCGTCTTGTCATAGGAAAGGCGGCGGACGGCTCTGTTGCGTTGGCGGGGCACGGCGGTCGGGCCAGCCGCTCAGGCATGATCGACCGGTGCATCGTCGGCGTGTCCGTCCCGTGGTTCCGGCCTCCGAGTTCGCGGGGTTCCGGTTCCCGCCGGAAGCGATCACGTTGGCGGTGCGGTGGTATTTGCGCTTCGGCCTGTCCTACCGGGACGTCGAGGAGCTACTGGCCGAGCGCGGCATCGTGGTCGATCACGTCAGCGTCTTCAGGTGGGTGCAGCGGTTCACTCCGCTGCTCGTCGACGCCGCCCGGCGGTGCCGCCACAGCCCGGGCGACAGGTGGTTCACCGACGAAACCTACGTCAAGGTCGCCGGCCGTTGGACTTACTTCTACCGGGCGATCGACCAGTTCGGCCAGGTCATCGACGTCCTGGCCTCCGAAAGGCGAGACCTGGCGGCAGCRCGCCGCTTCTTCACCCGGGCGCTGGCCCACGGCCGCCGGCCGGTCGAGGTGACYACCGACCGCGCTGCGGCCTACCCGCGCGTCCTCGACGAACAACTCCCCGCCGCCMACCACGTCGACGCCCGGTATGCGAACAACACGATCGAAGCCGATCACGGCCGGTTGAAGGCACGGCTGCGACCGATGCGAGGRCTCAAACAACTGCGCTCCGCCCAGGTGATCGGATCCGGGCACGCCTTCGTCCAGAACGTTCGCCGCGGGCACTACGAACTCGGCATCGACGCCGAGCCCCATCTCCGGCTCGCGGCAGCGTTCGCCGAGCTCGCTCTGGCCATCTGATCAGGCCACCAACCTGACCCTGCCGTGCCTCGGGCCTGCCCAACGCAACAGAGCCGTTATCTTGGGCCACGACCTGCGTCACGGAAACGTCCGCAAAACAATAGCCATAACTGGCGCCGCGGCTAAGACCCACCATGATCGACATGGCGCTACAGGGTCATGTAGTCGAGCTGGTGTTCCCTGCCACCCAGGAGGTCATGGAGCGGCAGCCTGCGGAGGATTCCACCATTGTGGTGGGTCCACAGCGAATACACCTCGATGGCGCGATAGTCCGCCGCGTTGACCGCGGAGACGGCCACGACATGACTGAGCGGTGTTCCCAGCTGCTTCTTCGGCAGATAGGTGACGATGATCTGGCCGCGCTGGATCGCGTTCGCCCCAGGAATCTGTTCCGTATGATGAATCGTGCCCGCGACGCCGTTATGAGCGAGAACGGTCTCCACTGACCGCTGGTTTGCGTACATGGCTGCCACGGTGGCCGCGGTGATGAGGCCGGCATCGACAGCAGTGACCAGCATGGCCTCCCAGCAGTTCATCGCCGTGTYGAGGCTGAGCGGAGCCGCGAGCGGGTTGGGGCCGCTGACCCACTGGGAAACAGCGCCTCCCATGGTGCTAACCCAGGTATAGGCGCCGCGCCGCATCTCGAGGAGCGCCAGGAAGCGGTCCAGGGCGGTCACGGGCGCGGGACCGCCCGGCACGAGCGCCGCGGTGGAGGGCAGCCCGAGCGCGGCCTCCCGGCCCGTAATGGCCTGCCGGACGACCGCCGTCGTGATCCGCCCGCCCGCGGCGGCGTCGATGACGGCCACGGATGCGGTGATCAGGTTCTCGGGAACGACCCCGGGCGCATAACGCCGCCCGATCTCGGCGATGAAGATGTTTGTGTGCTCGCGATTCCGCCAGTCCGCTTCCGGAGCCGTCGCTCCGATCGACGTCCGCCGGACCCCGTCCAACAGGACTTCGACGATGTTCCCCTCGATGGTCATGGAGTCCGACCTTTCTCAGGATCCGGGAACGCCTGACCAGGCGAGCGTGCGCGCCCGGCGGCTGGTGCCCGGTCACGATCCCACACCGACAACGAAACTTCCGCCGTTCCGTAAAGCAGGCAAGACCGCTCCGCACGCCGCCGGCCACACCGCCGATCTGTCGCCCAGTACGTCATCACGTTGCGCCATTGAATAGGTGGAGAACTGGTCTGGTGGAGGCCGCCGACTCTGTTTTGGCACGCGTCCGCCGCGGCTGCCATGGCCACGTCGGCCAGAGCGAGAGCGATCCACGGCGGCGTTCCCGCCCGGCGGCGTCGAGCATGACGCCGCCGGTCAGGGAGCCAACCCCGATGCCGAGGTCGGACGTCGGTGGTCCGTACCGACGTGGCGAGGTCTGCCTTCTGCGCACCGCGGGCGTTGACGACGGCCGCCCCCGCCGTCGGGGCCGCGCCAAGCGCCGTGCCCCCACGCGGCGACCGAGACGAGGAGGACCGCGGGCTCGCGCCCGGACGGTCCCAGCACGGGCATCGCCCGCGTCACCCCGGCCACCGCGCCGGCTATCAGGCGGACGACGGCGCCCAAACGGGCAACTGCGCACATGTCCTCGGTTGGCGACCCTCCTCGGCACGGATTCGCTAATGTCACGACATACGGCGCGGCTCGGGGCGGTCACGGCCATTACTTTCTCCCGCGGGCCAGTTTCGGGACCGCCGACGTCCCCTGCCCATGGCGTCGGTACCAGGGGGGATGGCCAGTGGCCGGGCTTGATGAGGCGAAGGTCGCGGCTATGACCGGCGCGCAGCGGCAGACAGTCCTGCGCGCGCTCGAGGCCGCCTTTCCGAGCCGGGACCGGCTCGAGGCGCTGCTCGACGGGCTGGACAAGTCCCTGGGCCGCTATGCCGCCGAGTCCGTGCCGTTGGAGACCGCCGTGTTCAAGGTCGTCGCGGGAGCGAGGGCGGAGGGCTGGCTGCCGCGGCTGCTGGCCGAGGCCGCCGTGGTGAATCCCGGCAACCCCCAGTTGGCCGAGGTGATGCGTCAGTACCAGCTCACCAGGCCCGTTACGCGACCTGGTGGGAATCTAGGCGCCGCGTCTTCTAGGACACACGGCGGGCAGGCTCTACGCCCCTTCGCCCCGGCCCGCGCCCCCGCGTCCCCGCCCACGCCGCTGGCCGGGCCGCCGTCGGACGAGGACGTCATCACGACGCTGGCCAACGAGTTCCCCGTCCCCAACGTCGCGCAGGGCCTCGTCGGGCGGGCGGGGCTCCCGGCCGGGCGCCAGCCAAGCTGGAACGTCTCCAACGCGGAGTCGTACTGGCGGGCGGTCCGCGACCTGTTCGCCGGCGGCGCCGTGGAGGGTGGCTGGGCGGACCTGCTGCACGCGGCCTACGACGCCCGGCCCGGGAACGCCGTGCTCGCCGCCGCCGCGAAGGCCGCCGGCGTGGCCGGCGCGCCGGCCCCGAGAACCGACCACAGAAGAACCAGCCCGCCACCCGCCGGACCGCTCATCCCCGCGGCGGGCCGGATAGTCCGGATCGATGGGCCAGGCACCCAAGGGCCCGCCGTCAAGGCGGAAGTGCAGCTTCCGAACACCGAGCGGCGCTCCGACCCGCCACCCACCGGACCGCTCGCCCCCGCGACCGACGAGGCACAGCCGCCACAGGTACCGACACGCRCAGTCGACGAACCTCGCCGCCGTCGCCGACGGCGGACCGTACTCGTCGCCGCGCCGATCGCGGTCGTCGTCATCGTCCTCATCGCCAGTCTGGCCGACCGATGTTCCAGCGAGCACCCCTATGGGACCCCGGCGGGGGTCGCGGTCGCCGCCGACGGCACGGTGTACTTCACGGACACCCACCACGACCGGGTCAAGAAAATCGACAAGGCTGGGGTGGTCAGCGACTTCGCGGGGACCGGCGTGTCCACGTTCTCGGGTGACGGCGGGCCGGCCATCCGGGCCCAGGTCGGCTTCCCGAACGGCGTGGCGGTCACCGACGACGGCACGGTCTACATCGACGACAACCACAACGACCGGATCAGGAAGATCGACCCATCGGGCACGATCCGCACCATCGCCGGCATCGGTACTGGTGACGGCCACGGCACCTTCTCCGGAGACAACAGCGCAGCCACCAAAGCCGGCCTGAACTCCCCACAAGGGATCGCGGTCACCTCCGATGGCACCGTCTACATCGCCGACACCGCGAACAACCGGGTGCGGAAGATCGACCCATCATCGGGCACGATCACCACCGTTGCCGGCACCGGCGCCTCTACCGGAAGTGTTTCCGACGATGACGGCGGCTTGGCGACCCAGGCCGATCTGAGCGCTCCCGCCGACGTGGCTGTCGGTCCTGGCGGGGCGCTGTACATCGTCGACACGGGCCACGACCGGATCAGGAAGGTCGAYGCGCAGGGGCGAATCACCACCGTCGCCGGCACCGGCGAGCCGGGCCTCGCCGGCGATGGTCGCCTCGCTGTCGAGACCCAGCTTGACAACCCGCTCGGCGTCGCGGTCGCCGCCGACGGCACCCTGTACATCGCGGAGTACCACGGCAACCACATCAGAAAGGTCGACCCGTCGGGCAAGATCAGCACCTTCGCCGGCACCGGCGACTGGGGCTTCTCGGGAGACGGCGGCCTCGCCGCCGAGGCCAAGCTCAACGGCCCGGTGGGGGTGGACGTCGGCCCCGACGGCTCCCTCTACATCGCCATCTTCGACGGCGAGGCCCCCCGGCTCCGGAAAGTGGATCCGGCCGGGAGGATCAGCACTCTCACCTAGCGGTGAAGAGGGTATTAGAGCTTGTCTTATGTGGGGTGTGGGAGCTTCTTCCAGCAGGTGATCGCGGCGGCGAGGCTGAGGAACCCGAGGAAGTTACGGCCGTTGCGTTCGTAGCGGATGGATGCTCCTATGGATGTCAAGCGGCCATCGGAAGATCTTTTGGTGTGCTGGGGGCTGTGAGGATCGTGTAGATCTCCCGGGCCACGTAGCGCTTGAGGCAGCGGATGATCTCTTTCTTGGACTTGCCTTCGRCCGTGCGGCGCTCGATGTAGGCCCGGGTGGCCGGGTCCCAGCGCAGCCGGCAGAGCACGACGCGGTAGAGCGCGGCGTTGGCCTGGCGGTCCCCACCGCGGTTGAGTCGGTGGCGGTTCGTCTTCCCCGAGGAGGCGGGCAGCGGGGCGACGCCGCAGAGCATCGCGAAAGCGGTCTCGGAGCGTAGCCGGTCGGGGTTGTCGCCGGCGCTGACGAGCAGCTGGCCAGCGACGTCGGGGCCGACGCCGTTCCCCGCGACCAGCTTCGGGGCTAACTCGCGGACGAGACGGTCTATGATCTTGTCGAGTTCCTTGATCTCGGTCGACAGGTGCTGGTAACGGCGGGCCAGGCTGCGCAACGCCAGGCGGACCGCGACCGCGGGGTCGCCGGCCCGCGCGGCCGGGACGTCGGCCTCGACACAGACGGCGACCAGGCGGGCGTTGGCCAGGGCGGACAGCTCGGCGCGCACCGGCTCGGGCGCGGTGACGAGCAGCGCCTTCATCTGTTTGATCACGACGGCGCGGTGGGCGACCCCACCGCGGCGGGCGACCCGCAGCGAGCGCAGCGCCTCGACCTGGCCGTCGCGGCCCTTCGGGACGCCGGTCCGCCGGCCCGCGAGCGCCGCCCGGGCGGCCGCCTCCGCGTCGACCGGGTCGGACTTGCCCTGCCAGCGCCGCGCCCTGCGGTCGGGCCGGTCGATCTCGACCACCTCGACGCCGGCCGCGGCCAGGTGGCGGGCCAGGCCGGCGCCGTAGGCACCGGTCCCCTCGACCCCGACCAGGACCAGCGCGCCGAAGCCGCGCAGCCAGTCGAGCAACTGGCCGTAGCCGGCCGCGGTCGCGCCGAACCGCGCCGACCCGAGCAGCCGCCCGGCGCTGTCGAGCGCCGCCGCGGTATGGCTGTCCTTGTGGGTGTCGACGCCACCGGTGACCTCGATCGCCTGCAGGTGCTGTGTCATCGTGAAAACAGCCGTCCCTTCACCTCGACTGACAGGGGCGGCACGCACCAGCCKGGCGACGGACAAGACAGTGAAGGGGCCTCTGGCCAGGCTCCTATAAGGTCACCCGCCCGTCCGGTGAGTGCACACGAGCCCCGCACCGACACAGCCGGCAGATCCCGTTAAGGACACACTGGTCAGTCAGGCGGTGGGCCAGGCCGGCCGGTGCGGGGCTCACGCACATCCTCACTGTCAGGCGGCGGTAGCCGCCGAGCCAGGCGAGCGTCCTCTCGATCTTCCACCTGTGCCGGCCGAGACGGTCGGCGCGCTCGACACCACGCCGCGCGATGCGGGGGTGATGTGGCGTCGGCGCAGGTAACGGCGCAGTTCCGGGAAGTCGTAGCCCTTGTCGGCCCGCAGCTTCGCCGGCCGCCGCCGGCGGGGGCCGTGGCGGGACCGGATCGACGGGATGCTGGCGACCAGCGGGAGCAGGACCTGGCTGTCGTGCAKGTTCGCCCCTGTGACCGCGACGACCAGCGGCAGCCCGGCCGCGTCGGCCAGGACATGGATTTTCGACCCTTTCTTTCCGCGATCGACCGGGTTCGGACCGGTCAGAGATCCCCTTTTTTCGCGCGCAGGCTGGCCGCGTCCACGATCACCGACGACCAGTCGAGCCCGCCGGCCTCGCCGTGGGCGTCCAGGACCTTCTGGTGCAGCCGGGACCAGACCCGTGCCCGGGTCCCAGTCCTGGAACCGGCGGTGTGCCCGTGGGCACCRCCACCCCGAACTCGGCGGGCAGATGCCGCCAGGCGCAGCCCGCGGTCAGCACGTAGACGACCGCGGTGAACACCGCCCGGTCCTCGACCGGCGCGGTCCCGCCGCCCTGCGGGCGGACCTCGAACCGCAGCAGCAGCGGTTCCACCAGCTCCCACAGATCGTCAGGGACCAGCCGTAGAGCCAGGCTGTTCTCCATAACATCCATGATCAGAGATGTACCCGAACTACCACACGAGACACGCTCTAAGTCACGTCCCCGCTCGGTGGCCTCAACCCGAAGGAAGCCAGCCACTTACGCACGGTCGTCTCCTGCTCTGTTAGGACGGTCAAGACGGGCTCGCCGCCCCAGGGTCCCGGATCCGGTGCAGCTAAGTCTTGAGATCCAAGGCGAGTTCTGGCACCCCTGGCGTCCCGTCGGCTCACTGCGACGGTCAGGTGCGGAGTTTGGTGGCGAAGACGGCAGCCTGGGTGCGGCTTTCGAGGCCGAGTTTGGAGAGCATGCTGGCGACGTAGTTCTTCACGGTCTTTTCGGCGAGGTACATGCGGTTCGCAATCTGGCGGTTGGTCAGGCCCTCGGCGATGAGCGCCAGGATGCGTCGTTCCTGGTCGTTGAGGCCGACGAGGCGCCCGTCCTCGGCCGGACCCTGGCGCAGCCGGTAGAGGACGCGGGGGGCCACCTCGGGGTCGAGCAGCGACTGGCCGGCGGCGACGCGGCGGACGGCGTCGACGAGCGCCGCGCCGCGGATCTGCTTGAGCACGTACCCGGCGGCGCCGGCCATGATCGCAGCGAACAGGGCCTCTTCGTCGTCGAACGACGTCAGGATCAGGCAGGCGATGGTGGAGTCGTTGGAGCGGACCTGGCGGCAGACCTCGATGCCGCTGCCGTCCTGCAGCCGGGCGTCGAGGACGGCGACATCCGGACGCAGCGCCATGATCTGCTCGAGGGCCTCGTCGGCGCGGCCGGCCTCGCCGACGATCTCGACGTCCGGCTCGTGGGAGAGCAGGTCGCGCACGCCGCGGCGGACGACCTCGTGATCGTCGAGCAGAAAGGTGCGGATTGTGCGGCTCGGCAGCGGCGGGTCGTCCGCCGGCACGGTCGCCGTGTCGGAAGGGATCTGCTGGGTCTGGGCGGCCTCTTGGTTGCTACGGTTGGGGAACAGGGCGGCTAGCCGATGGGCGGCGTGTCTGTCTCCGACATCGACACGGTCGCGCAGACCGTCAAGGTCACCGTGTTGGGCGAGCAGGTCGGCCACAAGGGACGCGACCTCGTCCACCTGGGCCGGCGGGGTGCGCTCGCGCAACTCGCGTCCACCTGCGCTGCCCAGCGAGGACTGCTCGATGAGTGCGTCAATCTGACCGTCATCAGACCCGTTCGATCGTGTCACTTCTGGTCACCCTCTTGCCCATCCCGACTTTTTTCTCTGATCCGCCATCGGTACAGCGCACCCTCAACGGCCCGGACTGACACTCCCAGCAGTTCGGAGATCGCTCGCTGGCTGTAGCCGTCGATGGTCAGGGCCGCGATCATCCCGGTCCGAGGATCGACCCGTCGGAGGTCCTCGAGAACCTGGTGGTTGCCAAGCATGCGCACCGCCGGGTCGGCGCCGGGATCGGCGGTCGGCTCGCTTGTCCGCGCCACGGCGCGTTGGGCACGCGCCCATTTCTCCTGTTCGACCCGCCGCTTGCGGAACTCGTTGGGGAAGACGTAGAGGCAGGAACCCATGAAATAGGTCGTCAGGCTCGCACCGCCCTCGACGCGCCATCCGCCACCAAGGAGCGCACGTTCCCTGAAACGACCCAGCGCGACGGCGATGGTGATCGTCGCCAACTCATCCCGGGCGTCCCGGTCCCGGAAGAGTTCGTCTAGCTCACGGTCATTCGGATGCAGGGGGAAGCCGCGGTCTGCGACGAGCTGGAATACATACCCGGAGTGCATCCAGGACCGCAGCACCGCCAAGCCGTAGCGGGCGAGTTCGGTCTCGAAGCGCTGGTACTGGCGGCCGGTGAAGTTCGAGCGAGCCAGCGCGTCTCGCAACTGCTGGTCCGCGAGGCGGCGCTCCAGGTTCTCCGCGTCACGACACGTGTCCTCGACGTGGTCCTTTCCGACTCCGCGGAGGACCTCCGTCAAAGGCACTGGCGCCTCAAGGACGTCGTCAGGCGTTTTTCGGGGTTGTACTCCCTGAGCGGAGGCGGGCGCGGCGGGCCTAAAGGCCACTGCCTGCCCCTCGTCGCTCATCGCCGTCACGCATCCGATCTTCTCGTCGTGCGGAGCCCTGGCTACTGCCCACTCGCACTCCGCGCCGGTTCGAGGAGACAGATGCGGCGCCTCGTAGGTGCACCGCCCCCGGGTACCCCACGGCGATTCTCAAGATTTTTTCAAGCCGATCGACCAGCCGGCACTGACGGGCTCCTTCGCAAGCCAGGCGTGGGGATCGGCGCGCTTCTCGACGTACCAACGGCGTCCGCTCGTCACCCGTCGGAGGTCTCGCATGCCGCCCTCGCAACCTGGTCCGCTGCTCACCGTTCGCGCAGCCCTGGTGATGCTGCTGGCGTTGGTCGTAGGCGTGCTGGCCGGCGGTCTGTCCTACCTTGCCGATCCGTCCCTACCCTCCGCCATCCTCGTCGGCGGAGGGGCCGCCGGAGGCGGCCTGCTGCTGTTTCATGCCGTGATCGGCACATGACGAGACTCGAAACGCCAGCCGCGTCGGCGCGTCCCGACCGCGTACCTGCCGAAAAGTACGTCCGGGCAGGTCAGGCTGCATGCTCGTACTCGTGCAGGATCCCGCCGAGCCGGTCGTGTCGGTGGATGGTGAGGTGGGTGAGCCGGTTCGGGTCGRTGATCGGTTCGGGCAGCGGGCGCCGTGGTCTGGCGTTGGCGATGCCCTGGTGTGGTCGGTGCGTGTTATAGAACGCCTCGTATGTACGGAGTGCGTGCAGAAGATGGCGCTGGTTCCAAATCAGGGTCTGGTCGAGCAGTTCTCGGCGGCAGGTCCGTACCCACCGTTCCATGATCGCGTTYATCCGTGRGGCTTGAACACCGCCTCGCACGACCGTGATTCCGGCGTCGGCGAGGATCGCATCGAACAGGGCTGGGTATTTGCCGTCGCSGTCGCGGATGAGGAAACGGGCGGTCGAGGCGGCGTCGTGGAGGTCCATGGCGAGGTTGCGGGCGGCCTGGGTCACCCAGGCGGCGGTGGGATGCGCGGTGGCGCCCAGGATCCGGATGCGCCGGGTGGAGTGTTCGATCACCGCGAGGATGTAGAGGCGTGTCCCGGTCAGGGTCA
>NZ_MBLN01000121.1:0-34353 GCF_001854645.1 Pseudofrankia sp. EUN1h | reverse complement strand
TCGGCGACGTGTTCTTCCTCGTCTGCGACGGGCTGAAAGGGCTGCCCGAGGTCGTCGAGAACGTCTGGCCCGCCACCACCGTCCAAACCTGCATCATTCATCTGATCCGCAACACCTTCCGCCTGACCTCCAGGCGCGACCACGACGCCATCAAACGCGACCTGCGGCCTATCTACACCGCTCCGACCCCGCAAGCCGCGGCCGTCGCGCTCGACGAGTTCGAGGAAACCTGGGGAAAGCAGTACCGCGCGGTGATCCGGCTGTGGCGGAACGCCTGGGAGGAGTTCATACCGTTCCTCGACTACGACGCCGAGATACGGCGGGTCCTGTGCTCCACAAACGCCATCGAGTCGCTGAACGCCCGCTACCGCCGCGCGGTCCGCGCCCGCGGGCATTTCCCGTCAGACCAGGCCGCGCTGAAATGCCTGTACCTTGTCACCCGCAGCCTGGACCCGACCGGGACCGGCCGCGCCCGGTGGGCAGTCCGCTGGAAGCCCGTGATCGACGCCATGGCGATCACTTTCCGTGACCGCTGGCCGTCCGCCGAGACCTACTGATCAAAACTGCCGGAAACACCGGTCACGGGATACTCCCTCGCCGCGATATGCACGACTGGTGATATCACCATCTGCCGATATCGGCCTAGTATTGATTTATGGTGATACCGATTGGCGAGTACCAGGTGATCGCGGCGCGGGATCTTGGAGCGGCCATCAGGCACTACCGGTCCGCGGCTGGGTAACGCAGGTGGCGGCGGCGGAGGCAATGGGAGTCGGGCAGTCGTACGTGTCGTCGTTGGAAGCGGGGAAGTTCGGCAGCTCGTTGACGCACGCGTTGCGGTTGCTGCGGTTCGTGGGGTGCGAGGTCGTCGATGGACGCCGATGCCACCGCCGTCCCGCCGGGCGGGCGGGCGAGGCGCGCAGGATCGAGAACGGTCCCGTGGCCGTCCGCGTGAGCGCGGCCTCGCGGCCCCGGTGCCGATCCTTCGCTGAAGGAGCTCGCTGATGCTGCGCGACTGTCTGGTTGTCGTGGTCGAAGGCGCCCACGCTTCGGGCAGGACGACGCTTACTCACGTGCTGGCCGCGTATTACTGGGAACGCGGTGTGCGCGTCGCCTGTGTGCCGCAGCCTGTCCGGAATTCTCCGGTTCTGCCGCGTGCCGCCCGTTCGATCACGACCGGGGCCAGCCTGACAGTGGTGGCTCGCTCATGCTCGGAGCGGGCCGTTTCGGGTCCATTCTCGCCAACTGGCCCCGTGAGATCACCTGGCGGGACTAGCCTTTCCCGTGTTCTGGGGCGGGGCCGGATGCGGGGAGGCTGGCAATGAACGAGGAGCAGCGTGCGGAACTCATGGCGATCGCGGCGCTGGTCGATGCTTTCGTCGCAGAGCCCACGCAGCGCGCGCTGGATACGATCCTCACCAGGCTGCGGCGCCTGATTCGTGACGTGCAGGTGCGGGCCGGCGGCATCGAGAAGCTCGACGATGGCACCCTCAAGGCGATCGGCTACGACGGGATCGAGCTCACCGGGCTTCGCATGATCAGCGCGATGCTGCGGCGTGAGCTGCGCGTCTTGTTCGCGCCACCCGCCGTCCCCCCGCGGGCTGTTCCCGGCCGCAACGAGATCGCCGCCGTCTGCGCCGAGCAGGCGGGTGCCATGAGGCTGCTGGCGCAGCGCGTGCCGCCGGTGAACTTCGGGAACCCGCGGCAGGGCTTCCCGGGCGTGCCGTTCACCACCCTCGCAAGGCACGCGTGCGTCATCGACCTCGGCACGAACAAGCTCTACCTGTCGACCGAACCCCACGTGCGGATCGACCTGTACGGCTTCACCGCGTCCATCGTCCAGCTACGCACGTTGGGCGTTACCTTCCTGGGCCTGACCGGTATCGCCGACCTCCCGCCGCAGGAACAGTCCTGGCTGTGCGGCGCGGCCATCCGCCTCTTCGTGGAATTCGCCTACACGGTTCCCCAGTTGTGCTGCAACGTCGAGATCGCGGCCGGGGATCGCAAGCTCTACCTGCGCCTGGTGCTCACCGAGGACCGGGCCCTGTTCCTCACCTGCGAGTCGCGGATCGCGCTGCGCGCGCGCCCGACCGGCGCCACCCTGCAGGTGCTTAAGGAATCGCTGCGCCGTACCTACCAGCTGCGTGCCGTGTCCGAGCAGGGCGCCGTGTGGACCGTCGAGGAGCTGCTGGAGATCCAGGCGGCGTTCGCCAAGATCCCGCTCGCGGACCGCGGCGCGCTGGTGGACCTGGAGCTGGTGCGGTCGGGTAGCTCACAGATCGACCGGCCGGACGCGGCGCAGCACCGGGGCTACTACGACACCGTGAACCATTCGTTCACGATCCTGAACGGCGCGTTCGCTGATCTCAACGGATTCGTCGGGTCCGGCGATGACGCCGTTCCCTATAGCCATTTCGTGATTCTCCATGAGATCGGCCACGTCGTGGAGAACTGGTACAGGGTGCCGGGCGGGCAGGACGGTGGGGCCCTTGCCCTGTTCGGCGCCCAGGTGGAGGCGCTGCAGGTCCAGCCGTTCACGATCTACGCGTGGCACAACTGGGCAGCCAAGCCGATCGAGTTCTTCGCGGACGCCTACTCGTACTTCCTCAACGACCCGGGCGCGATGGAATACGTGTCGCACCAGCTGTTGACCTGGTTCCGCCAGGGCGGGTACCGCATCACCCGCGGCGGCACCCGGCTCGCGATGACCGGACTGGCCGGCCCGCTGCAGACCCTGCTGGGAGCGTTGGACGGCCTCTGTAACGCGCTCACCGCCGTGCGTTCGACTGACCAGAAGGCCGTCGACAGCCTGCGCGTGTCGGCATCCACGCTGATAACGCAGCTGCGCGCGCTGTTCGACACGCTCACCGGGTATTGGGACGCCCGGATCGAGCGGGCGGTCCTGTGGTGGGTGGCGGAGTTGTTCAAGAGCGAGGCGACACCGCGGCTGAGCCCGCCCGGCGGCGGGCTGCCAGCCCCCACCGTCTTCGCCGAGTTGAAGGCGATCTTCCTGCGCGAACGCGAGACTCTCGCCACCCTGCTGGCCGTCGTCGTGACGCCGCCCGTCCGCACCCTGCGCCGGGTGTCGTCCGGTGCCTGCACGATCCTCATGCTGCCGGACGGCGTCACCGTCGTCCGCGGCCGGCGAGGTGGCGACCGCGTCATGCGGTCGCTGCCCCGGGCGGTCGCCGCGCTGCGTGAGCTCGGGTTCACTGGGGTCACGCTGCATGACAGCACCGGTGGGATCTCGTTCTGGGAGTACACCTGGCTGTACAACGCCGCCGCGACGGTCTTCACGGACTGCGATTCGCAGTTCGCACTGGCCGTCAACGTCTCGGTCGCCGTTCCGAGCCGCGACCGACCGCTGCTCGTGCGTTTCACGTTCTTCGCCAACCGGTCCCTGTGGATCGAGTGCGAGAACGTGGCCCCCGCCCTCGCGGTGCCGCCCTCGGTCGAGACGTCGACGCAGCTCCTGCGCGACCGCTACAAGGTCAAGGCGGTCACCACCGCGGGCGGGTGCGCGTGGACGGCGGGTGAACTGGTCCAGGTCTGCGACGCGTTCACCAAACTCCCGGCCGCCGACCGCCGCGTCCTGCAGAACTGCACCCTCGTCCGCGGCAACGGCGCGACACTGGGGAAGGGCACGTACGAGGCCGCGACCCACACGCTGACCTTCTCGGACGCGACGTTCACCAGCCTGACCGAGGGATTCCACGGCCGCAGCGGCGCCGTCGCACCACCGAGCCACTGGAACGTGCTGCGTCTCGTCGGACAGGCGGCCGCGATGCACAACTGGGCGTGGGACGACGAACCGCCCCTGACGGTCTCGCTCTGCCTGGGCCCCTTCACGACCGCCGCCACCCACCTCGGCCTCGGCGCCAGCATCACGCTGCTCGCACCGGACGCCCAGCCGCAGTGGATCGAGTTCTTCGCCGACGCCTACGCACTGAACCTGTGCGAGCCATACCTGCTGGCCTGGATCTCGCCGGGGCTGCAGTCCTGGTTCGCGACCGGCGTCTACCGCCAGTACGTCGGTTGACCGCCGCCCGGCCGCGAGCGCCTAAGCAGGCGGCGATAGGAAGCTCAGGGCCTACTTCGACAGCGCGCCGGCGACCATCGAGGAACCGGTTGATTTTCGCGCATCGAGACCATCGAGGTCGATGCGGCCGAAGTGCACCGGCTCGGCTTCAGTGGGCCCCTGGAACAGGTCCCTGCGCAAGATCCGAGCCCGCGTGGTAGCCGAGAGCAGGAGGTCGCCGGCCTCGTGGAGCCAGCTCGGGGACGCCGGTAGCGGCGCGGATCTCCAAGTGCGGCCAACGCGTCGGCGCCGGCGAAGAGGAAGTCACCGACCGCATGCTGATCCTCAGTGACCGGCACCTGCGGACGGTCCTAGCCGACTATGCGGGCCACTACAACGGGCGATGACCCCACCGCAGCCGTGATCTTCGACCGCCACGGCCCGGCCATCCCATCGCCGACCTGACCACCGAACGGATCAGGCGCCGGCCCACCCTCGGCGTCTTGATCAACGAATACGAACGAGTCGCATAAAAGCCCAGGTCAAGATCGGTGATCCAGCTCTGGCACTCTACCGGGTGGCCCGGCGGGCTGGCTCGGAATCCTCGCGCGCACGGAGAGACTGATCGTGCCGGGCGCGTTCGGCACGGCGGGCGTCGTAGTCGACTCGCTGGCTGGGGTCGCGCGGCACGGCGTAGGCGGCGACGACCGCCGTAGAGCCGTGTCGTGTTCGTGATCGGGGTTGGTTTGCGCGGCCTGTCGCGCAGGCATGCGGGTGTCCGGGTGATGGCGGCGCATCAGCGTGCGGTAGGCGCGCCTGATCTGGCTGGCCGAGGTCGAGGGGTCGACCCCGAGCACCAGGTAGAGGTCTTGGTCGGTGGTCATGCACGGGTCCCCCATCTGACCCGATCGGGCGGCCGGTCTGGCCCCCGGTGGGGGCCAGGCCGGCGTGTGAACCGACGTGCTGATCGAGATTCCTTGGGGAGCCCTGAGCGGCTGTGTCTCCCTTCGCCGTGCCGCTGGGTCGGTGTCGAGGGTCGGGCTGCCAGGCGGCGCCCGCTGCCCGGCTCGCCGTCGCAGCCGTCGGGCTGCCGGCGGTCCGGGTGGGTGAGGGAAGGAACGGTCCGCGGTCGGCGGTGGTCCCGGCGCCGCTGGTCCTGGCACGGATGGCTGCCCCGGCCCGCCCGGCGGAATGTCGCTGTCCCACGCGGCCGAGATGATCGCGTCGAACTCGGCGCGCAGCAGGTCGGGGTCGGAGCAGATCAGATCGGCCAGCTGCGCCTCGACCGGCCGGACCGGAGCCGCCCCCTGCGGGTTCGTCATCGGTCCGGCGCCGTGTCAGGCGTGGATGGCCCGGCGGTCGTCGCTGGACGTCTCGATCGCGATCTTCCGGGGCTTGGCCTTCTCGGCGACCGGGATCCGCAGGGTCAGCACGCCGGCGTGGTAGCTGGCGGTGATCTTCTCCGTGTCCAGGTTGTCGCCCAGGATCAACTGGCGGCTGAACACACCGCGGGGTCGCTCGGCGACCAGGACCTCGCCGTTCCCCTTCAGAGCCGGACGTTCCGCCCGCACGGTCAGCACGTTGCGCTCGACGTCCAGATCCACGGTGGCGGGGTCCACCCCGGGCAGGTCGAACTCCGCCACGAACTCCTCGCCCTCGCGCCAGGCGTCGATCGGCATCCCGGTCGGCCGGGCCACCGTGCCCAGGGTGCCGAGCACCTGCTGGCTCAGCCGGTCCAGCTCCCTGAACGGGTCGGTGCGCACCAACATCGGAACTCCACCTCCACGATCACGATCTTGTAGATCAGAGCGTTGGGTCATCCACTTATCTGTGGTGGCTGACCTAGATTTTTATATAGCACCGGTGACAGACTGAGGCAAGACCCCGGTCGGCCGTCCGGGGGAGTCCCTGGAGGCGCCCCGTGAGCCCGTCCGATGTCGACCCAGCTCAGGGGGTGTACGGGATCTCGGTGGCTGCCGATCTGGTCGGGATGGACCCGCAGAGCCTGCGCCTGTATGAGCGGCGCGGGCTGCTCGAGCCGGCCCGCACCGACGGCGGGACCCGCCGCTACAGCAGCGACGACCTGGCCCGGCTTCAACGGATCGGGCATCTACTCGCAGCCGGACTGAATCTCGCCGGGATCGCCAAGGTGCTCGAGCTGGAGACCGAGAACGCACGGCTGCGGGCCGAACTCGAGCTGACTAAGGCCGCGGAGGTGAAGCCGCCACCTCGGCCGGCCGGCCGTCGAAGCACGGACTGAGGCAGGAAGGGGGTCAAGGAGGACCCAGGCAGCCGTTGACGGTCGCGATGATCTTCGCGGATACGTCGTGGACGTGGACCGGATTGGTTTTGAGCTGGCCGTCGAGCCCGTGGCGACGGGAAACCACGTCACCGTCGAGCCGTACGTGAACGGCCGCCGGCCTGGTGGCGACCGACTTCTTCCACCTGGACACCATCGCGCTACGCCGGCTCTACGCCGTGTTCGCCATGGAGATCCAGACCCGGCGCGTCCACATCCTCGGCGTCACCCCCCGACCGCGGCCTGGGTCACCCAACAAGGCACGCCACCTGGCCATGGACCTCGACGGATGCCTCGGCCGCTTCCGATTCCTGATCCTCGACCGGGACACGAAATACCCCCAGGCCTTCGACGACGTGTTCGCCTCCGAATGCGTCCAAGTCGTGCGCACTCCCCCGCGGATACCACAGGCGAACCGCTACGCGGAACGGTTCGTCCGCTCCGTCCGCCAGGAGCGCACCGATCGGATCCTTCCTCTACGGCGAGCGCCACGCCACCGTCGTGCTTGAGGAGTACGCCCGCCACTCAACGATCATTGACCCCACCAAGGACGCGGCCAGCGCCCACCGAACCACGACCCGGCGACCGTCACACCCCTCGACGGCCCGATCCGCCGCCACACGGTCCTCGCGGGCATAATCAACGAGTACCACCGCGCCGCCTGATCGAACGGCGAAACCGCAGACCACGCCCCAGAATTGAGTTCTGGCACGCTACACGCCTTCTCAACGATTTTTCCCATGGGAAAGGTCGAGGACATCATCTGCGAGAAACGGCCATGTCCGTCGAGAACTACAAAGATTCATTTGGCTGACACAGTACCGTTATTCGAACGCCTGACCGGAACACCGGCCGCCAGTACCGCGTCGGCCCGCCTCCACCTGGTTGAGAACGCCGCCACCGGCCGAGCGACAAGCCTCCCGACGAGATCTGGCCGCCCAGGTGGGACGGAAGGCCGCCGGAGTCGCACGTCCGCGCGGATGCGTCCTTACAGTCGTGCACGCTGACAGTCCGTCCGCCGGTCTGCGCGTCGGGCCCACCGGCGTCGGGCACTCCGGTGGACCGATCCCGCTCCGAGGAGGCGACGAAGACGGTGAACGACCTGGACTTCCGGTCGGCGGCGATGGCCCTGGCGGCGCTCGATCACCTGGGCGTGCCGGACCTGGAGATCCTCTACAAGCTGGAGCGGACGGCCGCCAACCTCTACGAGCGCCTGGCAGACCGGATCGGTGACGGCGAGGCGGCCGAACTCGTCCGCCGCAACGCCCGGGAAGAGCTGGGCCACGCCGGCCGGGTACGCCGTGCTCTGACCATCAAGACCGGCAGGCCGTTCGAGCCCACCCCGGACATGGACGCCGGATATCCGGTCGAGGCCCCGGCGGTGGTCGACGCGGCGTTGCTGGCCGCGGTCATCGAGGGGGAACGCGCGGGCGATGTTGACTACCAGCGCTGGGCGGACGCGGAGGCCGACCCCGAGGTCGCCCGGCTCCTGCGGATCAGCGGTCGGGAGGAGACCGGCCACGCCGCCCGCTTCACCCAGGCGATCGCCGCGCTCGACGCCTCCCGCTGACGGGAAGGACTGGGCCGGCGAAACGCTTGAGGGTGAACAAGCAAGTTAGAGACGGAGACATTTACCTGCTCGACGGCCACCAGCAAGCAGCTTTCCTCCAATCTCGGGTCCGCGGTGCTCCCGCGGCCCTTCACCCGTCGGGTGTCGAGCAGGCCCGCGTCACCGGCCTCGCGGTAGGCAGCCACCCATCGCTGCACGGTCCGCTCCGACCTGCCGAGCTCACCGGAACGGACAGACACACGCCGAGCCGTTTCTCACCGACTTGTCCCACGGGACAGATCGAGGACATCATCTGCGAGAAGTGATCATGCCCGACGAGAATCCACAGAATCTCCGTTGGCTGGTGGAGTGCTGTTATCCGAGACCTGCGGTATTCATCGTCGAGACCTTGAGGTTCTCTGGGTGTCGGCGGGATGATCCGTCACGGAGTCCGCTTTGCAGGGAGTCGTCGGGGGGCTTTGACGAGCGTGAGCCTTGTTCTTCCCCGTCGGCCGTCGGGCGCCGTGGCCCACCTGGTGGTTTCGCGCACCGGTGGCTGCACCGGGCGGCGAGCCGGCGGCAGAGCTGGCAGGCCGTCGGAAAGCACCGGGTCAGGCGCCGTGGCGGCGGCCACGGGCGGCGTAGCTGCGCAGCGCCCGCAGGAAGTCGATCTCGCGGAACGCGGGCCAGTACGCCTCGCAGAAATACAGCTCGGAATACGCGCTCTGCCAGAGCAGGAAGTTCGACATGCGCTGCTCGCCGCTAGTGCGGATGACCAGGTCGGGGTCGGGCTGGCCGGCCGTGTAGAGGTGGCGGGCGACATCCTCGGCGGTGAGGGTCTCGGCCAGGTCGGCCAGCGAGCCGCCCGTCTCGGCCTGCTCGTGCAGGAGGGCCCGGAACGCGTCGACGACCTCCTGCCGGCCGCCGTACCCCACGGCGAGGGTGACGTGCGCCCCCGTCGAACAGGATCGGGTGATCTCCTCGGCGTTCTTGAGCGCGCGAGCCGTGCTGTCCGGCAGCGCGTCGAGCAACCCCGCGATGTGCATCTGCCACGCCGGATCGGGAGTCGCGATCTTGTCGGAGACAACCTGCTCGATGACCCGCATGAGGAACGCGATCTCGGCATCCTCGCGGTGGGCCAGGTTCTCGGTGGAGCAGACGAAGACAGTCACGTGCTTGATCCCGGCCGCCTCACACCACGACAGCACGTCCTCGACATGGTCGGCGCCGAACTTGTGGCCGAGGCTGGGATTGGCCATCCCCATCTGGCGGGCCCAGCGGCGGTTGCCGTCCATGATCAGGCCGACGTGCCTCGGTAGCTCAGCTCCCTTGAGCGACGCGCGGAGCCGACGGGCATACACCGTGTAGGCAAGATCACGTATTGGCACAGCCTGAATCTATGCCCGTCTGTCCTCGGGCCGGCTCGGCGGGGCCACGCCGACGGTATTCCTCACCATCGGCGATCTTGTGGACAGCTAGAGCGTGCGGGAGTGATATTCGGCGGCTCGGGCCGCAAGCTGGGCTGCCCGCTGTTCAGGATTGACCCGGGGAAGATCGAGGCTGTCCAGGGCCGTGAGGGGGATCACCTGGAAGTCGCGTACGAGCGCGGCCGGGTCGATCGACGCGCCGGGCGGTGTCGCCTGCCACCGGATGAGCCCCAGACCCTCGGCGAGGCCGGTGGTGTCGAGCCAGTTGGCGACTCCGGGGTCTTCGTGGGCGAGAACGAAGGTGAAGGTGCCGTCGGGGTTCGGCATGGTCTGAGCCAGGTTGAGCGAGACCTGGTGCTCTTTGGCGTTGGCTCCGATCATCCACGGATCCATGAGTTGGAAGCCGGTGTAGGCCGCGCCGACAGGGTCCGTCGTTACGGCGATCGCCTCGCCCGGGCGCAGGTTCCAGCTGAGCGCCACGGTGAAGCCAGCCATGCTGCCTGTGCGGGTGTGCCCGGGGCTGATCCGGTTGCCCTGCAGACCGCCGAACCAAACGTTCGGAAAGTTCGCCCAGAACAAGAGGTAGTTCGGTAGGTCGCGGTATACCGCCTGCTTGACCGCCGCGATGTCGAAGGGGGCGGATTCCTGGTCGTCAAGCGGGCGCAGGTCCATCCAGGACGGGCGCTGGTTCCAGTCGGCGAGCATGTCCCGGGACCCGAGGGAGAGAAGACCTGGCGCCGAGAGCAGGTGGACGGGGCTTTCCTCCTTCGGGCCGATGGTGATACGGAAAGATCCGTCCGCCGCGATCTGGAGGTGGCGGTCGGTGATGCTGGCGAGGGGGGTCAGGTCGGTATTGTTGACCATGTGCGGCGGGGTGACCTTGGTGCCGCGGTGCAACTCGATGTTGAGCTGCGCGGGTCGGCGGTCCGGGTCGAACCGGCCGAGGACCTCGAAGCGCCGGGCTCCGTCCACGGAGGCAATGCGATAGATCGCGTCCGGATTGTCGCCAGACGTTCCGACGCCGGGCAGGGTGTGGCCTAGCCATTCCCGGGGGGTGTCGTCCGTGACCCAGAGCTGGGATGGCGCCGGCAGGAAGTTCGCGGTCTCGGCCATGATCAGCGAGTTGGACCACTGGGAGATCGCTTCGTCGAGGGTGGCCGCGCCTGACGGCGACTGGCCGCGTGGTGTCGCCGCGAGCTGGTCGCGCAGTTCGGCCCGCAGGCGCTTGAGCCGGGCGTCCTCGAGGATCTCCAGCAGGGTGTCCTCGGCCAGGATCTGCGACGGCGTGGCCAGAACTGGCCGGGTCTGCTCAGTTTCTTGAATAGTCATCGTGATCGCTCTTCCTCGTGGATTCTCATGAAGGACGTCGAGATCCGACGAAACCGGCCGTCGACCAGAGACCGATGTTCGGGTGGCGTGCGACCCTGTGGCCGAACAGGGTGTTGCGCTCTTCGATGTCCACGCCGAGCGCGAAGAACTCTGACCTCATGTAGCCGGTACCGAGCCCGAGTACGATCCGCCCGTCGGAGACCTTGTCGACGGTCGCCGCGGCCTTCGCGAGCAGGAACGGGTTGCGATACGGCGCGACCGAGAGATTGGTGTGCAGCCGCAGCCGCGTGGTCACCGCCACGACGAAGCCCAGAGYGACGAAGGGGTCAAGGCTTTGATGTCCTCCGCTGGCGAGCCATCCGGCGCTGGGAGCGGGATGTTCGCTCAGGCAGAAGCCGTGAAATCCTGCTTTCTCGGCAGCGGACGCCACCTGCCGCAGTCCGCCAGCATCAAGCATGTCGCGCTCGGTGCCGTTGGTCTCCGGATAGTGGTAGATGAAATGCATCGGCCGCTAACCTCCAGACTCAGGCGAAATACCGGTGTGGCATCTCGGGGGCCGCACTCGGTCGGCGGCCGGTGCGGCGTCTCGGTGGTTCTCGCGCGTGCGGTGGTCAGACGCCCGCAAGCGCACCGACGATTTCGTCAGCGATCTCCGGATGACAGATCAGCAGATCGGGGAGATACGGATTGTGCTGGTTGTAGCGCAGCGGGCTCCCGTCAAGCCGCGAGACGTGCAGTCCGGCGGAGGCGGCAACGGCGACCGGTGCGCAGGAGTCCCACTCGTACTGGCCACCGGAGTGGGCGTAGACGTCGGCGTTGCCGCGGACGACGGCCATAGCCTTGGCGCCGGCCGACCCCATGGGGAGCAGCTCGGCATCCAGCCGCGAGACGAGTAGATCCACGCAGGCGGGTGGACGGGTGCGTGAGACGACGAGACGCAGCGCCCCCGGACCTCGAGGCGCGAGTATGACCGGCGTGCCGGTGTGCAGGACGAGCCTCTGAGCGGGCAACGCGACGGCGCCAACTGTCGGCTGGCCTCCGACCGCGAGGGCGACATGGACCGCCCAGTCGTCCCGGGGCGGCTCGCCGTATTCGCGGGTTCCGTCGAGCGGATCGATGATCCACACCCGATCCCGGTCGAGGCGCGCGAGATCGTCCGCGCCTTCTTCGGACAGGACGGCGTCGTCAGGCCGGGCGTCCGTCAACAGGCGCAGGAGCAGCTCGTTCGACTGCCGGTCACCCTCTTTGCCGCCCTGCGCGCGGATCGCGAGAAGGTGATTTCCGGCCTGCTCCGCGAGCCACGCGGCGAGGCTATGGTCGTCCATTTCGCCGTCCGAATGGTTGGTGGTAGGTGAACGTCATGGCCCGCGGACCGGGTGATACAAGCCGGCGCCTGACGCTGGCATCGTGCGTGCTGAGCGGCGAAACACCGCCCGCCAGCACGCACGAACATCGGGACGTCACGTCACACCTATTCCACGGGTGGAACGAGGAAAGCGCGTTCCCGGAGGTAGGTGACAACTCGCTCCGCGCTGTCGCTGGCGGAGATGATACCGGTGGCGTCGAGATGGATTTCGGGGTTGACTGGTGCTTCGTAAGGCGAGTCGATGCCGGTGAAGTTCGTCAGCTCGCCACGGCGCGCTTTGGCGTAGAGACCCTTGCGGTCGCGGGATTCGGCGACCGCAAGCGGTGTGTCGACGAAGACCTCGATGAACTCGCCGTCGTCGAGCAGGTCGCGGGCGAGCTGGCGTTCGGCCCGGAACGGCGAGATGAACGACGCCAGCACGATCAGTCCGGCGTCGGCCATGAGCCTGGCGACCTCGGCGATCCGGCGGATGTTCTCGACCCGGTCGGCCTCCGTGAAGCCCAGGTCCTTGTTCAGTCCGTGGCGGACGTTGTCGCCGTCGAGCAGGTAGGTGTGGTGGCCCAGCTCGTGGAGCCGCTTCTCGACCAGGTTCGCGATGGTGGACTTGCCGGCGCCGGACAGGCCAGTGAACCAGACTACCGCCGGTCGCTGGCCCTTTCGCCGGGCACGGACCTGCTTGTTCACCTCGACGGCCTGCCAGTGGATGTTGTGCGACCGGCGCAACGCGAAGTGCAGCAGGCCAGCGGCGACGGTGGCGTGGGTGAACTTGTCGATGAGGATGAACCCGCCCATGTCCCGGTTGACCGCGTAGGGGTCGAACGGGACGGGCCGGTCGAGGTTGATGTTCGCGACGCCGATCTCGTTGAGTTCGAGCGTCTTCGTGGCCGTCTGCTCCAGGGTGTTGACGTTCACCTTGTACTTCGGCTGGGCGACCGTCGCGTTGACCGTGCGGGCGCCGACCTTGAGCAGGTAGGGCCGGCCGGGGAGCATCGGCTCGCCGCTCATCCAGACGAGGTGGCACTCGAACTGGTCCGCGACCTCCGCCGGGCTGTCAGCCGCAGCGAGCACGTCTCCGCGGGAGACGTCGATCTCGTCGGCGAGGGTCAGCGTCACCGACTGGCCGGCGACGGCCTCGGGGAGGTCACCGTCGGTGGTGACGATCCGGTCGACGGTGGATTCCTGCCCGGACGGCAGCGCGCGTAGCCGGTCGCCGGCGCGGACGACCCCGCCGGCGATCTGCCCGGCGAACCCGCGGAAGTCCAGGTTCGGCCGGTTGACCCACTGCACCGGCAGGCGGAACGGTCCGGTGTGCGCGGTGTCGGCGATGTCGATGGTCTCGAGATGGCCGACCAGGGTGGGGCCGGCGTACCAGGGAGTGTTCGCACTGGGTTCGGTGATGTTGTCCCCGCGCAGCGCCGAGAGCGGAATGCACTGGATCGCGTCGCCTGCTAGCCCGATCTGGCTGGCGAACTGTCGGTAGTCGGCCTCGACGGCGTCGAAGACCTCCTGGGAGTAGTCGACGAGGTCGAGCTTGTTGACCGCCAGAACCACGTGGCGGATACCCAGCAGCGAGACCAGGTAGCTGTGGCGGCGAGTCTGGGTGAGCACGCCCTTGCGCGCGTCGATCAGGATGACCGCGAGCTGGGCTGTGGACCCGCCGGTCACCATGTTGCGGGTGTACTGCTCATGGCCCGGCGTGTCTGCGACGATGAACTTGCGCCGCTCGGTGGAGAAGAACCGGTAGGCGACGTCGATCGTGATGCCCTGTTCGCGCTCGGCGGCCAGGCCGTCGACCAGGAGCGCGAAGTCCAGCTCGCCGCCCTGCGTCCCGACCTTCTTCGAGTCGGACTCGAGAGCGGCGAGCTGGTCGGAGAACACCAGCTTCGAGTCGTACAGCAGCCGGCCGATCAGGGTCGACTTCCCGTCGTCGACGCTGCCACACGTGATGAACCGCAGCATCGACTTGTGCTCGTGGCGCCGCAGGTATTCCTCGATGTCCGTAGCGACGAGTTCGTTGGTCGCGTGTGCCATGCGTCGCCTCCTTTCACGGGGTCGGCGGACTTGGAGAATGCCATCCCTGAGACGGCTCGCCGACCGGCAGGCTAGAAGTAGCCCTCGTGCTTCTTCTTCTCCATCGACCCGGACGAGTCGTGGTCGATGATCCGGCCCTGACGTTCCGAGCTCGTCGTCAGGAGCATCTCCTGGATGATCTCCAGGAGCGTTGATGCCTCGGATTCGATCGCGCCGGTCAGCGGGTAGCAGCCCAGGGTGCGAAAACGAACGCTGCGCTGATCGGGGACCTCGCCCGGCGCCAGCGGCATCCGGTCGTCATCCACCATGATCAGAGTGCCGTCGCGTTCCACGACCGGCCGCGGCGCGGCGAAGTACAGCGGAACGATCGGGATGTTCTCCCGGTGGATGTAGAGCCAGATATCCAGCTCGGTCCAGTTCGACAACGGGAACACGCGAACCGACTGACCCGGTGCCTTGCGGGCGTTGTACAGGCGCCACAGCTCCGGCCGCTGGTCCTTCGGATCCCAGCGATGCGCCGCCGAGCGGATCGAGAACACACGTTCCTTCGCCCGCGACTTCTCCTCGTCCCGACGCGCCCCACCGAACGCCAGGTCGAACCCGTACTTGTCCAACGCCTGCTTCAGACCATCGGTCTTCCACACGTCGGTGTGCATCGCCGAACCATGGTCGAACGGGTTGATCCCCCGCGCCAGCGCCTCCGGATTCCGATGGACCAACAGATCCAGGCCCAGCTCCGCGACGAGTCGGTCCCGGAACTCGTACATCGCCCGGAATTTCCACGTCGTGTCCACGTGCAGCAGCGGGAAAGGCGGCTTCGACGGGTAGAAGGCCTTGCGCGCCAGGTGAAGCATGACCGCGCTGTCCTTACCGACCGAGTACAGCATCACCGGCAGCTCCGCCTCGGCGACAGCCTCCCGGAAGATCTGGATGCTCTCCGCCTCCAGTCGCTGCAGATGGCTCAGCTGGGCGGTACCGGGTGGCAGCATCGACACCTCGCCCGGTGTTCGTGTGCTCATGGCGACTCGATGAGGTCGCGGGCGCTGCCTGACGTGCTTGCGGGACGGTCGGTCCAGCGTGCCACGCGGGCGACGTAGCGCGCGAACCGCGGCCGGATCGCGTCGAGGTCGAGACCGTAGTCGGCGGGGTCTGAGTGCTTGACCCGCACGCGGTCCTCGGAGTTCTCCTTCCACCAGCGGCGCATGTTGTCCTCGAACGCCGGCGACACGGGCTCACCGAGCCAGTCGTAGAGACCGCGGATCTCACCGAGTGGGTCCTGCTGCATGGCGCGGAAGTCGATGTCGTAGAAACGATGCTCATTGCCGTCGTCGCGGAAGGCCATCGTGCGGTCCATGCCGGTCGCCAGGACGTTGGTGTTGAGCGCGCCGATGTACTCCTTGTCGACGGCGTCGTTGAAACGCAACGCGACGTTGGCGTACAGGTCGCAGACTGAGACCAGAACCTCGGTCGGGTCGCGGTGGGTCATCACGAACCTGGCCTCGGGGAAGACCTTGTCGATGTCGGCGATATGAGCCAGGTGGTTCGGGTTCTTCAGCCGCCAGGGCTTCGCCGGCTGGCCCCACTGCAGGTATTTCAGCGCGCGTCGCATGTACTGGAACGTCTCGGTGAGATCCGCGTCGAGCAGCCAGTCGGCGTAGGACGGCACTCGGGCGAAACACTCCAGGTAGTGGACCTTGAAGTCCAGCAGCATCAGCTCATGGCATTCCTGCGGGCCGTCGGGAAACGACGGGACGAGGGCCTTGTCGAGCTCGGAGCGCCGGGACTGGACCTCGATCTGGCGCAGCAGCCGCGGGTCCGGGAACTCCCGCACCGCCGCTGGCGGCGGCACGAGTTCGGCCGCCTCCCAGCGGTGCAGATAGCGGATGCCCGGGTCCTCGGCGAGCAGCCCCGCCAGCGCGGTCGAGCCGGTGCGGGGAAGGCCGAGGGCGATGAGGGGCTCGATGATCGGCGCGTCGTCGGTCTCGGGATGGTCCTTGTACCACTGCTCGATGTGCAGACGGGTCGTGAGGGCCCGCAGCAGCAGGCCGCGCAGGGCTGCCCAGCCGGACGCGTTGAGCTGGGCCTCCGTCTCCAGGGCACGGGTCGCCCGCTCCAGGCCTTCGCGGAAGGAGTCGCCGCCGAAGTCGTCGAGGCCGGTCGCGGCGCGGGCCTCGTCGATCAGATCGTCATGTAACACGCTGATGAATCCCTTCAGCCTTCGTGGCGCGGTGCCTTGGCCTGCGTGGGTCAGGCGCGCATGTTGGCGCCGCCGTCGATGGCCCAGACCTGGCCGTTGATCCATGCGGCGTCGTCGGAGAGCAGGAACGCCACGACGGCGGCCAGATCGCTCGGACGGCCCAGCCGCGTGGTCGGGACCTCGTTGAGGAACCGTTCTTGCAGGGCGATGTCGTTCTGCTGGATCTGGGTCTCGCCGATCACCAGGCCGGGCATCACGCCGTTGCAGCGCACACCCTTCGGCCCGTAGATCCCGGCGATGTGCCGCGTGAGCGCGTTGATGGCGGACTTCGACGCCGCGTACGCGGGCCGGATGCTGCCGCGGCTCACCGCCGCGCCGGACGCGGTGTTGACGATGCTGCCCCCGCCGATCGCGAGCAGGTGCGGCAGGACCGCGCGCGCCGTCCGGACATAGCCGACCACATTGACGTCGAGGGTCCGCTCCCACACGTCCAGGCCCGTGTCGAGGAGGGTCTTGTCCCGGCCGAGGTTGGTGGGCGACAGGTCAGCCCCGACGTTGAACAGGCCGTGGACGGCGCCGTACTCCCCGATCGTCGTATCCACCAATGCCTGGACCGACTCTTCGTCCGCGAGGTCGAAGTGCACGGCGATCGCCTCGCCGCCAGACTCGAGGATCTTCTCGACGGTGGCCTGCGCACCGGCCAGGTTGATGTCGCCGACAACGGCCCTGGCCCCTTCCTCACCCAGCCTCAGCGCCGCGCCGGCGCCGATACCGGTCGCGCCGCCCGCCACGATGAACGTCTTACTCGCCAGTCCGCGCATGGTGAAACTCCCGCGACTCGATGCCAGAGGACTCCAGATGCGACCCGCCGGCCGACGCCGCCCGACAAACCAGCACGGGAGGCGTCGGCCGGCGCAACGCCGCTACCCCATCCACTGACCGCCGGCGACGTCGATGGTCTGGCCACACATGTAGTTGGCGGCGTCGGACGCGAGATAGGCGACCATGTTCGCGACCTCCTCCGGCAGGCACACCCGCCCCAGCTGGACCTGGTTCTCGATGGAGTTCAGGACCGAGACGCGAGCCACCAGGTCCTGTTCGCTCTGCGGATTCAGGACCCGCTCCCGGAGGTCGGGCTTGATCATGATTCCGGGCGCCACGCCGAGAACGTTCACGCCACGCGGCGCGAACTCGTGCGCCAGGTTGCGGGTGAAGCCGATGACCCCGGCCTTGCACGAGCAGTAGACCGTCAGGCCCTTCTGCTGAATACGCCCGCCAACCGCACCGATGTTGATGATGCGACCCGATCCCTGCGACAGCAGATACTCCGCCGCGGCGTGAGCGCCGTACATCATCATCGTCAGGCTGCCGAGGACGGTCTGATCGATGTCGTTCTTGGTGTGCTTCTCGAACGGCCCGCCGACGACCATCACGGGATTGTTCACCATGATGTCCAGGCCGCCAAGCGCGTCCCGGCTTTCGCGTACGGCACGGTGCACCTGGTCCCAGTCCGACATGTCCGCGAGGACCGGGACCGCCTTCACGCCCCAGCGCTTTTCGATCTCCGCCGCGCGCTTCTCGACCTTCCAGAAGGTGCGCCCTATCAACGCCACGTCCGCGCCCGAGCCAGCCAGGCGATTCGCGATCGCTTGCCCCAACCCGTCACCACCGGCCCCAGTGATGACGGCCTTCTTGCCGCTCAGGTCAAGCAGTTCGGATACCCGCATCCCAATGATGTGGGTGGGCAGCCGATCAAGCCCTAACAGCTGGGACCAGTCCCGGTCATCCGACTCCATGAATATCCCCTGTCCGCTCCGACGATGAGCAACCGGTCGACGACATCGATCTCTGACCGGTATTCGTTCATGGATGCTAGGCCGGTGCGGAGGTCTGCCGCCAATACAAGTTTCGGCGCCAAGCTATACTTTTCCTGTATAGCTGCCGGGTAGCATGGCCCCGTGGACACCCACCGGCTTCGGTACTTCCTGCATGTCGCGGACGAAGGCTCGATCAACCGGGCGGCGAGCACGCTCGGGGTAGCCCAGCCAGCACTGAGCCGCCAGATCCGCCTGCTTGAGGAAGACCTCGGTGTCACGCTCTTTCGCCGGACTGCTCGCGGTGTGCAGCTGACCGAGGACGGAGAGCGCCTACGCGCGTCGACCGCCTCGCCGCTGCGACAACTGGAGCTGGCGATGCGATACGTCGGGTCGCCGCTGGCGCGGATCGAGAGGGGCCTGCACCTTGGGCTGCCGGCGACCGCCGCGGACATCCTCGCCATGCCGTTGCTGGATAGTTTGCGGCTGGCCTTCCCCAAGGTGAGTCTTCGGGTGACCGTTGCCACCACGGCGGAACTCGTCGACGAAATGCTCAAAGGAATCATCGACATCGCACTGATCGAGCCGGTGCCGGATGGCAGGCTGTTCTACGAAGATCTCGTCGTGGAAGAACTGATCGTAGTAGGGTCCCCGACCTCGGACCTGAACCCGAACCGCGCCATTGAATTCGCCGATCTCACGACCCTTCCGCTCATATTGCCGGGAAGCCAGACCGGGATCCGCGTCAGCCTTGAGAACACCGCCCTGCGGCTCAAACTCAAGCTGCTAACCAGTTTTGGCACAGACGCCCTTCCGGTAGCAAAGGGCCTCATTGCGGCCGGCCACGGTTACGGAGTCCTGCCACTGTCTGCCGTCGCCGCCGAGATCGAGGCCAAGCGGCTACGCTACGCGCCACTGCGAAAACCGACCCTCACCCAGCAACTCGGCACCGCCGTCACGGGACATCTCGAACAGCCGCGAGGATTTGCTATCAAGATCAGTGAAATAATCCGGGAGGAGGCTACACGGCTGATCGAATCCGGCGGCTGGAAGGCGCAGATCTTCCCTCCAGGCCACGGCCCTCAGGCGCACCTTACGCCGCAATCGGCGCCGTAGTCGCGAGACTGCCCGATGTTCCGTGGCGCCTGAGCCGGCGTTGTTGCGTCTGGCCGAGACACGGCATGGCAGATGCAAGTCTCGGCCCTGGTCACAGCGCCAGAGCGAGCTCGGTGAAGGCTTGTGCGAGCCGGCGGCGGGGTTCCGCGTCGGTGGCGAGTTCGTAGTGACCGCGGCGAACGTTCTGGACGAAAGCGTGCCCTGAGTCGATCACTTGGGCCGAGCGAAGCCGTTTCAGCCCCCGCATCGGCCGCAACCGAGCTTTCAACCGGCCGTGATCGGCCTCGATCGGGTTGTTCGCGTAGCGGACGTCCACGTGGTGGGYCGCGGGCAGCTGTTCGTCGAGGACCCGTGGGTAGGCGGGGGCCCGGTCGATGGTCACCTCGACCGGYCGGCGCCTGTGCGACAACGCCATGGCGAAGAACCGGCGGGCCGCGGCCAGATCCCGCTTCTCGGAAGCGAGCAGGCCAGCGGCTGGCCCTCCGGGCTCCTGTCCGCGGCGCCCATGGCCGAACCAGCCGTGGCCACCGTTGATCTAGATGCGACGGACCGCTGGTAGGCTCGATCTGCTGGCCGAGGCCGACCTCCGCCGCCGCCGGTGGATCGCCGGAGGTGCAGCTCGTCGGGCTAATCACGGGAGGCGCACGGTGGACCTCAAAGATCCTTTCGATCCGCCCGCAGACCCCGCCGCCCGCTCCGCCTACCTTCGCGAACGGGCCGAACTCGCACGCCAGCGCGCGCAGACGCTCATGGCGACGATCAGCCGAACAACCCACCAGTCCGACCCGGCGATCCTCGGCCAGGTCAAAGCGATCCTCGCGATGCCGCCGACCGAGCGCCTCGAGATGCTCATGGACGAACTTGCCGTCTTCGCCGACGCCCGCCTCGTCACCGAGTGACAGACACACCTCGCCCGGCGCCCCGGCTACGACTCTCCGGGATGCTCGGCATGCTCGCCGAGCACAAGGTCCGCTACGCGATYGTCGGCGGGGTCGGCGCCCGCCTCCAAGGCACCCCTTATGTGACCGGCGACCTGGACATCGTCCCCGACCCGGACCCAGCCAACCTTGAACGACTCGCCGCAGCCCTCTCTAGCGACGTCACCACGAAGAAAGCCGCCGACTCGACGGACTACCGCCCACACCCTGTCGTTCGGCCCGAGGAATTCTTCGCCGAGTACTTCGCCATGTACCAAACCACCTATGGACCTCTCGACATCCTCATCGAGCTACCCGGCGTCGGATCCTACGACGCGATCATGCGCAACGCCCGGCGCTATGACCTCACCAGCTACGGCCTCAGCATCCACGTTGCAAGCCTCGAAGACATCATCAAATCCAAGGAAACCGCCGGCCGGTCCAAGGACCTCATCTTGCTCCCGACCCTCTACGAAGCCGCCGACCAACTCGCCCGCGAACCCGACGACTACGCGCTGAGCCCCGACGCCCTCGTGGTCGACCAGCCACCCGCAGGCACGGACACCTAGCGATGATCGACATCCGAGACCAACCCTCGCAGACAACGACGCCAGCCGAACCGACGGCCTCGACGCCATCCGGGCGCTCGCCCGGCGTGCGAGCCGACCGGCCCGCGTGATCCTCAGCGCACGCGCACCGTCGCTGGCCTGCCCCGCCTTCCCGCTTCCAGTCAAGGAAGGTCCAGGGCACCGATCGCCACCGGGCGCCGGCTCGGAGGCGCAAAGGCTCTCCGCCGAGTGGCCACCCACGACGTCCGACAGCCTGACAGGCTGCCTGGATGGCGTTGGGTGATCCGTCCCAGGGCGGCGACACGGTACTGGTCGTGCGTCCCGCGCTGACAGACGCCGAACTCGACGCGCTGTTCGGTGCGTCATGGCCGAACCGTAGACCTGCGTCGTTCGTGCCGGTGCTGACTCGAAGCCTGACGTGGATCGCGGCACGTCGAGCAGGACACTTGGTCGGATTCGTCAACGTCGTCGGCGACGGCGGCGTGCACGCCTTCATCCTGGATACCACTGTGCACCCGGACCAACGCCGCCAAGGGCTCGGGATACGYCTGGTCCGTGCCGCCGCAGACGAGGCAAAGGCCAACGGTGCCAAGTGGCTGCACGTCGACTACGAACCGCATCTCGAAACCTTCTACGAACGCTGCGGGTTTCGGCACACCCCCGCAGGCCTTCTACGGCTGTGAAGCAGGACCTTCCGCCGAGAGGGCGCCGGCCGAGACCGAAGCGACGTAGATCTCCTCGATATGCACCGAGATCTCGCCCGTTGCCAAACCTAGGTCTTCGCGTCGCCCGCAGCCGGGCGGGCAACCGTCGACGCGAGCGGCGAGTTGACCGCCGGCAGCGGCGAGCTGCTCGTCTCCGCCCGTGGGCCACGCGCCGCTGTGTCCGTGGCCGGCAGGCTCGTACCGGACCCGGCCGGGCCGGTGGCGCCCGAGCTGGTCGCCGCGCTGCTCGCGCGCATCGGCCTCGCCGACCCGGCCGGGCCGGGCGCGGGCCCGGTCGTCGCCACCTGGGTCGCACCCGACGGCAGCTGGGTGAACGGGCCGCTGCGTGGCCGCCACACCGTCACAGCCGCCCGGCACATCGGCGCCGCCGCGCGCGCGGCCCACCGGGCCAGGCGCCTGCGCGAGATCGAGACGGAGCTGCGCGAGCTGCGGGCCGCGCTGCAGGAACGGGCCAGGCGGCGCGCCCAGCTCGCGGAGCGCCGGACGGCCATCCAGCACACCACCTGCGGTCCGCTCCGCGATCCACCGCGCTGAGCGAGAGCCGGGCGCGGGCCGCCCTGCAGGCCCGCCTGGCCGTCGCGGCCGGCGGCAAAGCCCGTGAACTCATCGATGACCAGCAGACGGGAGAAACCCGAGGGCACCGGGCTCCCGCGTCGTAGTGAACCGCCAGGGAGCGTGGGATAGCGAGGGTCGCGTGCGCCGCGGGCGGTGTGGGATCGGCCTGCGCCGTGGTCAGGTTTCGCTGCGCGGGCCGGTCATGCGCGGCGTCCATGGCTTTAGATGATCGCCCACGTTAGAGGGGCCCGTGGTCCGCAACACCTGCTGGTCTATGTGGCTGTTAGTAGATCACGGATCGCAGTCGGAACGACCGCGGAAGCGACAGCCACTCCCCATGATCGCCAGATGTGTACCGGAATCCGAACGGACAAGGGGGCGGAACAAAACGGCGGCCGTGCTGCCCGAAACGTCGCATACCGGTCGCCTCCGCGGCCGGTGGTCAGACGGTCCCACGAGCGCACCCGCGCTGCGCGACTCCACGCCCAGCCGCGGGTCAACTTCGGGGGCCGAGACTCGCGCTCGCGACGGCGCTCGCGGACGCGGCGTCCGCGAGGCCGGCCTCCTCGCATTACCTTTCCGAGCCAGGCGAGGCGACGCCGCCACCGGTAGGTCAGATCGGGCCGAGCGCAGGCTTTGCCACCCGTTGGTACTTCCGCCCGAGGCTTTGGACGTACTCGTCAAGAAGATTCTTGAACTCCGTCTCCTCGTACTGTCCGATCGTCTCGAGGAAGGCGATCTGTGGCCCGGTGTCCGCGACGCGGCCGTCGATCACCTGCCACTCCGCCAGTGCCCCGACGACGTGCCGGAACAGTTCCTCCAGAGTGTTCGGCCAGGCCCGCAGCGGCCGGCCCAGCGGTCGGTCGCCGAGAACCACCTGGAGGCCTGCATCCGTACGCAGGGTGATTTCCTGCTTGAAGATCGTGTCCATGTGGTGGGACAGGCTGTCGTTCAGATCAGTGAACAGGGCGTCGGCGAGGTCCTTGCCCACCTGTGCCACCAGCGCATTGAGTATCGTCGCGAGGTCACGCCGACGGCGGACCTGCCTGTCCCTTGAGTCCACTTTTTCCTGGCTATACCCGACACTGAGAGCCTTCTTCCTCTCCTGCTCCGTGGCCGGGACGTCGTATTCGAACCTGCCAATTTCCGCCCCGAGGACCCACGCTCGGGTTACCCTGGTCCGGAGCAGGTCCACGACCAGTGCCTGCGCGTCCGGCATGTACGCCGCGCGCTGCGGCTCGGTCTGCAAAAGATTGGTCGTCAGCTGTTCGTAGTTCGCCGCGTTCCGCACAGCGAGCCGACTGTTCAGCCGGTAGTGGGCGCCGCTGTTCTTGTAGACGAAGTCGATGGTGCGGTGCGCGCCGGGGACGGTGTGCGTTCCTTCGTGCGCCAGGGACGAAGCGAGGACCAAAGGGCTTCCCTCAATCGCCGCCGGACTGACCCTGATGAAGGACCCCGGACCGCTTCCACTGGCCAGCGCAGGCATGTTCGCCGGAAGTCCCGGGTCGATCATGAAGCCGCGATTCTCCGTCAAAGGCCCGGCGGCCCCGGTGGTTTCGTCGATCAGTCGCCCCAGCGATTGGACCATGGCAAGATAGGTGCCCTTGACGAAATTCAGGCCTTCGGTGGAGTCGCCGCGGAAGCGGAAGAGGTTCGCTATCATATCGTCAGCGATGCCCAGCGAGACTCGCAGGCCCACAAGGCTCACCGTTGTGACAGCACTCACTATCGCCGCCCTCTCCATCATGCCTGGCGGGCGAGCCGTGTTCTTCGTGAGCGAGGTCCTGCCCCGAAGCCCGTCGAGGACGCCCTCGAAGGCGGTCAGCATGGCCACCGCGGTCCGGAGGTTTCTGGTGAAGAACAATGTGTCGGCCTGCGGCAGACCTTCCCAGGCATCGTCCAACACGTGAAACTGCGCGTACTCGTCCAGCGAATAGGGGTCGGGACGCGACAGCGCGTCTTTTCTGAGCCGGCGGATGTCGCGTTTCGCGAGCTTGAGGTAGCCCGCTCGCACAGCGGTCAGATCCAGTTTCGACACGTCGTCGGGGACCTGCGGGATCGCCATTCTCGACGTTACCTTCCCACGTGGGGCGGCGGGCTAGAGATCCTGGTCAGGACCAGGTGCCGGGGGGTGTAGGCACGAAGCCACGTGATCCGTGCTCGCTGCCAGGCCATGGGTCTCGCTCAAAGCGGGCCGACCGCCGGCTTGTTCACCCGTTGGTACTTCCGCCCGAGGCTTGTGGAGTACAGGGCGAGAAGATCCCCGAACTCCACCTCCTCGAACCGTCTGATCGTGTCGATGAAGCCGACCTGCGGCACGGCATCTGAGATGCGACCGTCGACCACCTGCCACTCCGCGAGTCTCGCGACGATGTGGCGGACAAGATCCTCCAGAGTATTCGGCCAGGCAGGCAGCGGGTCACCCAGGGGCCTGCCGTCAACGACTACCTGGAGACCGCGATCCGTACTCAGGGTGATCTTCTTCTTGAAAATCGTGTCCATATGGTGGGACAGGCCGTCGTACAGATCGACGAACAAGGCGTCGGCGAGCTCCTGGCCCACCTGAGCGAGGAGTGCATTGAGCATCGTCGCGAGCTGGCGCCGACGCATAACCTTGTTATCCGTCTCGTCCAATCTTGCCTGGGGCACCCCCTCATTGAGAGCAATTTGCTTTTCCCGCGCGGTGGGGGTGATCTCGTGCCGGAACTTTCTCAGGTCCCCCGCCTGCACCCACGCTCGGGTCACCTTGGTCCGGATCAGGTCCACGGCAAGTCCCACCGGGTCCGGCGTGTAGGCCTCAGGCGACGGCTCCTTCTGCAAGGAACTGCTCGTCAGCTGCTCGTAGTTCGCCGCGTTCCGCACAGCGAGTGGGGCGATCAGCCGGTAGTGGGCACCGCTGTTCTTGTAAAGGAAGTCGATGGTATGACCAGGACCGGCGACAGTGTGCGATCCTTCATGCGCCAGTGAGGCGGCGAGGGTGACCCGATCCCCCTCCATCGCGGCCGGCCTGACTCTGATGAAGCACCCGGGGCCACTTCCCGTCGCCAGCGTTGGCATGTTCGCCGGAAGACCCGGGTCAATCATGAAGCCGCGTCTTTCCGCCGCCGACCCGGTAGTCTTCATGGTTTCGTCGAGCAGTCGTCGCAGTGATTGGATGACGGAGAAGTAGTTCTCCTTGACGAATTTAAGAAATCCTGCGGCCGAGTCGCCACCGAGGAGAAATATTTCCGCGATCAACTGGTCACAGCTGCCGCTCGCGACCTGTGCCGCCACGCTGTCCACAACATCGACGGCACTCTTGATGATGGCGAATTCGGCGTTGTTCACCGGGCGATGCGTATCGCTCGCGAGCGAGGGCGTGCCCCAGAGCCTGTCTAGGACGCGATCGAAGACGGTCAGCTCGGCCACGGCGGTCCGGAGGTGACCCAGGAAGAGCGGGTGATCTTCCGACGGCAGATCCCGCCAGATTCTCTCCAGGTCGTGAAGCTGCCTGTACTCGGCCGCAGAATAGGGGTCGGGCCGAGAGAGCGCGTCTTTTCTGAGCCGACGCATGTCGCGGTTCGCGAGCTTGAGGTAGCCCGCTCGCACCGCGGCCAGATCCAGTTTCGACACATCGTCGGGGACCTGCGGGATCGCCATTCTCGACGTTACCTTCCCACGCGGGGCAGCGCGCCAGTGATGCTGGTCAGGGCCGGGTTCCGCGGGTGTAGGCCACGGTCATCGGGGTGCTCCACGCGCTCCGGAGGTCCGGGCGCTGCGCCTGGACCCGGACGGCGTACGTGGTGCCCGGGCGGTAAGGCTGCCTATCCGGGGCCCGCACCGGCACTGTGCACCGGGGCGACGGGCCGGCCACGGCGGACGCCCTGATCGGCGCATCGGCCGCGGTGCCGTCGGCCGCCGTCACCTCGGCGACGTAGAGCGTCGCGGTCGGCACCGCGGCGAAGGCGACGGTCAGCACGCCGGCGCCGACGTCGACCGTCAGTCCGGTGGGGGTGGCCAGCGTGCGTACCGCGACCGTACCCGCCGTTCCCCAGGCCGCCTCGATGTCGCCGCCGACGGTGCGTACCCGGGCCGAGTACACGCCGTCGCGGGGGTCGTCGAGCGTGAAGTACTTGACGCCGACGCCGGACGCCCCGTTCCCGCTGCCCTCCTTGGTGTAGGTCGTCGCCGTCCCGACCGTGCGGCCGTCGGGATCGGTCACCAGCACGTCATAGGCCGTGCCCGGCGGTCCTTCCCAGGTGACGACGAAGCTGTCGACCTGCAGGACGATGGTGGCCGGGGGTGAGGCCAGCCTGGTCAGCGGCCTGGACTCCGCCCATTCGCCTCTCAGGCCCGCGCGGTATGCCTGGACGCGGCCCACGTAGCGGCCGGCGGGCAGGTTCTCGACGGAAACGGTGTGGGTGAGCTGGAGCGGCCGGTCCGCGAGCCCGAGCGTCACGCTGGCCAGAGCCGAGCTGGCGGCGTCGGTCCCCAGCTCGGCCTCGTACCCGCCGGCGTACCGAGCCGGCGACCAGCGCAGGCTGAACCGGCCGTCCGCGTACTCCAGGGTGACGTCCGTCGGCTTCGCGGGCGTCGGCGTGGGTGTCTCGCCGCCCTGCCCGYCGCCCTGCCCACCCTCGCCCTGTCCACCGCCGCCGCCGGTGCTCCCGCGGAGGCTGGCCGCGGCGGCGGCCGTCGCGGCCACGGTGCCCGCGGCGACGCCGAGATGCTTGGCGATCGCGCCCGCCAGCGCGGCCGCGGCCGCCTCCGCCGCGGCGACGGTGCCGGTGGCGACGAGGTCCTTGCAGAGCAGCGCCTCGGCATAGGCGGCGGCCTGCGGGCCGAAGACGACACCGGCGAAGATGGCGATCTTCTCCGGGTCCCGCAGCAGAGCTGTCGCGATGTCGTGGGCGCCGCGCGCGACGCCGGCGGCCAGCGCGTCGGGCAGGTCGTCGAAGCGCGTCGTGCTCGGGATCCGCACCTCGAACGGCGGGAGGCTCACCGTCAGGAACGCTTCCCCCTGATGCGGCAGGGTGAGCTTGTACGTACCGGTGAGGGCGAAGACCAGGTCGGGGCCGTCGGAGCGCACGGCCGGCGTGAGCGACCAGGAGCTGCGGAACGTCCTGGCGACGGCGAAGTCGGCGAGCGCCCCACAGCCGTCGATCCTGGCGGCGTCGAACACCTCGCGGATCGCCGCGACCAGGTCGACGAGCTCGCGTGCCCAGGTGAACGCCGGCCAGTCGGCGATCTCGAAGCTGTCCCCGCCGTCGGGCCGGACGGCGTACGTGAAACCGCAGGACAGCCGCCCGAACATCGGGTGACGCTGGGCGGACTCGAGCCGGCCGGCGAAGCGGCGGGTCCCTTCGACGTCCTGGGACACCGCGACCTGGACGCTGCCGAACGCCGCGCCGAGGAAGTTCACGCCGGCCGCGACCGCGAAGGACGCCTGCGTGCCGGTCGTGAACCTGACCTCGGGGCCGCCGGTGTAGACGTGGCCGCCTCCGGCGCGCCTGGTACCGGCGAGCTGCGCGAACCGCAGGTCCACGGGGTCCGCCAGGGCGATGGCGGCGGTGACGCCGGCGGGGGCGCCGGTCTGCCGGTCCGCCACCACGGTGATCGACACGTTCACGGTGACGTCGACGACGAGGCGGATCGTCACCCGGGCGTCGAGGTGGTAGCCGGGCAGCAGGTGCTCGGCCCGCGCGAGCGTCCCGGCCGGGTCCGCCGCGGCGCTGTAGTAGTAGATCCGCGAGCCCGCCAGCAGGGTCACGTCGACGAACGAGCCCCAGGACCCGCCGCCGCCGGTCACGCATCTCTCCAGGAACGCGGCGAGCGAGAAGGGCCGTTCGACGGTGAGGCGGGCGAGGGCGGGCGCCGCGTCGAGGACCACCAGCTCGGCGCCGAGCGACAGTCGGAGGTCCGCCTCGCCGGCGGCGGGCGCGGGGCCGAGCCGGGCCCGCCCGGTCAGCGAGAACCGCGTCGAGCGGGGCCTCGCCGGGACCGCCGGCGTGCCGTCGCCGGCGGCCACGGCGGGCTTCGCGTAGTCGATGCGGGCAGCCAGGGCCAGCTCGTCGATCTGGATGCCCGGCAGGTCGAACGGCGCCACCGACTGGGTGGTGGGCCGCACGGCGTCCGCGACGGTGGCCAGATGGTCGTCGTCGCACCGCAGCGACACGTCGAAGCCGTAGGAGCGGCCGGACAGGGTCAGCAGCACGCGGGCGTCGAGGGTGAACTCGTGTGCCGAGGCGGGCCGGTAGGCGAGCTGGATCATGGTCCGGCCCACCCGGTGCGTGATCGTCACCAGGCCGCCGAACAGGGCGATGTCGTCGAGCTCGGCCGTGAACACCGTCCTCGCCGCGTCGGTGCGGTCGATCTGCGCGAACACCCGGACCGACGGCGGCGAGCCCGGCTGGGCGCCGTCGCCCGCCCCGATCTCCATGATCGCGCGCAGGAGGGTCCCCGGCGCCGCGTTGTGCACGTCGAGCTCGGCGGCGAACAGCGCGCCGTCCGTCAGGCCGAGTGACGAGCCGGCGAGATCCGCGACCGGTGAGGGGACACCGGGCGCGGCGGCGGCGAGTGCGGTACCGACCCGTTCGGCGACCGCGCCGAGTGTGTCGCCGGCCGGCAGGCTCACGACGACCAGGCGCGCGGCGCGCACCGTGAGGACGTCGTCGACGTGCAGCGCCGGCAGGAGGCGGCTGAGCTGGAAACCGTCCGCGAGCGCGACGGCGAGCGCGAAGGCCGTGTCCGAGGTCAGCAGCACCCCGTCCCCGAGTCCCGCGAGCCGGCCGTGCAGGACCAGCTCACCCCCGGTGAGGTCGGCCCACAGCGCGGCCGAGCTAAAGGCCGGCGTGCGCAGATCGGCGGGCAGCACGTCGGCCCACCGCCGGCCGGGAGCGGCGCCGGTGACGCCGTCGGTGAGGTCGGGCAGGCTGATGTGCTCGGCGTCGGCCGGTGCCACCGTGCCGGTGAGGATCGTCCGGGTGCCGGCGGTGCCGAGCCGGAGGCCGACCGTCGCGCGCAGGCCCGCGAAGGTCAGCGCGCCGGCGACGGTGACCTCGACGGCGGCGCCGGTGCGCGCGACGTCGACCGTCCCGGTGATCTCCTCAATGGCGAGCGTCGCGGCACCGAGCCGTGGATGCCACTCGAAGCTGGCCTTGCCGGCGAGGTGGAACCGGCCGGTGTCGGGGACGGCGAGCACGTCCGCCGTTTCGATGGTGATCCGCGCGGGCAGGGCGCCGGGGGTGCCGCTGCCCGCCGGCAGGGTGAAGACCTGGCCGGACAGGCCGTTCGCCGCGGCGACGAGGTCGATCCCGACCGGCTCGGCGGGCGGGTCGTCGTCCGCGCCGATGAGGTCGATCGCGACCGGATCGAGGAGCGATCCGGCGAACTCCCACGGCGCCGTCCCGCGCGGCTTCGTCGCCCGTACCTGGATGGCCGCCCCGCCGACGGTCACGGTGCCGAGGACGGAGCCCCGGATCCGGTTGTTCATGACCGGGATGTCGGCGTCGATCTCGGCCCGCACGTCGGTGATCGACAGCCGGTCCGGTATGACGGTCCACAGGTCGGGGATGATGAGGTGGGCGCCGAACCCGGCCAGGTGGCCGCCGTTCGGATGAAACCGCGCGACGACGTTGCGCAGCTCGAAGCCGCTGGCCAGCGGGAGCGACGCCGGCAGGTAGCGCCGCAGCGCGTTCGGCACCAGCCAGTCGTCCAGGTCGGCGAGGCCAGCGCAGGCGACGGGCTTCGCCCAGGCGATCCGCAGCTCCCAGCCGCCCTCGGGATCGGATTTGATCATTCCGGCGTCGACGGGCTGGCCGCCGACCGTCACGGTCCCGAACAGCGTCCCGCTCGCCGCGAGCGACGTGCCGCGGCCGGTGCGCCGCAGCGTGAGGAGCAGCTCCAGGTCCGACACGGCGAGCTGGCGCTGGATGATCGTCCAGGGCGACGACTGCTCGACGGCGACGGTGAGCGCCATCATGCGTCTCGTACCGGGGTCGTAGGTGGCCGCGAGGGCGGTGATGTCGAGGTCGCGCAGCCCCGGCAGGCCGGCCGGCAGCCCCCCGGCGTGGCCGTCGACCAGCGCCGTCAGGTCGTTGAAGGACGCAGCGCGCATCGTCTCGTCGCGCGCGAGGGCGAACGTCCAGTGCCCCGTCTGCGCGTCGGCGGGAATCCACGCCTGGACGCGGAACCGGGCGGTCGGCCGCGCGTGCGAGCCGAGGCTGATCGTCCCGGTGATCGTGCCGTAGGGCGACCAGCGGCCGCCGCCGCGCTGCATCGACAGGTCGACCGTCCAGTCGGACAGCTCGAGGTGACGCCCGCCGCTCATCCGCCACGGCTGGGACTGGCGGAAGCGTGGCAGCACGCCGGTCACCGTCTGGGCCGTCAGGTCGACGTCGAGGACCACCCGGTCGAGCGTCACGGGGCCCTGGGTGACGAGCGCCGCGGGCAGCGCGGCCCGTGCCTCGCCGTCGGTGAACCCGGCGGCGGCCGTCGCCGTCGCCAGCGCCGGGAGCCGTCCGGGCTCGCTGAACGTCACTGTCGCCGGTGCTCGGGCGCCGAGGTCCACCCGGACCGGGTACGCGGCGCCGGCCAGTGTGACCGTGCCGGTCGCCGCGGCGGTGAAGGTGGTCGTGAGCTGGCCGGGCGCGTGCGCCGGCCGGGGGCGGCGAGTGACGGCGAGCGTGAGCACCGTGCCGGTCACGRCCAGCTCGGGAGCCGAGACGATCCGCCACGGCGTGGTCGTGACCGCGACGGACAGCTCGGTGCGGGTCGGCCCGAGCCCGCTCGCGTCGGCGGTGACCGTGAGACCGCTGATCGCCGCGGGGCCGAGCGCGGGCAGGGTCCGCAACGCGGTCAGCACCGGCGCGGGCGTGCCCGCGACGGCGAGCGCGGCGCCGACCGATGCGAAGGCCCCGAGCTGCGCGTCGGGACCGACGCGGACCGTGGCGGTGCCGGACCAGGCGTGCGGGAGCTCGGCCTCGGCCGGCAGCGGCGCGGCGCCGAGACCCGCGAGGACGCCGCGCGCCACGAGCGCGCTGGGGATCGGCGCGTCCGGCCCGGCGGTCTCCCCGGGTGGGTCGGCGCGCAGCGTCACGGTCGCCGCCGTCAGGGTCAGCGGATCCTGACCGGCTCGGCCGATGACCAGGTCGAGCGTGTTGATCGAGGCCAGCGCGAAGGCCGGGCGGCCGTAGGCGTCGAGGCGCACCGCGCCGCGCAGCATGACCGTCTGCCGCATGGCCGGCCTGGCTGGGTCGGCGGGAACGCCCAGCCGCGTCCGGACGGACGTGACGCCCTCGAACTGGAGGTCCGTGGCGGCACCGGGCCCCGTCGACATGGTCAGGGTCGCGGTCTGGAAGACGACCCCGTCCGCGGCGGAACCCGCGAGCAGGCCGAAGGCCGTCCCCCAGGTCCAGCCGGCGGGCAGGCTCACGGCGAGCCTGCCGCGCAGCGCCCCGTCCGGTGTGACCGTGGCGGTGAGCACGCAGGCCGGGGCCGGCGGCCCGAAGGGCGCCACCGCGCCCGGTGACGGCGGGGCCAGCGTGCCGCGCAGCGTGAGGGCGCGACCGTCGCCGCTGAGCTCCGGGCCGGTGGCCGAGTCGACCACGACGACCTGGCGGAACGCGTCGGTGAGCCCGGTGGCCACCGCGTCCGCGCGCGCCGGCGGCCCGGCGGGGAACGCCGCGGCGTCGAGGGCGTACCGGTGGGCCGAGGTCGTCCCGCCGGGGCTGGTACGCCCGGCGATCAGGCGGTCGTGCAGCGCGACGAGCGGGGCGGTCGTCGGCCACAGCTCGAACGTCACCGGGGCGGACCAGTCGCTGAACGAGACCAGGTGGCCCGCCCTGACCTTGATCCAGTAGGTGCCGACGGGCTCCCTGGCGGGGTCGATGCTGAACGGGAAGGACGTGCTCGGGATGCTCCCCAACGACGGCTTGCCGTCCGGAGCCATGATCATGATCATGTACGTGCTGGCGCCGGTGATCGGTTCCCAGGTCACGAGCACGCCGCGGTCGGTCGACGCCACGTGCGGGTCAGGAGCCGGCAGGGTCTCGCTCATGCGGCGGCTCCGTCGTCGAGGGCGGTGAGTTTCCGTCCGGCACCGAAGGCCAGCGGCGGGACGCCGGCGGCGGTGAAGGCGGCGGCATCGATCGCAGGGGCCGCCGACGGGTTGCCGGTATGCCGCGCGACCTGCTCGTGGTAGCGCCGCAGCGCGGCCATGGCGGGAAACTCGGTCAGCAGGCGCGGCGGCCGCACCGAGGTCGCGACCAACCGCTCGCCGTACCGGTCGACCTGCTGGCAGACAGACCAGGTAAAGCCGTGCAGCGGGCGGAGCTCACCGAGCGGCCCGCCGGCGGAACCGGCCTGACGGGGTCCCGCGGCGAACAGATAGGTGGTGTACCGCCACTCGACCGCGACGTCCTCGGCGCCGAACTCGGGCGGCACGATCTCGACGCCCCCGGCCGCCGGGGATCGTGGGGTCCAGACGGGCCCGAGCCCGGGCAGCACCGAGCTGTCGAGATCGGCGACCACCCGCCGGGTGTCCACCTCGGCGCCGGCCTGGGTGAACTCGGCCATCCTCCACAGGCTTCGCAGCCACGCGGCCCGCCGGGCGTCCTCGACGTCCGCCGCCCCGAGCCGGAACAGCTCGATCTCGGTACCCGCGGCGTCCGGGGCGACGCAGAACCAGTCGGCACCCGGGTTCTGCACCAGKAGGTATGGCCCGATCACCTGGCCCGCCAGATCCCCCGGTCGCAGACCGCCGAACTGGTCGCGGCGGACGAGGTCAGCCAGCCCGAACTCGAAGGCGCTCAGGTGCGTGCCCCCGTCCTCGGCCCGCTTCAGCGTGCGGTCGAACGCCGCCAAGGTGAGCAGGGGCCGAAGGTCGGCGGCGGTGAGCAGCTCCGGAGACACGGCGGCGACCAGCGAGGCGCATAGCGCCTGGTCCGGGGCGCCCGCCTCTGCCGGGAACAGGAGCACACCGTTGCGCCGTGGGTAGGTCCCGTACTCGCGCGCAGCGGAAACAGGCGCGGGCAGTAGCCCGGTGTAGGCGTAGAACGGATGAAGCGCGTGCGTCGCGGTATCGTCCGTTGTCAGGGCATCGGCGGGGCCCATGAAATCGACAAAGCTGTGGTCGGCGGCGGCGTAGGGCCCGCGGTCGGCGAACGGGCCGCCATAGGAGTCCGGCGGGACCGGTACACCGTCGCAGAGAACCTGAACGAACTGCTGGTAGCCGAGATAGTCGACGTCGCCACGGCCCCGCGGGTCGTCGTCCCGCGCCGGATCGTAGTAGGCGCGCGCGAGAACTGGCTGGCCATACGTGTCGTCGATGCCGAAGAAATGGGCTCCGACCTGCCAGTGTAGCCGTCCCAGCGGGGCCAGCGTCCGGCGGTCGGCGACGACGCCGCTCAGCTGCCAGCGGCCGTCGCGCTCTACGGGTTGCAGCGGTGATCCGCGCTCGGGCACCGGTTGGTTCTACGATTTCACGCGCGCTGCGACGGACACTGGTGGTTCCCTCCAAATAGCCCGCTCAACACGCGGTGTGGCGCCGCCGTTACCGATGTATACAGCAGCGGATACACATATACCTATCAGCGATCCATCGGCGCGACAAGACGGGAAAAGGTCAGCTCAGGGCGCGAATCCCACGCCGTCCGCCACCCGGGCGCCAAGGACGGCAGCCGTAGCTTTGTGATCACTTGATCTGGGTGGGCTAGCAGTGGGTGGCTGGGTCCGCATGACTTCCGACCATCCCGATCCTCCGGGCCACTATCACTGCTGGTAGCGAGCCCGGACCCGGCTGCCCGTGCCTGATGCATTGGGCTGATCCCATCGGTACCACGCCGCTGCCAGGACGCGGGTGGTCGCGCGGTCCCGAACCGCATTCACTCCGCCTTCAAACGGTGCAGCCGAGTTGACGCGCCRCAACCGTTGATGTCAAGAGGTGCGCAGCCCAGAGCCTCTGGGCACGCCAGGGCGGTTCGAGCACCGACGACGTTGACCAACATCAGCGGCACGCCACGGCCCGTCGCACCTCCCTGGCGCGGCCGGGCTTCGTCGACGCCACAGACATCCCCGGGCTGCTTCCTCGCAGACGCGTCGGTAGATGTCAAGTCAAATGAGACAGTTGGTCGTTGCTCGGTTGGCTGGGAACTGGCTGGTTGATCCACACGGTCTCGGGTAGCCGGGGTGGCCGTGGCCGGCGGGCGAACCGCTCGGGGTGCGCTGCGTGGGCGCGGYCGAGGGTGGCCTGGCGGTGGGTCTGGACCTGGTCGGCGGTGCCGAAGTGGACCGAGGCCGGGGTGTGGAACCCGATCCCGGAGTGGCGGTGGTCGTGGTTGTAGGCGGTGAAGAACCCCTCGCAGAAGGTCCGTGCGTCGGCGAGCGACCCGAACCGGTCGGGGAAGTCGTAGCTGTACTTGAGAGTCTTGAACTGCGCTTCGGAATAGGGGTTGTCGTTCGAGG
>NZ_MBLN01000120.1:0-34563 GCF_001854645.1 Pseudofrankia sp. EUN1h | reverse complement strand
GGGTGCGATGCCGCTTCGGCGTGCCCCACGCATAGGTGACCGGCGTCATGCGGATCTTCTGGCCCGGACCTGAGTAATTTCGGTTCCTCGCTCTGGGGCCGACGATCCCACCGGATCATGAGACCAGTCATGATCCGGTGGGATCGTCGGCGTCGTCCCGCTCGGCGGTCACGAGGTTTTCCCTCAGGACAACGGCTTCATCCAGACGAAGTCACCGGCCTGCCGTGACGTCCAACGGCCGTCCGACGCCGTCCACCCACCCGGTGGCCATGGGCTCGACGGCGGGCACGGACCCGCCGGACTCGCCGGGGTCGCCGGATTCGGCGACCCGCTGGGTGCGGCGGGGTAGGAGAGCCCAACCGGCGAGGAGGCCGGCCGCGAACACGGCCACGGCGATCCAGAAGTTGGCGGTCATGGCGTGCGCGGTGTCCGAGACGACGTGCGTGGGTACCGCGTACGTGTTCTCCCGGGCCAGGATCACCGAACCGATCACGGCCACCCCGAGCGTGCCGCCCAGCTGGTGGACCGTCTGCAGATGCCCGACGCCTGCGGACGCTCGCTCGCGGCGACCTGGCTCAGCGCGTCGGTGTCGATCGGTGAGAAGGTCAGGCGGTGAGAAGACCAGGCCGAGCCCGAGGCCGGTCAGCGCCATGCCGGGGATCTTCGAGGGGTAGGAGATGCCGGGCAGCGCGAGCGTCCACAGGATCGCGCCGACGGTGGCGGTGAATAGGTGTGAGGGGTTGGCGTGACGACACGACGGGTCGTCAACGACTCGTGGCTACGAAACGTGACGGAAAGCAACCCGGGTGGCATCTGATTTGCCGACGTGGGCATATCAGGTCGTGTTTGAGGTTCCGAATCTGCCTCAGAATTGAATGGCCACGCCCGCTGCTCAGGCAGCTTGTGGTATGAAGGTCGGTGGTCGCTCGTCGAGGGCCGTGTCCTACGGAGCGCACTTGTCGCAGTGGACGTCGTCGGGTGGTTCGCTGGTGACCAGTTCCTTGAGCCAGTCGACTAGCCGTATGCCATTCACGCTGATTTCATAGAACTTGTCGAACTCGAAGATTCCGTGGTCGTCGCCGGGTGCGGTGTAGCTGTGCAGGGGTACTCCGGCGGCCTCGATCGCCGCCTCGTTCCGGTCGATCTCGGCGAGCAGGTCTGGTGGATTGCTGGCCATCCATGATGTGACCTCTCGTGCCGCGTGCGGGTCGTAGGCGAAGTCGAAACGGGCCAGCACGAGGTTGGGGTTGTGCCGGCCGGCCTGGATCCAGAGCTGACGGGGGCCCCAGTCGCTGGCGGTGAGCCCGTTGACTGCCCACGTGGGCATGGTGTGGTAGGCGGCCCACCGTGCATCGAGGATGTTGGTGTTGAAATCGGGGTTGTCAGGCCAGGCACCGGACTGTGCGCCGAACACGATGACTCTGGCTTTGGGGAGCCGGTCGGCGACGAGGCCGCCGTAGGTGGGGGCGGCGACCGACCCCGCCGTCTTGCCGATGACCACGACCTGGGTGGCGTTCGGGTAGTGCTCGGTGATGTAGCTGAGGGCCGCCGTGCCATCGACGTAGCCGCGGTGTTCGATGGTCAGCTTCGGCGAGTATTTCCGGGAGACGTTACCCAGAAGCGCGTCGCCGGTGCATGAGCTCACATAGACGAACGAGTAGGTGGCGAAAGGGCTGTCGGTCCGGTTGAAATCGAACATTCCTATTCCGGTATCGGGACCATCGCGCTGGAGGCTGTTGAGGTTGTAGTCGTAGTTATCGTTCTCGCCGTTCTCGCCGTTGGCGTCCGCGAGGGCACACATGATGGCGTCCCAGCAGACGCCGCCGCCGTTAAGGAAGAGCACGACCTTGGTCGGGTCGGCCCGCCGTTCCCAGAAGGCAAACTGGCTGCCGTCGGCGCAGTGGCAATCGCCTGCCGGCACGATCTTTTCCCAGGTCGAGCCGCGGTGGTTGACGTCCGTGGATGCGCTGTCCTTCGGCGCGCTGCTCGTGGCGGCGCCACAACCGGCCAGCCCCAGCATCAGAGCGGCACACAGAAGAAGAGGAGAATTCAGCATGCGGTGATGACGAGGGCGGCCGCCACCACCACGGGAGATGTTGGTCATGCGTGCCAGGATGCGCCGTACCGGAATCGTCTCGGACGTGCCCGTGGTCATGTTCACCACCCTGACCTGCGACGGGTTCCGGGCCGGGATGCCAGGCACTAAGGTGTTGCCCGGTATGGGGATTCACCCGGCCGCCCTCCGTGGCGCCCTTCGCGCACCGAGCCTTCAGGATGCCGGCCTCGCCGCCCTGCTGCTGATCGCCACATGGGCGGTCAAGGGTGTCCGCCCGAGGCCGGCGGTCGGCGGCCTGTTCGCTGACGCGATCTGGCTGCGGGAATCGCCGGCCCGATGGGTCCTGATCGGCGTCTGCGTCGCGGCCGTGGYGGTGCGGCGCCGGTGGCCGGTCGCGGCGCTCGTCGTGGCGTCACTCGCCACCCTGGTACAGATGGTGGTGGCGGCCGGGCCCGTGCCCGCTGACCTGGCCGCCCTGATCGTCCTTTACACGATCGCCGCCGCGCGGCGGCGCAAGCTGTCGCTCGCACTGCTCGGTGCCGCTCTGGCGGTGGCGACGGTGTGGTCGGCGTACGTGGCCCTCGACGGCAAGGCCGATGGCTGGCTCTACGGGCCCGCCGGCCGCGGTGGGCAGGGAGCGATGCCGGTGGCTTCTGGCCCGCCGCGGGAGGCGACCGTCGATCCACCTCGGCGCGGYGGGGAACTTGGCGGGTACGGGCCAACGGACTGGGGCGGGATCCCGGTCCTCGGCTCCCTGCTGGCCGTGGCTTGGGCGATCGGGTGGGGTATCCAGAGCCGCCGCGCCTACGTCGGCGAGCTCACCGCGAGGGCACGGGACCTGGAGCGCGAGCGCGACCAGCAGGCCGCGCTCGCGGTGGCCGCCGAGCGGGCCAGGATCACCCGCGAGCTGCACGACGTGGTGGCACATGGCCTGGCCGTCATCGTGATGCAGGCGCAGGGCGGCGCCGCGGCGTTCGCCAAGCGGCCCGCCGACACCCTCGCCGCGCTGGACACCATCATCACTGCCGGCCGGGCCTCGCTCGCCGACATGCGTCAGGTGCTGTCCTCGGACGGGAAATTCGACGATCCGGCGCGACCGGTGCCGGGCCTGGCGCAGTTGCCCCGCCTCGTGGACCAGGTACGGCGGGCGGGTACCCCGATCCAGTTGCACATCGACGGATCGCCGCGACCGCTGCCCACAAGCGTGGACGTATCGTCGTACCGGATCGTCCAGGAGGCCCTGACCAACACCATGAAGCATGCCGGGCCGGGAGCGTGCGCCCAGGTGGTGGTGTCCTACCGAAGCGACGAGTTGCGGATCGACGCCAGCGACAACGGCACCGGCGAGTCGACCTCCGACCAGACCGGCAACGGCCTGCGGGGCATGCGGGAACGCGCGGTGTTGCTGGGCGGCGAGGTGAAGTCCGGGCCAAGACCGGACGGCGGGTATGTCGTGCAGGCCCGCATCCCCCTCAATCCGGGGGAGTCCGCATGATTCGAGTGCTCCTGGTCGATGACCAGGCCCTGCTCCGCGCCGGGCTGCGGATGATCCTCGAAAACGCCGACGACATGGACGTCGTCGGGGAGGCCGAGGACGGCGTGACGGCCACCGTCCTGGCGATGGAGACGGAACCCGATGTGATCCTGATGGACATTCGCATGCCAGCGGTCGACGGGCTGGAGGCCACCCGCCGCATCCGAGCGGCGGTTCCGGACGGGCCGCGCATCCTGATCCTCACCACCTTCGACCTCGACGAGTACGTGTACGCGGCGCTGCGGGCCGGCGCCAGCGGGTTTCTCCTCAAGGACACCCTCGCCGCCGACCTGCTGTCCGGGATCCGCGCAGTGGCCAAAGGCGATGCCATCGTCGCGCCACCCGTTACCCGGCGGCTCATCGAACGGCACATCGGCACATCCGGGGACCCGCTGCCCCGTACCGAGGCCGAGCTCCGCGTGCTCACCGAGCGGGAGCGAGAGGTGCTCGCACTGGTAGCCCGAGGGTTGTCCAACGCCGAGATCGCTGGGCGTCTCTTCCTCACCGAGGGAACCGTCAAGGGCCATATCAGCCGCATCCTGGCCAAGCTCGGCCTCCGGGACCGCGTGCAGGCCGTGATCTTCTCCTACGAATGTGGCCTGGTCCGTGCCGGCGCGTGACCGGTCGTCACGTGCTCACCCCAGGACCCCAGGTCAGCCGCCGAGCTCACCGAGGCTCGAACCTTGCGACGAGGTGGTKGGACCTGCGGTCGGGCTCGAAGGCGCGGGCGACCAGGTAGCTCGAGCCCATCCACCCGCGGCGGGTCCACTGGCCGAAGGAGATCGTCGTCCCCGGGGCGCCGGAGGCCGCCGGCACGAGCTTCACCCGTTCGAGGGCGTCCCGCACGCCCCGCGGCGACAGCGGTTCGGCGCCCGCGAACGCACGCGCCAGCGCCACGCCGGCGTCGTGGCACAGACCCGGCGCGTAGTACTGAGGCCGGCGGCCGTACGCGGCCTCGAAGCGGTCCAGGAACCGCTGGCCGACCAGGTTCTCCTCGTCGTACTGCTCCAGCCCGACCCAGCCGACGTACGCGTCCCAGATCTCGTCCGAGAAGTACGCGTCCTCGAACGCGGTCCCCATGTACCGCGGCGGGTCCCACCCGGCGGCCGCCAGCGCCTCGTTGATGCGGATCACGCCGTAGCCGAAGCCGAGGTGCACGAGCGCGTCGGGCTTGGACCCGTGGATCGAGCGCACCGCGTCGCCGATGTCCTGGCCGGTCTGCGCGATGGTCTCCTCCGCGAGGATGCGCAGCCCCTGCTCCCGGCAGGCGTCGCGGAAGCTGCGCGCGTACAGCTGGCCGATCACCGAGCGCTCCGCGAGCACCCCCACCGTGCGCGCGCYGGCCTTCGCGGCGAGGTGCGCGAGGATGATCGGCTCGTCGGTCATCGACCCGTTCGGCAGCGCGAACGTCCACTTCCCGAGCCACTGGTCGGCGCCGCAGACGCTGATCGACGGCACCCGGAACCGCCGCTCGATCTCCGGCCGCAGGGCGAGCGTGTTCTCGGAGATGTGCGGGCCGAAGACAGCGAGGCAGCCCTCGTCGACGAGCTCCCCGTAGGCGTCGATCACGGACTTCACGCTGCCGGTCGGTAACCCGTCGGCGTCGCGCTCGACGAGCTCCACCGGCCGGTCGAGCAGACCAGACTCCCGCGCCTCGCGGAAGACCAGTGCCAGCGCGTCGAGAAAGTCCTGCCGGGTGTCGTACGAGCTCCCGGGCGGGATGGTGAAGTCCTGAAGCACCCCGAGCTTGATCGGCTCCGCCTGGTGTCCCACGGCCACGGTTCGTCCCCTGTCTCGTCGACTGCCCCGATGGAAGAACCGGGGCGCATGCTCGCTGGAGGCTGTTATATGTAGATGTATCACCGTGGTGGTGTCGGCGAGGAGGGGACGAGTCGGGTGAGTGACGGCGTCTGGGGGAGTGCCCCGCGGCACACGACCACCGAGCTGCTGGTGCGGCGGATCGAGAAGGAGCCGGACACCGAGTACCTGGACATCGGCGGCACCAGGCTGACGGCCGCCCAGGTCGGCGAGGCGGCGGCACGGCTGGGCGGGGGCCTGCGGGAGCTCGGGGTCGCGCCGGGCGACCGGGTGGCGATGCTGTTGGAGAACTCGCCGGAGATGCTCGTCGCCTGGTGGGCGGCGCAGTGGGCGGGCGCGGTGGCGGTGCCGATCAACACCGCCTACAAGGGCGAGTACCTGCGTCATCAGCTGCGCGACTCGGGCGCGACGGTCCTGGTCGCCGCCGCCGACCTCGCGGACCGCGCCGCGGCCGTGTCCGGTGATCTCGACGAGCTGGCGCACGTGGTGGTCGCCGGTGGCGCGGACGCGTCGGCCTTCCCGGACGCGGCCGACGCGTCGGCGTTCCCGGGGGCGGACGCGCCGGTGTTCCCGGGCACGGCCGGCCATCGGCTCGACGACCTGCTCACGAGCACGCCGCTGGCGGAGCCGGTCGCGCGCCGTCCCTCGGACCTGGCGACATTCATCTACACGGGTGGGACGACGGGGCTGTCGAAGGGCTGCATGCTCAGCCACAACTACCACGAGGCGCTGTCCAGGCAGATCGGGTACAGCTGGGGCCGGACGGCGGACGACGTGATCTGGACGCCGCTGCCGATGTTCCACTACAACGCGCTGGTCACGGCGGTGATCGGCACGCTGGTGTACGGCGGGCGGGCGGCGATCTACCGGCGGTTCTCCGTGTCGAACTTCTGGCCGGAGATGAACCGCACCGGGGCGACGATGACCTCGACGCTCGGGACGATGGCCTACCTGCTGGCGCACGACGTGGACCGGCCGGAGATGCCGCGCTCGGGTGCCTCGGCGGCGAACACGTCGCTACGGCTGATGGGCGCGGCGCCGCTGCCGCCCGAGGTCGACGACGTGATCCGGTCCCGGTTCGGGATCGACACGTTCTCCGGCGCGTACGGGGTGACGGAGGCCAGCCTGATCTCCTGGCAGCCGCCGGGGGTACGCAACAGGCCACGGGCCGCCGGTGTGATCAACACCGAGTACTTCGACGTGCGGATCTTCGACGACGAGGACAACGAGCTGCCCTGGGGCACCGACGGGGAGATCGTGATCCGGCCGAAGCTGCCGCACGTCATGTTCGAGGGGTACTGGGGCCGGCCCGAGGTCACGGTGGAGACCAGCCGGAACTGGTGGTACCACACCGGCGACATCGGGAAGATCGACGAGGGCGGCTACCTCTACTTCGTCGACCGCTTGGCCGACTACCTGCGCCGCCGCGGCGAGAACATCGCGAGCTTCGAGGTCGAGCGGATCCTGATGGGCCACGGCCAGCTCGCCGACGTCGCCGTGCACGCGGTCCCGAGCCAGCTCACCGAGGACGACGTGAAGGTGACCGCGACCCGGGTCGCCGGCTCCACGCTCACCGAGGAGGAGCTGTTCCGGTGGTGCGTCGACGCGCTGCCGTACTTCGTCCTGCCGCGTTACATCGAGTTCCGTGACGAGCTGCCCCGCAGCCCTGTCGGCAGGGTCCTCAAGCGGGAGCTGCGCGCCGAGGGCGTCACCCCGGCGACCTGGGACGTCGAGACCTCCGGCGTCGCCTACGAGAAGCGCTGACCGAACCACGTCCCCCGCACCGCCGTCTCCTGGAGGAGCGCACCGTGACCGACGCCGTCATCGTCTCGACCGCCCGTACGCCCATCGGGCGAGCCCGCAAGGGATCGCTGGTCGGCCTGGACGCGTTCCAGCTCGCCGAGATCGCGGTGCCCGCGGCGCTGGAGCGCAGCGGCGTGCCGGCCCGGGACGTCGACGCCCTGGTGGTCGCCGAGGCCTACCAGGGCGGCGGGGTACTCGCCCGCAACGTCGCCGTGCGGCTCGGCCTGGAGGACCTCGCCGGGATCGCCACCAACCAGCACTGCGCCGGTGGCCTGGCCGCCGTCGCGATCGGCGCCGGCAGCATCAGGGCCGGCATGGACAGGGTCGTCATCGCCGGCGGCGCCGAGAGCCTGACCAACAGCGCGATGACCACCACGAGGCGGGGGCCGGACGGCCAGCCGGTGACGTGGGTGTCCGCGTCGCACCCGGAGACGCCGGACGCCCCGGCCTTCGACATGTCGATCACCGTCGGCGAGAACACCGCCCGCGAGCTGAGCCTGACCCGGCTCGACGTGGACGAGTGGGCCGCCTACAGCCACGCCCAGGCGATCGCCTCGATCGACGGCGGCTACTTCGTCGACCAGATCGTGCCGGTCGAGGTGACGGCGCCGGACGGCACCACCCGGATGTTCGACACCGACGAGTTCCCGCGCCGGGGCACCACCGTCGAGACGCTCGCCCAGCTGCGGCTGCTGCACCCGGAGCTGCCGGACGCGACGGTGACCGCCGGCAACGCCGCGGGCCTGAACGACGCGGCGGCCGCGGTCACGCTGGCCAGCGGCGAGTACGCGGCGGCGCACGGGCTGGCCCCGCTGGCCCGGATCCGGTCATGGGCCTCGGTCGGGATCGCCCCCGCGCTGACCGGGCTCGGCCCGTCGCTGGCGATCCCGAAGGCGCTGGACCGCGCCGGGCTGACGCTCGCCGACATCGACCTGTTCGAGGTCAACGAGGCGTTCTGCTCGGTCCCGGTGGCGACCATCCGCAAGCTCGGCATCTCCCCGGAGATCGTGAACGTGAACGGCAGCGGTGCGAGCCTCGGCCACCCGATCGCCGCCACCGGCGCCCGGATGGTCGTGACCATGGTCCACGAGCTGCGCCGGCGCGGGAGGTCTCTCGGCGTCGTGTCGATGTGCGCGGGCGGCGGCATGGGCGCCGCGATGGTCATCGAGGCCCTCTGAACGAGGCCTGCTGAGTCGCTCGGCCCGCGGCTGGGCGTCCGGTGACTTCGGATCGTCGCTTGACGTCCCCGACCTGGGCGGAAATATTTATATCTATCCAAACCGCGCCGACGGCCACGCCGGCTCACGCTCTCCTGGGGGTCCGGTGCCGTTCGCCGACGTGGGTGACGTCCGGTTGTTCTTCACCGACGAGGGCAGCGGAGACTTACCGCTGCTGCTCGTCCACGGCTACGCCGCCGACTCCCACGACTGGAGCTGGCAGCTGCCGCAGCTGCTCGCCGGCCATCGGGTGATCGCGGTGGACCTGCGCGGCCACGGCCGGTCCAGCGCTCCGCCGAAGGGTTACACGACGACGCAGTTCGCCGCCGACCTGGCCGGGCTGCTCGACCAGCTGGAGATCGACAGGGTGGTCGCCTTCGGGCACTCGATGGGTGGCAGCGTGGTCAGCGCCCTGGCCGTGGACCATCCGGGGAAGGTCGCCGCCGTGGTCGCCGTCGACCCCGCCTACCTGCTGCCGGACGAGGTGGCCGGTGGCATCCAGCCGATGCTGGACCTGCTCGCCGACACGGACCCGGTGCCGTTCGTCCAGCAGCTCGTCGGGGGCATGGAGTCGCCGGCGCGGCATCCGGCCCTGCGTACCTGGCAGGTGCGCCGGATCGCCGGGATGGAAGGCCACGTGCTGAGCCAGGCGCTGGCGGCGCAGGTGACCGGGATGGCGCTGCGTTCGCACAGCGAGCCGTACCTGCGCCGGCGGAGCTGCCCGGTGCTGAGCTTCTACGCCGACCCGTCGCGAGCCGCCGCCGAGCAGGCCGTCTTCGCCGACTCCCGGTCGCGGGTGGTGACCTGGGAGGGCGCGGGTCACTGGCTGCACCAGGAGCGCCCGGCCGAGTTCAACGCGCTCGTCACCACCTGGCTCGCGTCGATCGCCTAGCCAGTCGATCGCCCAGCCATCCGTGACCCCCCTCCGGTCGCCGGGTCGGGCCGGGCCGGGAACGAACGACACGTACGACGCAGGTGAGGAGCCGGCCGTGGACGATTTCCTGACGGACGAGCAGCGGATGCTGGTGGACGCGTCCGCGCGCTTCGTCGAGCGCACCTGCCCGCTCGAGAAGGTCCGGGCGCTGGCCTACGACGATCCCGCCTTCGCCGCCGCCTACCGGCGCCAGGCCGGCGAGCTGGGGTGGTACTCGCTGCTCGTCCCCGACGACCTGGGCGGCGGGAGCGTCTCGGACAACGCCGTCCTGGACGCGGCTCTCGTGGCCTACCACCGGGGCCGCGCGCTGCAGCCCGGCCCGTTCGTCGGGACGAACGTGGTCGCGTACGCGCTCGCGGCCGCGGGCGGCGGCGAGCACACGGCGAAGGTGCTGCCCGCCCTCCTGTCCGGCGAGGCCTCGGCGGCCTGGGCGCTCGCCGCCGCGCCGGTCCCGCCGGTTCCGCCGGCCCCGGCGGGGACGACGGCGGCGCTGTCGCGGCCCGCGCCGGTCGGCCGCCCGGCCGCGGCCGGGGCGGTGTCGGCGACGGAGGCCGCCGATGGCTGGCGGCTGTCCGGGCAGGCGACGTTCGTGGAGGACGCCGGCCCGGGCGGCTGGTATCTCGTCACCGCCGCGGCCGGCGACGGCGCCGGGATCGACGGGTACGACGGCGGCGCGGGGCTCGGGCAGTTCCTGCTGCCCGCGGACGCTCCCGGCCTGCGGGTGGTGCCGCTGGAGTCGCTGGACCTCACCCGCCGGTTCGTCCGCCTGGAGCTCGACGGCGTCGCGGTCGGGTCATCCGGCGAGCTGCGGGCGCCGGCCGGCGGGGTGGCCGCGCTGGTGGCCCGGCAGCTCGCCCTCGCCTGCGTCCTGACCACGGCCGAGTCGGTCGGCGCGATGGACCGCGAGCTGGCGATGACCGTCCAGTACGCGAAGGACCGGATCGCGTTCGGCCGCCCGATCGGCTCGTTCCAGGCCCTGAAACACGCGCTGGCGGACACCAGCCTGGCGCTGGAGATGAGCAAGGCGATCACGACGGCCGCGGCGCGGCGCCTCGGCGAGGCAGGCGGCATGGACGGGCCGGGCGGGCAGGACGCGCCCGCGCCGTCGGAGGGCCCGGCCGGCTCGGACGGGTACGGGCTGGAGGCGGCGAGCATGGCGAAGGCGTTCGTCGGGGACAGCGGCGTCGACCTCGCCCAGAGCTGCTTCCAGGTCTTCGGCGGGATCGGCTTCACCTGGGAGCACGACCAGCATCTGTACCTGCGCCGCCTGACGACGGACGCGGCGTTCTTCGGCGACCCGAGCTGGCATCGGGAGCGCCTGTGCCAGCTGTCCGGGATCTAGGCGGGGGTGCGAGCGATGACGGACGAGGCGGCGGGCGACGTGAGAACGAACGACGTGACGGGCGGCGCGGGGACGGGCGGCGCGGGCACGGGTGCGGTGGGGACTGGTGGCGTGATCGGGCTCGACGAGTTCCGGGCCGAGGTGCGGGCGTGGCTGGCCGCGAACCTGCGGCGGCGGCCGGTGGGGGTTCAGGACGGCGGTGAGGCGCGCACCGACGGGCAGGTCGCCGCCGCCAGGCCGCTGCAGCGCAAGCTGTTCGACGCCGGGTACGCGGGCATCTCGTTCCCGCGGGAGTACGGCGGCCGAGGGCTCGGCGCCGAGCACGAGCGGGTGTTCCGGGAGGAGTCGCGGGACTTCGTCACCCCGCACTTCGGCGGCGCGGGCCACGTCACGTTCACCGCGATCGCCCGGTCGATGCTCGCGCACGCGTCGCCGGAGTTCCTGAGCCGGCACATCCCGCCGATCCTGGCGGGGGAGCGGTTGTGGTGCCAGTTCTACTCCGAGCCCGAGGCCGGTTCCGACCTGGCCGGCATCCGGACCACGGCGCGCCGCGAGGGCGACCGGTGGGTGCTGAACGGGTCGAAGATCTGGAGCACGGGCGCGCACCAGGCCGACTACGCGATGTGCCTGGCGCGCACGGACTGGGACGTGCCGAAGCACCGCGGCCTGACCTGGTTCGCCGTCCCCACCGACGCCACGGGCGTCACGGTGCGCCCGATCCGGCAGATCAACGGGGCGTCCGGGTTCTGCGAGGCCTTCCTCGACGACGTCGTCGTGTCCGACGAGGACGTCATCGGCGAGATCAACCAGGGCTGGTCGGTAGCGCAGACCATGCTGGTCCACGAGCGCGGCGCCGGGAGCTTCGGCCCGGCCCGGGCGGAGCCCCGCGACCTGGCCCCCGACCTCGTCGAGCTCGCCCGCCGCGCCGGCCGGATCGAGGACCCGGTCGCCCGGCAGGCCATCGCGCGTGCCCACATCAACGACTTCGCCCAATATCATCTCGGCCTGCGGATCGGCGCCCAGCTGCGCGGCTCGGCGGCGCCCCAGCCGGCGGTGGCCGCGTACGGCAAGCTGGCCGCCGGCGTCCTGTCCCCGATCCGGGCGCGGATCACGGTCGAGGTCGGCGGGGCGGAGGCGCTGCTGTGGCCGCAGGGCGCGGACGAGTCGGCGACGGCGCCCGCGACCACCTACCTGAACGGCCGGATGGTCTCCATCGCCGCCGGCACGAACGAGGTGCAGCGCAACGGCATCGGCGAGCGGGTCCTGGGGCTGCCCCGGGAGCCGAGCTTCGACGCGCGCAAGCCGTTCCGGGACGTCGTGCGGGACGCCCGCACCTGGGACGGCCGGATCGGCTGAAGGCTTGCCGTTCCGGTGGGCCACGCCGGGGTCCACCGGAACGGCGAGGTCAGGACCGCGGGCTGACCGGCGGGCTGGCGCCCACGGTCAGGTCGTCCACTGACCGCCGTTGACGCTCAGGTGCTGCCCGGTGACGGCGGCGGCCAGGTCCGAGCACAGGAACAGCACGGCGCCGGCGCACTCGTCGGGTGTCGGTATGTGCCGCAGCGGCAGCGTGGCGCCCCGCCGGTCGAGCCATTCCTCGACGGTGATGCCCTCGGCCGCCGACTGGTGCTCGGCCGCGTGCAGGATGTTGTCGCCGAGCACGCCGCCGAGGAACACGCCGTTGACCCGGACGCCCCACTGCCCGGCCTCGACCGCCAGGGTGCGGGCRACGGCGGCGAGCGCCGCCTTGGAAGCGGTGTAGGCCCCGAGGCTGGGCGGGTTCGACAGCACCGCGCCGGTGTTCACCAGGACGATCGCTCCGCCGCCGCGCGCGCGGATCGCCGGGAGCGTGGCCTGGACGAGGTACAGGGTCCCGTAGAGGTTGACGTCGAAGACCGTCCGCCAGCTCTCGGGGTCGGCGTCGGCGACGGAGGCCCAGTCACCCTCGTGGTGGGCGTTCTGGACCAGGAAGTCGACGCCGCCGAAGCGTTCCACCGCGGCCTCGACGAGGGCGGTGCAGGAGGGCCGGTCGGTGATGTCGGTCGGCACCACCAGCGGTTCGCGGCCGGCCTGGCGTATCTCGTCGGCCACCGCCTCGAGGCGGGCGCGCTGCCGGGCGGCGAGGACGACGTCGACGCCGCGGCGGGCGAAACCCAGCGCGATGCTGCGGCCCATGCCCGGGCCGATGCCAGTGACGATCGCGACCTGGTTGTCCTCGAACATCGATCCTCCGTATCACCCGCTCGGCGACCGGCCCGGTCGGTCAGTCGGGCAGGTTCGTCGCGAGCAGGGTCACCGCCATGCCGCACACCGGCTCGAGGTCGGCCTCGTCGATGACCGCGTCACCCGTTTCCCGGTGCTGCTGGTAGCGGACCTGGGCGCCGTGCCGGGCGGCGATCGAGATCGGGCCTTCGATGTCGGCCGTGCGGACGACCACCGAGTAGACGGTCTCCCCGCGCTCCTCGAGGAACGCCCAGAAGCGGGCCGTCTCCGTGCCCACCGGCTCGGTGGGCGAGATGATCTCGATGCCGGCCGACCAGTCGAGCAGGACCCGGATCCCCTCCTCGGCCAGCGGCATCTCCTGGAAGGTCATCCCAAGACCGCGCCAGAAGTCGGCTGCCCGTTCATGGTTCTCGGGCCGGACGCAGTAGACGACATGGTGGAGTTTGACGCTCGTCACACCAGAATCATATAGACCTATAGGTGGTCCGTGTCGAGGCGTCGCGGACGGGTTCCGACTCGCGGACGGCGGGCCAGGGCGCCGGTGGCGGAGTGCGCGCGGGCGCGTGGAACATCCAGAGACGAGGAGATCGATCATGGCGACCGCACCTCCGTTACGGGTCATCCAGTGGGCGATGGGCAGCATCGGGCAGATCTCGGTCCGGCACATGGTCGACAACCCGGCCTTCGAGGTGGTCGGCTGTTACGTCACGTCGGACGAGAAGGGCGGCAGGGACGTCGGCGAGCTGGCCGGGATCGACCCGGTCGGCGTGCTCGCGACGCGCGACGCCGAGGCGCTGCTGGCGCTGGACGCCGACTGCGTCAACTACGCGCCCCTGTACGTGGACCTCGACGAGATCGCCCGGATCCTGCGCAGCGGCAAGAACCTGGTGACGCCGTCCGGCTTCACCTACCCGGACGCGCTCGACGCCGACGTGCGCGAGCGGCTGGAGGCGGCCTGCCAGGAGGGCGGGGTGTCGCTGTTCGGCTCCGGGATCCACCCCGGGTTCGCCGGTGACCTGCTGCCCCTGACCTTCGCCCGGCTGGCGTCGCGCATCGACGAGCTCGTCGTCCAGGAGGTGGGCGACTTCCGCAACCATCCCTCGGCCGCGATGATGTTCGACGGCCTCGGGTTCGGCCGGGACCCCGACGACCTGTTGGCCGACCCGCCGCGGATGTTCGACACCATGGGCCGGACCTTCAAGGAGTCGATCTACCTGCTGGCCGCGGGCCTGGGCATCGAGGTCGAGGACTACGACTTCGGGTGGGAGCCGGCGGTCGCGGTCCGGGACGTCACCGTGCGGGCCGGCTCGATCAGGAAGGGGCACGTCGCCGGGATGCGCCTTGAGTGGCGCGTCTGGAACGGCGGCAAACCGGTGGTGATCTTCCGGTCCTACTGGCGGATGGACGACACCACCGACCCTGACTGGGGATACGAGAACGCCAAATACGCCCTGTACTTCACCGGCCTGCCCTCGTTCCGGGTGAACTACGAGCCGACGGACCCCGGCCCGGACGGCGACATCGGCTACTGGGGCCGGATCTGGACGGCCATGGCGGCCGTCAACGCGATCCCCACCGTCGTCGCCGCGCCGCCCGGCCTGCGGACCCACCTGGACCTGCCGCTGACCCAGCCACCGCACCTGCACCGCTGACGCGGCTCCCCCGTATTGAAACATCTAGATCTATGCCATACTTTCTGGACACTCGGAGAGCTGGGAGAGCGCGGGATGAAGGCGACTGCGGCGGTGCTGCGGCAGGCGGACGGGCCGTACGTGCTGGAGGAGGTCGAGCTCGATCCGCCGGGGGCGGGCGAGGTGCTCGTCCGCGTCGTGAGCGCGGGCATGTGCCACACCGACATCGTGCCGCGGCAGGAGGGCGCGCCGACGCCGACGCCGATCATCACCGGGCACGAGGGCGCCGGTGTGGTCGAGGCCGTCGGCGCGGGCGTCACGCGGGTGTCGGTCGGCGACCACGTCGTGCTCTCGTTCGACTCGTGCGGCCAGTGCCCGAGCTGCCAGCGGGGCGCGCCGCCGTACTGCGACCTGTTCCTGTTCCGCAACTTCTTCGGGCGGCGCCTGGACGGCACCACCGGAGTCCGGGATGCCGCCGGCGGCGAGATCGCGTCGCGCTGGTTCGGCCAGTCGTCGTTCGCGACCTACTGCGTCGCCGCGGAGCGCTGCGTCGTCGTCGTGGACTCCGACCTGCCACTGGAGAAGCTGGGGCCGCTCGGCTGCGGCATCCTCACCGGCGCGGGCTCGGTGCTCGTCGACCTGAACGTCCGGGCGGGCGCCAGCCTCGCCGTGTTCGGCGCCGGCGCGGTGGGCCTCGCGGCGGTCATGGCGGCGAAGGTCGCCGGCGCGGAGACGATCATCGCGATTGACCTGCACCAGCATCGGTTGGAGCTGGCCACCGAGCTCGGCGCGACCCACGTCCTGGACGGGGCGAGCGCCGACCTCGTCGCCCAGATCCAGGGCCTGACCGGCGGCGGCGCCGACTACACCTTCGACACCACCGGCAACGTCGGGGTCATCACGAACGCGGTCGGCGCGCTGCGGATGGGCGGGCACTGCGGGCTGGTGGGCATCCAGACCGAGCCGGTCACGTTCGACCCGGTCGCGCTGCTGGGCAAGCGGGTGTCCGGAATCCTCGAGGGCGGCGCCGACCCGCAGGTGGTGATCCCCCGGCTGATCGAGCTGTGGCGGGCGGGCAGCTTCCCGTTCGACCGGCTGATCGAGACCTTCCCGCTGGAGGCGATCAACGCCGCGGAGGAGGCCTCGCTGTCCGGCAAGGTGGTCAAGCCCGTCCTGCTCCCGTCGGCGGGTTCCTGACGTCACCGGCGCGGTTTTCCCATGGATCTGCTTTCCCGGAGGTGACGGCATGACCACCGTGATCGAGCGCGACCAGCTGTTCGTAGGCGGCCGTTGGCAGGACCCGGCCTCGGCCGAACGCATCGAGGTCCGTTCGCCGCACGACCAGCGCCTGGTGGCCACCGTGCCGCTGGCGGGCGCGGCGGACGCCGACGCGGCGGTCAGCGCGGCGCGGGCGGCGCTGGACGGCGGCGACTGGGCGGCCACCACCGGCAAGGACCGCGCCGAGGTGATCCGCAGGGTGTCGGCCGGGCTGCAGGCCCGCGCCGAGGAGCTGGCCGGGGTGATCACCGACGAGATGGGCTCGCCGGCGAAGTTCTCCCTGTTCGGGCAGGCGATCGCGCCCGCGATGGTCCTCGACGGCTACGCCGAGCTGGCCGAGCGGTTTCCCTTCGAACAGCGGCGGGCCGGCCTGATGGGGCCCTGCCTGATCCAGAAGGTCCCGGTAGGCGTGGCCGCCGGCATCGTGCCGTGGAACGTCCCGGTCTTCCTCGCCTGCATGAAGCTCGGCGCCGCGCTCGCCGCGGGCGCGCCGATCATCCTCAAGCCGCCCCCCGAGGCGCCGGTCAGCTCGTTCCTGCTCGCCGAGGTGCTTCTCGACGCCGGCCTCCCACCCGGCGCGGTGAGCATCCTGCCCGGTGGCGCGGACCTCGGCCGCTACCTGGTCGCCCACCCGGGCGTCGACAAGGTGTCGTTCACCGGCAGCAGCGCGGCCGGCCGGACCGTCGGCGCCACCTGCGGACAGCTCGTGAAGCGGTGCACGCTCGAACTCGGCGGCAAGTCGGCCGGGATCATCCTCGAGGACGCCGACCTCGCCACGGTCGTCCCGCAGCTGCTGGACTCCGGCCTGCAGAACAACGGCCAGGTCTGCGCGGCGCAGAGCCGCATCCTGGCCCCGGCGGCGCGCTACGACGAGATCGTCGACGCCCTCGCCGACCAGCTGCGCGGCCTGGTCGTCGGCGACCCCCGCGACCCMGGCACCGACGTCGGCCCGGTGGTCTCGGGCCGCCAGCGTGACCGCGTCGAGGGCTACCTCGCGGACGGTAAGGCGAGTGGCGCCCGGCTGGTCGTCGGCGGCGGCCGCCCCGCCGGCCTGGACGCCGGCTTCTACGTCGAGCCCACGCTGTTCGCCGACGTCGACAACGCCAGCCGGATCGCCCGCGAGGAGATCTTCGGCCCGGTGGTGACGGTCATCCGGTACCGCGACACCGACGAGGCGGTGGCGATCGCCAACGACTCCGACTACGGGCTGTCGGGCTCGGTGTGGACCGCCGACCTCGACCGCGGCGTCGCGCTGGCCAGCCGGATCCGCACCGGCACCTGCGCGGTCAACTCGGTCGCGATCGTCGAGCCGCGCAGCCCGTTCGGCGGGTTCAAGCAGTCCGGGATCGGCCGCGAGATGGGCCCCGAGGGCGTCGAGGCCTACCTGGAGACCCGCACCGTCGTGCTGCCCTTCGGGTGAGCCGGCGGTTCAGAGGCCCCTGTTCCCGTCATCCCCTCCTTGGGGGGCGGACGGTCGTGTCCCGGTGACCTGGGCGCGGATGACGTGCTTGAGCAGCTTGCCGGTGGCCGTGCGGGGGAGCGGGTCGTGGGCGAGGTGCCAGCGGGTCGGCACCTTGTAGTGCGCGAGGGCGGACCGGCACCAGGCGGCCAGGTCGCCCTCGTCCAGCTTCGCGTCCGGACCGGCGACGACGGCTGCGCAGACCGCGTCGCCGGTCAGGTCGTCGTCGACGGCGAAGACGGCGGCCTCGACCACGTCGGGGTGCGCCTCCAGCCGGTGCTCGACCTCGGTCGGCGTGACGTTCTCGGCGCTGACGAGGATCAGGTCGCGGGCCCGGCTGTCGATGTACAGCAGGCCGTCGACGAGCCGGCCGACGTCACCCATCGCCAGCCAGCCGCCGTCCTTGAGCACCTCGGACGAGGCCTTGGGATCGTTCCAGTAGCCGAGCATGAGGTAGGGGCTGCGGACGTGCACCTCGCCCAGCGTGCCGTCGGGCACCGGCGCGCCGTAGGGGTCGCGCAGCTCGACCTCGGTGGTCACGCTCGCCCGGCCGGTGGAGGCGGGGTGCCGTTCGAGGGCCGGTCCGCTGAGGTTGGCGACGACCGCGACGCTCTCGGTGCTCGCGTAGCCGATGCTGAGGGTCCGGGCCACCCCGGGGAAGGTCTCCCGGATCGAACCCTGGACGGCGGGGCTGACGGGGGCGCCGCCGACGCCCATGTGGCGCAGGCTGGTCGTGTCGAACCGGTCGCGGCCCGGGAAGGCGCAGACCCGGGGGGCCGCGCTGCCCAGCGCGAGCCAGCTGGTGACCCGCTCCCGTTCGATCGTGGCGAGCACGCGCTCGGGGTCGAAGCGTCCCGGCAGCAGGACGCCCGCCGTGCCGGCCGCGGCCGCGCGCAGCACGACGCCGTAGAGCATCGAGGTGTGGAACAGCGGCGAGGTCACGAGCACGACGTCGTCGCGGACGGGCAGGTCGTCGACGGACGCCGGGACCGGCCGGCCCAGGGCGACCATCGCCAGCATCTCGGTGAACCTGTTGACCTGCTCCAGGCCGCACAGCCCCCGGTGCGCGGTGCTGACGGCCTTGGGCCGGCCGGTGGTGCCGCTGGTGAAGATGAGAACCGCCGGGTCGTCCTCGTCGACCGTCACCGGCGCCGGCCGCGCGCCGCGGTGCGCCCGGGCGAGGCCGGGCACCTCGTCGAGGTCCAGCAGTGGGAGCGTGCCCGCGGCCTGCGCCGCCCGGGCCAGCCGCGGCGCGTCGCCGATGACCAGCGCCGGCTCGACCAGCGCCGAGGCGTGGGCGAACTCGTCCGGCGTCCACCAGCTGTTGAAGGCGGCGGGGATCGCGCCGGTCGTCGCGACGGCCCAGAAGGCGACGACCCACTCCCAGCGGTTCGCGGCATAGATCGCGACGCGGTCACCCTGGCGCAGCCCGAACCTGTCCCGCAGAGCGGCGGCCAGGGCGTCGACGTGTGCCAGGTGGGTGGCGAAGCTGAGCCGCACGTCGCCGTCGACGAGATAGGTCCGCTCGCCGAACCCGGCGGTCCGGTCGAGGAGCTCGCGCAGCGACCGGGCGCGGTGGCGGAACACGGGCATCCGGACGCCGCGGACATCCTCGTCGACGACCTCGAAGTACGACCCGGACGCCAGCAACGCCGCCCGTGTGTCGGTGCCGGACTCGGCCATCAGCTGGTCCTCCGTGCCTGGTCCTGGAGCAGTCTTTGGCGTAGGTCGCCGTCCTCCATGAAGACCGGGACGTCGTCCGGCCCGAGGTAGGAGGGGCGGATGGTGGAGCCGCCGTCGACCGTGAGGGTGTGGCCGGTGACGAAGCCGGCGAGGTCGCTGAGCAGGAACATCACGGCACCGGCCAGCTCGCGCGGCGTACCGCGCCGTCGCAGGGCGAGCACGGCGTCGCGGGCCTGGTCGGCGGCGTCGTTGCCGCGGCTGTGCGGGGTGCGGATGGTGCCGGTCGCGACGGCGTTGACGCGGATGCCGCGTGGGCCCCACTCGGCGGCGGTCGTCCTCGTGAGGGAGACGAGCGCGGCCTTGGCCGCGCTGTAGGCGAGGCTGTACGGCGCCGCGAAGAACGCGGCGACCGACGCGATGTGCACGATGCTGCCGCCCCGGCCCGCCGTGGTCATCGCCCGGGCGGCGGCCTGGCTGGTGAGCAGCGCCGAGCGCAGGTTGAGGTCGAGGACCTCGTCGAGGTCGGCGAGCGGGAAGTCGTCGGCTGGCTGCCAGTGCCGGGGCCGCTGGCCGCCGACCACGTGCACCAGCCCGTCGGCCGAGCCGAACGTCGCGACCGCGTCGGCGAACGCGGCGTCGACCTCGTCCTTCACGCGCACGTCCACGACCACGCCGCGGAACGGGCCGTGGACGGCCGCCTCGGCCGCGGCCAGCGCGGCCTTGTCGACGTCGAGGCCGACGACACTGGCCCCGAGCTCGGCGGCCGCCGCGCACACCGCCGTGCCGATGCCGCCGCCCCCGGCGCCCGCGACGACGACAGTGCGGCCGTCGAGCCGCAGCAGGTCCCCGATCATGGCCGGAACTGGCCGGCGGCGCGGACCAGCGGCAGGTCCATCAGGTTCACGATTCCCGGCTGCGCGGCGCACACCAGCGGGATGGCGTTGACGGCGGGCATGGCGGTGGTGACGGTGCCGTCGAGGTGGTCGCCCTGCGGCTCCAGCCGGACCCGGACGCCCGGCACGCCGTCGAGCTCGATCACATAGCCGTGGGTGACCGGCCAGTTCGGCGTCATGTCCTCGCCGAGTTTCCAGACGAAGCTGCACTCGATCAGTGAGCGCCCGTCCTTGTCGCCCGACACAGTGCCCTTGAAGCCGGCGATGCGACCCTTCTTCACGGTCATGTAGCCGAAATCGGTGTCCTGGTTGGCGGTGGCGAACTCGACGCGGAAGCCGACGCCGTCGATCYGCACGCCGAGCGCCCTGGCGAGCACGGGGATCTGGTCCTTGAACGAGCCGCACGACGCCTCGCACVCCTCCCGGGCGGCCGGGTCGTCGGGGTCGAGGTCGAAGCCCTGGGCGCGGAACATCTGCTCGTTGGCGTAGCCGGAGATGTCGAGCGACTCGAGGATCGAGAGGCGCTCGACGCGGCTGCACATGGCGCTCGCGGCGAGGGCGACCATCGGCGCGTGGCCGGGGTAGATGCCCGACGCGTAGAGCGACGAGCCGCCCCGCAGGCAGGCGTCGCGCAGCCGGTGGGTGGYCTGCTCGCCGTAGCCGAAGCCGGCCATCATGTACATCGTCGACACGACGTTGGCGCCGGACTCGAGGATCCGTTCCAGATGGTCGAAGTTCGGCCGGTACGCCATGTAGGAGACGCAGTCGGGCTCGAGGGCAAGGAGCGCGTCGACGTCGTCGGTGGCGGTGACGCCGATCGGGTCGATCCCGCACAGCTCGCCGACGTCGCGGCCGACCTTGTCGGCGGAGTGGGCGTAGCAGCCGACGAGGTCGAGCACCGGATGGTCGACCATGCCGCGTACCGCCGCGCTGCCCGTCTTGCCGGTCGTCCACTGGACGACCCGCAGGCGCCGGCTCACCGGGCGACCCGGTCGGGGCGCCGGGTGGAGGTCTCCTGCAGCGCCCGCCACACCAGCGTCGCCTCGTCCCGGGGCAGCGCGAAGCACCGCTGGGACACGAACGCGTCGTCGGGGTGGGTGTAGGCCACCGGTCCCCGGCCGAGACCGTCATAGGACGCGGTCGCCACCTCTTCGGGGCTGCTGGGCCGCATCAGCCGCGAGCGGGCCCGGTCGAGCGGGTCGTCCGTGTCGACGCGGCCGCACAGCTCGGGGTCCAGCGTCTCCTGGAACGAGTTGTAGTTGGGCGAGGACGTGGCGCCGACGAAGACGTTGACGGCGTCCACGCCGCGGTCGGCCAGCTCGGTCCACAGGGACTCGGTGAGGATCCACTGGAATCCCTTGCCGGCGTTGTAGGTGCTGAAGTTGACCGCACCCTGGGTGCCGCCCATCGAGCTGATCATCACGATGCCGCCCCGGCCGCGCTCGACCAGCCGGCGGCCGAAGTGGTGACACAGGATCACCGGCGTGCGGCAGTTGACGTCGACGGACAGCAGGTGCAGGTCGAGGTCGCCGTCGATGAACCGGCTGTTCGGCCCGACCGCGGCGTTGTAGACGAAGAGGCCGACGTCGAGGTCCTTCGTCGCCTCGGCCACGACCTCACCGATGTCGGGCGACGCCAGGTCGGCCGCGATCGTCCGTACCTCGACGCCGTGCTGGGCGGCGACCTCGGCCGCGGTCGCCTCGAGCTGGTCCTTGCCCCGGGCGAGCAGCACCACGTGTAAGCCCCGCCGGGCGGCCTCGTGCGACAGCGCGGCGCCGATCCCCATCGAAGCGCCGGCCACCACGACCCACGGCCCGTAGCGCGCCCGGAACTCGTCCTCCGCCATCGTGCGCTCCTTCCTCTGAGACGCCATCTCCTTGTTCGAGACGTCATCTCCTTGTTGATAATGTATTCAATACGGGAGATGAAGGCCGGAAGCGTAGGCCGCGATCGCGGCCTACGGCGGCCCGGCCGTCAGACGCGGATGGGCAGGCGCAGCGGGCCGCGGACGGTGCTGGTGTAGAGCATCTCGGTGGCGGCGCGGTCGACCGACCACTGCGGCCACCGCCGCAGCGTCTCCTCCAGGCCGATGCGGCCCTCGCGGCGGGCGAGTGCCGCTCCGAGGCAGAAGTGGATGCCGTAGCCGAAGGTCATGTGCAGGTCGACCTTGCGGTGGACGTCGAGCACGTCGGGGTTCGGGTACTTCCGCTCGTCGCGGCCGGCGGAGCCGGTGATGAGGATGACGCGGGATCCCGCCGGGATCGTCGCGTCCCGCAGGGTGACGTCGTGGTTCGTCCAGCGGGCGTTCACCGGCGACGGCGGCTCGTAGCGAAGGATCTCCTCGATCGCGCCCGGGATCAGCGCGGGGTCGCGTGCCAGTTCGGCCCGCTGGTCGGGGTACTCGTCGAGTACGCTCGCGGCCCAGCCGAGGTGGCGGGCCACGGTCTCGCTGCCGGCGCTGAACAGCAGGATCGCGAAGCTGGCCAGCTCCACGTCCGTGAGCCGGCGCGGCTCGCCCGTCACCTCGTCGGCGACCTCGGCGTTCACCAGATCGGTGAAGACGTCGTCGCGCGGATGCGTGCGCCGGTCGGCGAAGTGCGCCCCGAGGCGCAGCCCGAGCTCGGTCAGCGCGTTCAGCGACACCTCGTTCGCCATGCCGACGCCCTCCTCCATGTGGAAGACGTCGTCGACGATGTGGCGCAGCTCGTCGCGCTCGCTGCCGGGGACGCCGAGCAGGATCGAGATGACCGTCGGCGGGAGGATCGCGGAGAAGTCCTGGACGTAGTCGAAACCGCCGGAGCCGATCCGGGGGTCGAGGAGTTCCGCGCAGATCTCGCGGATGCGCTCCTCCAGCGCCGTCACCCGGCGGACGGTGAACGCGCGCGACACCAGTTTGCGCAGCGTCGTGTGCTTGGGCGGGTCGAGCCAGATCATCATCGCCGTGTCCTGGGGCTCCGGCGCCATCGTCTCGAGGGTGGTGCCGTGGCTCGAGCTGAACGTCTCGGCGTCACGGTGGGCCGCCTCGATGTCCTCGAAGCGGGACAGCGCGTAGAAGTCGAACTGGTCGTTGCGGTACACCGGCGCCTCGTCCCGTAACCGCCGCCAGAGCGGATACGGGTCGTCGCGCAGTTCGGGAGCGATCGGGTCCCAGTACAGATCGGTCATGAGCCGGACTTCTCTCCGAAGAAGAAGGCGTTGGCGTTGGCGTAGAGCCAGTTGTCGCGGACCTCGTCGGTGAGGTCGAGGGCGGCGGCTTCGGTGAGGGTGCGTTTGAAGGACAGGACGGGGTAGTCGGAGGCGAAGATGACCCGGTCCTTGCCGCGGGTGGACATGAAGTGCAGCAGCGAGGCCGGCAGCCGCTTCGGCGACCACGCCGACGTCATCAGCCGCAGGTTCCGGTACTTGATCATCAGGCGGATGGCGGTGTCCCACCAGGGGTCGGCGCCGTGGATCATGCACAGCTTCAGCTCGGGGAAGCGGTAGCAGACCCGGTCGAGGTGGATCGGGTTCTGGGGCTCGGCCGGCAGCGGCGGGCCGGGGATGCCGGTGTTGACGCACAGCGGCAGGTCGAGCTCGCAGCACTTCGTGTAGATCGGGTAGTAGACCGGGTCGGTGGGTGGGTACATGCCGTCGCCCCAGAAACTGGGGCCGACGTTGGTGCACACGACGGGGTAGTCGCGGGCGTAGGACTCCAGGGCACGGACCGCAGGCATGGGGCGCARCAGGTTGAAGCCGCCGATCGCGAGGGCGAAGCGGTCGGGGCGGGCCTCGGCGAACTGGAACGCCCGCCCGTCGGTCTTCCCGACCTTGGCGATGAGGATCGCCCGCTCGACGCCGTTCGCGTCCATGTCGTCCAGCAGCTCGGGCAGTTCGGGGCTCTTGAAGAAGTCGTCGCCGCCCTTGAAGTAGTCCTCCTTGACGCGGACCATCCAGTCGGGCTGCTTCTTCACATCGCCGAAGTCGACATTTACCAGACAGTCCATGGCGCGGGTCATCGCCGGTCTCCTCTCATCGGTAGGTAAGCCCTCTCCGCCGTCTTTCGGCCCGTATCGCGCTGGCYGTCGAGGCGAGCGGGGAGCCTCACTGTTTTGGTGCCGCGGAGTCGTCTTGGTGTCGCGGAACGCGCGGGGAAGGGCATGGCGCYGGGCAGGCTTCAGGCCTGCGGCTGCGCCGCCCACTGGTCGCGGTTGGCGCGCACCGCCTCCAGGACGCGTCCCCAGCCGGGCAGGCTCTCGGTGATCTTCATGTCGAAGGGGCTGCTGGTGCGGAACTCGAGGATCTCGACGCCGTCCGGGCCCGCCGTGTAGGTGTACGGGCGGTCCGCCGGCTGGAAGAACCCGTCGCCCTCGCCCAGCACGGTCCTGCCCATGCGCAGCTCGCCACGGGTCACGTAGTAGAGGCAGTCGGCGCTGTGGGAATGGCGCGGGAGCACGTAGCCCGGGGCGAACCGTGACCACACCAGGCTGATCCCGCCGGCCTCGGGGTCACCGAACAGCACCTTGACGACCTGGCCACCACCGGACACCCACTCCATGAACTGCTCGGGCGCCTCCGGGGTCATGACCGGCGTCGACATCATCCCGCTCTCGTGCAGCGACGGCGCGTCGGCGATGCGGAAGGTCTCGCGCCGGTGGGCCGCCTCCGTCGCCTCCGCGGTCTGCGTCGCTTCCGCGGTCTCCGTCGTCGCCTGGGCTGTCTGGATCGTTGTCTCGCTCATGTCCGCACCTCATTTCGTTCCTGGCCAGGGTGTCGCCACGGGGCTGTCTGGACGGTGAAGCCTGACGTTCGTTTCCTGCGGGGAGCTGTCCTGGGCCAGGAGGATGAGGACGCCGATCAGTCCTTCGGGGCGGTCGGCGGTGTGACTGCGTCGGCTACCAGGTCCGTTCGGCGGCGGAGGCGGCCACCTGGGCGCGCAGGGCGGTCTTGGCGATCTTCCCGGTGGCGGTCGTCGGAAGCTCGGCCAGGACGACCAGCGCTTCCGGGCACTTGAAGGCGGCGAGGCGGCCGGCCGCGAACTCCCGCAGGCTCGCCAGGGTCGGCCGGGTGCCAGGACGCGGGACCACCACGGCGCAGACCCGCTCGCCCAGCGCCCGGTCGTCGATCCCGACGACCGCGGCCTCCACCACGTCAGGGTGCTCGTGCAGGACAGCCTCGACCTCCGCGCAGTAGACGTTCTCGCCGCCGCGGATGACGACGTCCTTCAGGCGGTCGACGACGTGGACGAAACCCTCGGCGTCGAGGTAGCCGAGGTCGCCCGAGTGGAACCAGCCGTCCTGGAACGAGGCCTTGGTCGCGTCGTCGTCGTTCCAGTAGCCGCGCGCGACCTGCGGCGAGCGGAAGCAGATCTCGCCGACGTCGCCGGGGTCGAGGGGCGTGCCGTCGGCATCGATGACCAAGACGTCGGCGGTCAGGTTGGGTCGCCCGACGCTGTCGGGGTGGGCGACGAACTCGACGCCGACGTTCGTGACCACGGCGGAGGTGGTCTCGGTGAGGCCGTAGCCGTTCAGCAGCGCGACGTCCGCGCCGAACACCTGGGTCGCGAGCGTCACCAGGTCGGGCGGGACCGCGGCGCCGCCGATGGAGAACAGCCGCACGTCCAGCCCCAGCTCGCCGACGCCCGGATGCTCGAGGATCTGGCGGGCGACCGCCGGGACGCCGCCGAGCGCCGTCACCTGCTCGTCGACGGCGAGCCGCGCCCACTGCTGGATGTCCCAGCGGCGCATCAGCACCATCTTGCCGCCGCCGAGCGGACCCCCGACGATGGCCGACACCCCGCCGATGTGGAACAGCGGCGCGGTGGAGATCGTCACCGACTGGCGGGCCGGCGCCGGGCGGCGGCCGGCGATGATGGCCTCCCGCGCGCTGGCGAAGGCCATGTTCCAGAGGTTGGTGATCGTGCCTCGGTTGGTGTTGAGCGCTCCCTTCGGGCGTCCGGTGGTGCCGGACGTGTAGAGGAGCGTCACCGGGTCGTCCCGGTCGAGCTGGGCGAACTCTTCGTCCGGAAGCGGCGTTCCGGCCGTCAGCTCGTCGAAGGCGACGTCGCCGGCGTCCGTGCGCACCCCGACCAGGGCCAGGCCCTCGGGCCGGCCTGCCGAGCGGATCCGCTCGCACCGGTCGTCGTCGGCGAACAGCACCGAGACGCCGGCGTCGCGTAAGGCGTACGTCAGCTCGCCGCCCGCCCACCAGGAGTTCAGCGGCACGACGACCGCCCCGGCCAGGGCGGCCGCCCAGAACCCGACCACGAACTCGGGCAGGTTGCGCATGGCGATCCCGACCCGGTCGCCCGGGCGGACCTCGAACGTCGACCGCAGCTCGCGGGCCACGCTGCGCGCCCGGTCGCGCACGTCGGCGAAGGTGAGCCGCTCGCCCTCGTAGACGACGTTGACGAGCGCCTCGTGCGCCGCGCCGGCCCGGAAGACGTCGACGATGGTGCGCGGCGCGCGGACGTAGTCCCGCAGCGGGATGCCGTCCAGCACGATGTTCTCGACCTCGAACGGGCCTCCTGGGCCGATGAGCGGCGCGAGGCGGGGGTCGTCGCGGTACACCGGCGCGAGGCCGGCGTGGTCCAGGGTGGGTCGCGCCGCCATGGCAGCCTCCGTACGAGGGGCGAAGAGATATAGACGTTTCTATCCGCAAGACCGGCCGTAGCCAAGCCGGGTCGGGGCCACGCGGTCAGTGGGTGCCGCTCGCCTGGGGGCCTCGTGGGACGTCGCGGAAGGCGCCGGCGTCGGCGCGGTGCTCGCGGGGCAGGCCGAGCAGCCGTTCGGCGATGACGTTGCGGGCCATCTCGGTGGTACCGCCGCCGATGCAGGCGGCCTGTCGGATCAGGTAGCCGAGCCCGACCTGGGCGGACGTCTCCTCGTCCGGCGACCAGACCACCCCGGCGTCGCCGTACAGCTCGGTCGCGATCGCGGCGAGGCGGGCGTTCGCCGTGCCACCGAACAGCCTGGTCATCGCGGCGGCGTGATGGGGAAGCCTGCCGGTGGCCATCCCGCGGGTGACGGACTCGACGAGGGCTCGCTGGACCAGGGCGCCCGTACGGGCCTCACCGATGAGGGCTCGGGTGCCGCTGTCGTCGATCGTGCCGAGCCGGCGGGCGGCCTCGATCATGGTGGCGGGCTCGTACGGGCCGTCGCCCCGCCGGTTGCCGCCACCGGTCACGTAGGGGGAGCCGCCGGAGATGGTGCGCTCGTGGTACAGCCAGCGCGTCATGACGTTCCAGCCGGCGTCGACCTCGCCGATCCGGTCGGAGTCGGGGACGACGACGTCGGTGAGGAACTCCTGGCAGAAGTCCTTCGAGCCGTTCACGAGCTCGATCTGACGGATCGCCAGGCCGGGGGCGGACATCGGCAGGCTGAACACGGTCAGGCCGCGGTGCTTCTCGACGTCCCAGTTCGTCCGGGCCAGGCAGAGCGCCCAGTCGCCCCACCAGCCGGAGGTGGTCCAGATCTTCGAGCCGTTGAGGACCCAGCCGTTGCCGTCGCGGGTGGCGGTGGTGACCGCGCCGGCGGCGTCGGACCCGCCGCCGGGCTCGGACAGGAGCTGGACCCAGATCTCCTCGCCGCGCAGCATCGCCGGGACGTGGCGCAGCTTCTGCTGTTCGGTCCCGAACTCCAGCAGGATCGCCATGCACGGGATGAAGGTCGACGCCTGGATCTCCGCCGGGTAGTCGTAGCCCTTGATCTCCCGGTTGAACGCGGCCTGGTGCGCCGGCGTCAGCCCCTGCCCGCCGTACTGCCTGGGCACGCAGATGCCGGCGAACCCGCCGTCGAAGAGCCGGCGCTGCAGCTCGCGGCACGTCGCGGCGCGCGCCAGCACCTCCTCGTCGGTCGGGTGGGTGGCGGCGTAGAGGAAGAAGGTGTCCTTCGCGGGATCGGCCGGCGGGAGGTTCTCGGCCAGCCAGCCGCGGGCGCGCGCCGCGAACGCGTCGACGTCGATCACGGTCTCGCTCATCTCCCACCGTCCACGGTGGCCTCGGTCAGCCGTACGAGTCGTTCGGTGAAGTAGGCCGGCGTTCCGAACAGCTGCGCGTCGACCGTGGCCCGGCGCAGGTAGAGGTGCAGGTCGTGCTCGAAGGTGACGCCGATGCCGCCGTGCAGCTGGACGCAGTCCTGGATCACCTCCGGGCCCGCCCGCCCGACGTGCGCCTTGGCGGCGCTCGCCCAGGTCCGGGCGTCGCGCCCGTCCTCGCCGACGCGCCGCGCGGCCTTCTCGGCGACGGCCGCGCTCGCCTCGAGCTGGGTGCGCAGGTCGGCCATCCGATGCTTGATCTCCTGGTACGACCCGAGCGGGCGGCCGAAGGAGTACCGGTCGCGCGTCCACTGCAGGGTCATGGCGAACGCGCGCTCCATCGCGCCGACGATCTCGCCGGCCTGCAGCACGGCGGTGAGATCGAGCAGCAGCTCGTCGTGGTCGTCGGCGCTRCCGGGTTCGCCCACCCGCGAGGTCGCCGGTACGACAACTGCGCGTAACGTCATGGCGAGATGGCGTCGGGTGAGGTCGAGGCCGCCCAGCGGGGCGGTCTCTACTCCGGGTGCGTCGAACGGGACGAGGTAGTGCGTCCGCGCGGCGTCCTCGTCGGCCGTGGCGGCGACCAGGAGATAGCCCTTCGGCGCTCCGCTCTCGACGCAGGGCACCGTCCCGTCGAGGACGACACCGCCGCCCGAGCGGCTGGCGCGCACCGTCGCGCCGGCGCGCGACCCCGTCCACGGCGCGTGCGCCCAGGCGGCGGTGGCGTCGCCGTCGAGCAGCTCGGCGAGCGGCCCCCCGTGCAGCTCCTTCGATCCCCACCTGCCCAGCGCCGCGGCGACCACGTTCGTCCCGATCAGCGGGCCGGGCGCGGCATGCCGCCCGAACTGGAACGCGACCGCGAGCAGGTCCGCGAGGCCGTTGCCGCTCACCGAGCCACCGCCGGCGGCCTCCGGCACCAACGGGGTCGTCCAGCCAAGCTCCGCGCCCTGCCGCCACAGCGCCGGGTCGAACGTCGAGTCCCGCCGCGACAGCTCACGTATGCGCGCAGGGGGATAGGTGGCGGCGAGGTACTGCTCGGTGGTCGTCTCGAGCAGGTCCTGGTCCGCTGTCTGGGTGAACATCGTCCTCCTGGCGTCCGTCGCGGTGTCCCGGTTCTCCCGACTCTTCGGCCTCCACCCGGCGACCCTGGCTGGAGTATGGCGCCTCAGGTAAATCGCCATACTCCATCTATGAAAGTGGCCGTACCAGCCATCGATAGCGGCGGCGGTCCGGTCCGCCGCGGGCGCGGGCTTACGCGCGCGGCGAGCCGAGCAGGTCGAGGCAGTTGTCTCGCATGATCTTGCGGATCTCGGCCTCGTCGAACAGGTCGAGCTCCTTGGTGAAGTCGGTGGGCTGGGCGAGACCCTCGCCGTGTGGCCAGTCGGAGCCGAACAGGACGCGGTCGACGCCGATCAGGTCCGCGAGCGCGCGCAGGTCCTCCTCGTAGTAGGGGGTGACCCACACGTGCTCGCGGATGGTGTCCAGCGGGTCCTCGGCGAAGGCCCAGGGCGTCTGGTTGGCCTGCTTGCGCAGCACCTTGACCAGCAGCTTCACCCAGTCCGAGCCGTTCTCGATGCTGGCGACGCGCAGGGTGGGGTGCCGGGTGAACACGCCGTCGACGATGAGGGAGGCCATCGTGTCCTGGATGGCCCGGTCGGCCACCAGGACTCGGCTCAGGACGCTCACGCTGCCGTACGCCTCGAACCGCGCCGAGCCGCCCCATGGCGCCGCGACGTAGCCCTCGTAGCCGCTGTCGCCGAGGTGGAAGGCCACCGGGATGCCGGCCTCGGCCAGCCGGGCCCAGACCGGGTCGTAGCGCTTGTCGCCGAGCGAGCGCGACGTGCCGTGCTCGGCCGGGACCGGGGCTGGGCGCACGTGGACCATCCGGCCTCCGCGTTCGAGCAGGCTGTCGATCTCGGTGACGGCGGCGGCCGGGTCGGCTAGCGAGAGCATCGGGACGCCGACGATCCGGCCGCGGTAGTCGAAGCCCCAGTCCTCCTCCAGCCAGCGGTTGAAGGCATGCAGGCTGGCCATCGTCGCCTCGATGTCGTCCCTGAGCGCCTCCTCGACCCCGCACCCGAGGGTCGGGAACAGCAGCACGGCGTCGAGGCCCTGCCGCTTGACGAGGTCGGCCCGCCTGTCGCGGTCGCGGTACTCCTCCGGGAGGGGTTCGACCTTCATCAGCGAGCGAGGGTCGACGCCGTCCGGGATCTGGCCGCGAAACAGCGGGTCCAGACAGCCCGRCACGATGATCGGATCGAACGTCGGGTTCGGGATGAACCGGTTGACCCGGCCTCCCATGAGCATCTGGACGCGCTTGCCGGTCTGCACGACCTGAACCCCGCGGTGGGCGAACTGACGGTCCAGGTGGCGGGTGAACGCGTCGAGGGTCTCGTAGTAGTGGTTGTCGGCGTCGATCGGCCGCAAGTCTGTCATTGCCTTCCTCGACCTGGTGGGAAGCGGTACTTTAACTCTTGAAAAGTGTGGCTTTCCGACTCGGACTGTACCTCCGCCCGCCCGGAGCGGCCACCCCCTGGCCGCCCGTGCGGATCCGGTGACGGGGCGGATCCGCGGGTCGCGGCGAGGACGGGGCCGAGCTCATCGAGGCTGGTGACGGTCGGTGGCAGAGGTGCGCCGGCGTGCGTCCATCGCGGGTAGATGATCGTTCATGGCCGGCGGGACCGCCAAAACTAGGTTGGAAAGGTCTACATGTTATCCCTTACACTCCGGGCGATCGAGGGCGTGGCAGGGTGCGCCCAGATCGGAGCCGGAGTGGCTGTGGGGCCCCAAGGTGCCTGGCCGGACCGCTCGCGTCCCGCCCGCGGCGCTCAGGCGCCGCGTGGGCGGTGGCCGGCCGCCCGGCGGGATCCCCGGTGGGAAGGCGACCAAAAGAGGTACATCTTTCGCCACCTGCTTCTCGGCGACCGCTTACCGGGCGGCTCAACGCCCGTCGACTCACCAGGGAGAATCATGGATAACACCAGTGGGCCCGCCGGCTTAGGCCGGCTGCCCGGAACGCGACGGGTGGCGGTGGTGGCGGCTGTAGCCCTGCTGGCGCTCGTCGGCGCGGCGTGTGGGGATAGCGGCTCGGGCGGTTCGGGCGGCTCCGATGGCTCCGGCGGCAGCGCGAACGCCTCGCTGCTCGGCCCGAAGCAGGCGGCGACCGGCACGCCGATCAAGATCGGCACGGTCAGCGACGGCCAGACGCCGGCGTTCGACAACACCATCCAGATCGAGGCCGCCAAGGCCATCACGGCCTACCTGAACGAGCATCGGGGCGGCCTCGCGGGCCACCCGATCGAGTTGGTCAGCTGCCAGACGCAGGCCGATCCGGGCAAGGYCGCCGACTGCGCGAACCAGCTGGTCCAGGCGGACGTCTCGATGGCCGTGTTCGGCGAGATCACGACCATGGCTCAGGTGTGGAAGCCACTGCACGACGCCAACATCCCGGTCTTCACCTACGGCACCACCGAGACGGGCGCTCTGCTCGACACGACCTCGACCTTCGCGCTCGCCAGCCAGATCGCCGGCCTCGCCGACCTGCCCATCGGGGTCGCGAAGGAGCACAACCTCAAGAAGGTGACGGCCGTCGTCATCGACGTTCCGCAGGCCACCGGCTTCTACGAGGCCGTCGGCAAGCAGACGTTCGCCGACGCCGGCATCGACCTGCAGCTGATCAAGGTGCCGCCGGGCACGGCCGACATGACCCCCCAGCTGGCGGGGGTAGCCTCGGGCACCCCCACCGAGGTGCACATCCTCGGCAACGACGCCTTCTGCATCGCGGCCTTCGACGGCCTGCGCGCGGTGAACTTCACCGGCCCGATCAGCGTCCTCAACCAGTGCGTCACCGACAGCTCGCGCAAGTCGATCGGAAGCCGTCTCAAGGGCGTGTCGATGGGCTCGCCGCTGGCGCTCGGCGACGACTCCAACAAGGACCTGAACCTGTGGAAGGCGATCGCCGAGACCTACGGCCACGACATCGACCTCAGCAACTCGGTGGGCGCGACCGTGTACCTGACGATGATGGCCATGTACTCGTCGCTCGACGGCATCACCGGTGACCTCACGCCGGCGGCCATGGTCGCGAAGATCAAGTCGGCGCCGAACAAGCCCCTGCCCGCCGGCGGCGGCCTGACCTACCGGTGCAACGGCAAGGCGTACGCGCTGACGCCGGCGGTCTGCGTCCGCGGCACCCTGCTGACGACGCTGGACGAGCACGGCAACCCCACGCTGCCTTACCGGCCGACGGGCAACTCGCCCGTCGAAGACTAACGCCGGGCACCGCCCGCCCGCCCCGATCTGGCCCGACCCGACCATCCGCCCTCCTGGGCGCGGCGGGAACCGGGCATGGATCGGGGCGGGCTCGACCGGGCGCCCCCGTCGCCCTCACCGCCCCGTCGAACCAGATATATCTAAACTGTTCGGCGCCTCCTGGCTAGAGTCGGGTGCCATGAGGATCGATGGCGGACTGCCGTCCGTGCTCGGGCAGGTGCCGGCCGCGGCGGCCGCGCTGGAGCGCCGGGGCTATGACGGTGCGTGGTGCGGAGAGGTGAACCACGACCCGTTCCTGCCGCTCGTGCTCGCCGCCGAGCACACGTCGCGAATCGAGATCGGGACCTGTATCGCGGTGGCGTTCGCGCGTAACCCGATGTCGGTCGCCCAGCTCGGGTGGGACCTGCAGGCGTACTCCGGTGGTCGGTTCGTCCTCGGGCTCGGCTCGCAGGTGCGCCCGCACATCGAGAAGCGGTTCGGCATGCCGTGGGGGAAGCCCGTCGGCCGGATGCGGGAGTTCGTCCTCGCCCTGCGGGCGATCTGGTCGTGCTGGCGGGATGGAACCCCGTTGCGCTTCGAGGGCGAGTTCTACACGCACAAGCTGATGACGCCGACGTTCGTCCCCGAGCCGCATCCCCACGGTGATCCGAGGATCTTCGTGGCGGCGGTGGGCGCGGCGATGACCCGGATGTGTGGCGAGGTGGCGGACGGCGTGCACACCCACGCCTTCACGACCCGCCGGTACCTCCAGGAGGCGACCCTCCCGGCGCTGCTCGACGGCGTCACCCGCGCCGGTCGCGACCGCGGTGACGTCCAGGTCTGCTGCCCGGCGTTCGTGGCCACCGGGCGGGGGGCCGCCGAGGTCGAGGCGGCCGCCGACGCGATGCGCCAGCGGATCGCCTTCTACGGGTCGACCCCCGCCTACCGGGCGGTCCTCGACCTGCACGGGTGGGGCGAGCTGCAGCCCGAGCTGCGCGYGCTGTCGCTGCGGGGGGAGTGGGCGGCGATGGGCAGGCTGATCGACGACGAGATCCTTGACGCCTTCGTCGTGGTCGCGCCCCTCGACAYGCTCGCGGACCGGGTCCGGGACCGCTTCGAGGGCGTGGTCGACCGGGTCATGCTGGGCCTGCCGGCGGGCACGCCGGCCGAGACGGTCGAGTCGGTCCTGGAGGCTGTGCGCGAGCCCCGCGCCTCCCGGTCCGGTTAGCCAGGGCACCCGAGCTGGGTTCGGGGAGCCGGGTTCAGACGGGCGGGGGCACGTCGAGGCGTTCGAACCTGGGGTCGCGGCGCTCCAGGAACGACACCGCCCCCTCCACGGGGTCGGTCCCCTCGAAGGCCGTCCGCATGAGGGCGTCGGTCTGGTCGACGGCGTCCCCGAGGGCCCGCTGAAGATGCTGGTAGACGAGCTGTTTCGACACCATCATCGAGTGCGGTGACGCGACGCGGGCCAGCTCGGCGATGTACGCGCGGCACTCGTCCAGGAGGCGGTCCGGCCCGACGACGCGCTGGGCGAAACCGATGGCCAGCGCCTCCTGCGCGGGGATGGTCCGGGATGACCACAGGAGATCGAGGGCGTGGGCCGGCCCCACGAGGCGGGGGAGCAGCCAGCTGATGCCCTGTTCCGCGATGAGACCGCGACGGGAGTAGACCGTCGTGAAGCGCGCGGTGTCGGCGGCGAACCGCAGGTCGCAGGCCGCGGCGAGCAGGAAGGCCCCGCCGGCGCACACCCCGTTCACGGCGGCGATCACCGGTTTGCGGATCGTCAGCGGCCAGGTGAGCATCCGCTGCATGTCGGCCATGGCCGGGGAGCCGGGGAAGGGCCCCCGCCAGCCCTCGTCCGCCGCGCCCGCCACGCCGGCGGCGCCGTCCCGGGCGACCTGCGCGTGCAGGACGGCGACGTCGAGGCCGGCGGAGAAGGCTCGGTCGCCAGCGCCGGTGAGCACGATTCCGACCACCCGCCGGTCGTGCTCGGCGAGTGAGAACGCCTCCCGAAGCTCGCGCAGCGTCCGGCCACGGAAGGCGTTCATGCTCTCGGGGCGGTCGATCGTGACGACCGCCACCGGGTCGTCGATGTCCAGGCGGACGTCCTCGAACGCGCGCGATTCTGTCATCTCGACTCCCCGGCCAGCTCAAAGTATCTAGATGAATCTAGCCGTGATGCCCGCGGAAGGCACGAACGGCCGCCGCCTCCGTCATGGGGTCGGGCCTCTCAGGAGGAGTAGCGCGACGTCGTCGGTGAGTGGTCCGCCGTTGCGTCGTTCGATGTGGTCGATGAGGACGTCGGGGAGGCTGTCGTCGCCGGGTGGTGGGTCGATGGTGGTGATCTCGGCGAGGACGCCGTCCCAGCCGAGTCGTTCGCCGGTGGGGCCGTCGCGTCCCTCCAGCAGGCCGTCGGTGACCAGGAGCAGTT
>NZ_MBLN01000119.1:0-7226 GCF_001854645.1 Pseudofrankia sp. EUN1h | reverse complement strand
CTAACCCGTGCTGCCTACCGCGCCGCCGGCCGTGACCTGCCCCGCACCGCCCAGACCCAGTACGAAGCCGGCCCCGTAGTCCCACCCGGAGAACCACTCCAGATCGGCGACCTTGTCTACTACGGCACCGCCACCAACATCCACCACGTCGCGATCTACATCGGAAACGGCCAGATGATCAGCGCTCCGGGACAGGGCAAGGTGGTACACGTCGCCCCGTACAGGTGGGCGGGAGACGACTATTTTGGAGCGACACGTCCGGGAAAATGAGCTTTATTGGCCGAGGCCGCCGCGACCGTGGGGCCCGGTCGTCAGCGGGTCATTAAGGTACCGCGCCCGCATCGTTAACGTTCCGCCTACTGGTCTGTATGCGGCAAAGGCTCGGGCTCTTGGCTATACGCCCAGGCGGGTTCGTCGCTGGTCATGTCTTCTGGTCCGCTCGTCTCGCGACGCTGTGTGGGAGCTGGCGTGGCCGTGACGTCGTCGAGCTGCCGGTCGACGTCCGCGAAGGCCAGTGCCCAGGCCTCGTCACCGCGTATCTGGTAGATACCGGGGCTGGTCTCGATGGACCGTGCGCGTAGAGGTTCGGTCAGGTGAGGTGGCCAGGTTGTCTCCTCGGTCCAGGTCACGCCGGCCAGCAGGTCGAGGCCGTCGAGGCCGACGCCCTTCAGCGCGGACAGGTCCAGTCCGGAGGCCTCGACCGTGACCGTGCCCATCAGGTGCTCGCCGAGGTCGTTGAGCGTGTCCAACATTGTCCGCAGATCGCGAAGGGCGGGGATCCGTAGCCGGTTGACAAGATCGTGTGCCAGGTAACACGCCCGGTCGAGCCCGGGGCTGTCATCGCCGCCAAGTTCACGGGCGCGGTCCAAGGCGGCGGCCAGCTGGTCGGTCAGCTGGTGCGCGCGGTCAAGGGAACGGCCACGCCCTTGGTCGAGCCAGTCCGCGAGTCGGTCGCCGCCCGCGCGGGCGAGGCCTCGGGCGTTGCCAGCCGGAAGGGCGTCGGCGTCAGTGCCGTGTTCTCGGGCAGCGCGCTGGGCGAACCTGCGGGCTCCCTTGCGGGCGACGGCGCTACCGAACGACCGGGCAGTGGCGTCTGCGACCAGCCACATGACCTCTAGGCAGGCCAGGCGGGCGGCGACGACCGCGGCGACCACGTCGCCCGCGGCGCCGCCGGGCAGCGGGCCACCCACGAACGCCGGATTGGCGGGAAACCAGGCATGCGCCGCGGCCAGAAGCCGGTCCCGGCCGTCAGCCAACACACCCGCGGCAAGCAGGCGCGACACCTCCGACCAGAAAAGGTGCGCGCTCAGTCCCGCCACCCATGCTGGATGATGCGCTCGGCGAAGACCGGCCCCGTTCAACAACTGACCGGCAGACAGCGGATCCGTGAACAGCTCCGCGAGTGCGCCGATCTCGCCAGTCGTGAGCCCTTCTCCCATGCGTACCCCCGATCCCAGGCATGCGCGACGAGATCGCACGGCATGCTCCCGGACAGCATGCATGGTCATCGACCCGGCTGTCACACGTCGTTGGCCCGCGGCCTGCTGCCCGTTGCGAAGCGATAAATCTGGCGCCACCACGGCCAACCGTCCCCTTCAGCGCAAGCTCGGAGGAGGGGGAGACGGGCGGGCGCGACCGTGCCAGCTCACCCGAGCTCGCCCACGCGGCCCGTTCCCGGAAGGCCCTCAAGGTCGACAGCAGGGTGAATACCGCACGGTTCGAATAACTGCACTCCACCAGCCTAAAGAGGATTGATTCGCCCGAAGAAGCGGGCGGAATCCACCAGTCGACCAGATCCCCCGAGAGACGGTCGGTTATGCCCGAGATCGAGATCTCTGCCTTGGTGACAGGTTGAACTCCTCGGTGATGACCAGCGGAACCCATTTAATCTCGGCGAACCGCTCGACGGTCGCGGTGAATCTGCCCTCGGTCGGGCCGGCCAGTGAGGTCGTCGGGCCAATGATCGCAAGAGCGTTCGCAAAAGTGCGCACTGCGATGTTGATCAGCTGCTGCAGCGCAAAGGCGTATTGGTGCCTCGTGCGCTCTGAAGCCATCATTATCCGCCCGTCGCTGTCCCACCACGAGTTACGCATCGCCTCCCCTGCGGAGAAGTGCACCGCCCGGCTCGTCGCCGCGAACAAGTAGTCGTACCTGGCTTGGGCGCCGACCCGCTCAGCGACCCAGTTCGTGGAGGGTACGACGGTTCCCTTGGGCCAGCCCAACTCTTGGCCGAGTGTTCGTAGATCGTCGCGGATCTTCGACGTTTCGCGGCCGGCTGCATCCGCGAACCTGGACGGGAACCCGACGCCTCGAAGGGCATCGGCGCCCGCATAGTTGTGAAAGGCGGCTAGCCCCCGCAACGCGTCGTTGAGCCTCATGGCTGTGAGCAGCCGCTCGCCTGGCTCGGCGTCAAGAGTCTCGACGTACGCGAGCCAGATCTGCTCTTCGAATGCTTGCCGGACAAAGGCGGTTGCCAGGTTGCCAAGGCATTGGTCGCCAAGCAACAGCGCCGCACGCAGCGCGGAAGTCTGCCGCTCGATAACCGCCTTCGCGACTACATGGCGGATCGCGAGGTCTGGCGCGAACTGCAACTCGCTGGCCGCTAGCAGCGCATCGAAGATCCCGAGGAATTCACGTGCGGACGCCTCCAGCTGCGCTCCGAGCGACGGGCCCGCCTCCGACGAATTTTCGATCATGCCACCCCCAATGAGGGCGACCGTAGCAGAATCGGACAGTTCCTCCGTAGTCATTTTTGCGGCGGCGCGCCCTTCAGGCTGCGTTGCTGCGGAAGACCTGCCGGTCATGCCAGGTGATGTGCTCGACGTCCACAAGAGCTTCGCCGGGGCGGGGGGAGGCGAGCGGGCGTCCCGCGAGGTCGTAGACCGCCCGGCCGGATGGCGTCTGGGCGATGTAGAGCTCGGACACCTTGAGCATGCGGTCAGGGGTGAGGCCGATGACGCCGAGGTCGAGCAGTGTGTGGTGCAGCGAGCACGGCTCGCCGGGCGGCGCCGCGCAGGTCTCACAGCTCGCGTTCCAGGTGCACGATCGGCCCGCTGCCGCGTTGTCGAGTGGCGGATCGGCGGACCGAACTGGTTGATCAGATCGCCAACCGACCGCTCCGCCTCGGCATAGCTCGCTTCGCTGCTACTTGTGGTGGCCATGCGACCGGACAACTACAACAGCAGCAGCTTGTGGGCACGCGGATCGCGCCGATCTGGGCTCGACGCAGTCGACCTAACCGACTGCTCCGGCCTTACCCATGCTTCCTACGCAGCTGCCGGCATTCAGATCCCTCGTACCGCCCAGACCAGTACGAGGMTGGGCCTTTGCTCCCAGTAGGGACACCGCTGCGTGGCCGRCTGTCGTGGTCATCTCGGCGGAGTTTTTCGTGGGCTGCTGTTCGCGGCAGCCCGCTGCACCGTGTCTTCGTGCCTGCCGGCTACATGACCGACTGGGCGGGGATGCCGCCGGTCACCGGGCTGATCCGCGATGATGTCTCCATGGGGGATTCGCGGTCACGTCGGCGCGCCGGCGTCGCGCCCAGCCGGATCAGCCGCTACAGGCGCTCCGCTTCAGGACGTAGCCGCTGTCCCCGCCGATCTGTGCCTCGACCATGCCGATGCCGCGCGCGAAGTACTCGGTGATCGGCTTGCCCTGGATGGTCGCCAGCACGCCGGCCCCATCCTGCGCGGCGGACGGCGTCGCGTTCACGTAGTGGACGTCTGTCTCGGTGACCGTCACCCCGACGATGTCCTGGTAGGTGCCGCTCGGTGTCGCGATGGTGGCTACCTTGGGGGCCGCCGTCACCGTGTAGGTGATCGAGATCTTCAGCGCGTCGCCGTCCGTGATCATGTCGCGGATCTCGTTCTGCGCCTCTGGGGTCGTCGCCGACATCGCCATCGTGAGCGTCGACCGGCGGGACTCGCCGCGCGCGAGTTCGGTCGGGCTGGGCCAGACGACCGGGTTGTCGACGGTGAAGACGTAGGGCTTCGCCGCGGCGGGCTTCTGCGCGACGGTGACCGTGCCGTTGCGGTGCACGAAGTACGGCACCGTCTGCGTCACCGGCCTCGTGTACTCGTCGGCGCCTGGCGGGAAGGTCATGACGGTGATGATGTATTCGGTGCCGTCGGCCCGTTCGGTCTCGTCGTCGGTGTCCAGCGCCATCCTCGGCGTGACGGCCGGGTCCGCGCCGACCAGCGAGCACCCGTGCCCGACGGCGAACGCGAGGTACTCCTTCCAGCCGTTGCCGTCCGCGGCGGCGCTCGACGGCGCCGACGTGACGGTCCGCGCCGTGGTGCCGCTGCCGGTGACCTCCGGCGGAGTCAGGTCGTTGGCGCAGGCCGCGCACGTGGCCACGACGACCCAGGACACGGCAGCGCTCACCCGTGCCGGCAGCCGATGACGCATCGAATCCTCCCTAGAAGCCTGGGAAGCATACCGATGGTGCAGTACGTCGGGCCGGGAATGCTCCCGGCCCAGACGCCCGCGGGGCCGCCCGCACGACGCGCGCATCGACGCTCCACTCGTCTCGCACACGTCTCTCCTGCTCTACGCGCGTGCACGGCGGCTGGTCGGCGCGCCCCGAGCCGGCTGCGTCGCCGTTCGATGATGACCGACGGCGCGCTGTTTGCGCCTGTGCGCCGCGGACGGCGCCTGCACCGCKGGTCGAGCGTCGGGACCCACTGCCCCGCACCGAGACCGCATCAAGATCGTCGAATACGACAGGGTTCGAATATCAGCACCCTGCCAGTTAACTGAGTCTTCGTGAGGCTCTGCATAGGCGCCAGCGACGACCGACGTAGGGCGTCGGGTGGGGAGGGGCGGAGCGTGAGGATGATTGCGATAATGGAGGCATGACGGTACCGTCCGAGCGGCGTGTCGCCATGATCGGCATCACGTTGCTCGTCACTATCGCCGGGCTGGGAGTGCTGGTAGGGCTGCGGACGTTCCACTCGTCCATGGACTGGGTGATCGTCGGGCCGCTCTCGTGGGCACGACGAGCCTGTATTTCCTGTGGTCCGCTCGACGGGCAAGGCGGGAGTCCAGCGCGCGGACAGCTGCTGCTCGTGGCGCTCCCGGAACGGCTGACGACGGCGCCCGCTTGGGGGGCAGCGCGGGAACGGCCTATACGCGGGAGCATCACGTCGGCATCAAAGCGGCGGCGCTGTTCGTCGCCTACACCGCGGCGCTCACGCTGGCGGGGTTGATCATCCACGGTATTCACACCGCAGCCGACTGGGTGATAGCACCCGCAATCGCCTACGGCGTGATGACGATCTACCTCGTTTGGGAGGACTACCGGGCACGACAGGAACGGCGGAAGGTCGCGCGGGCGGCCTATAGCGCCAGCTTGTCCAACCAGTTGCCGAGCGTGGCCCGCCGCCAGTAGGACATTGAGCAGGGCTGCCTACTACGCGGGACCGAGACCGCGGTGTCGAGCCAAGGGGCCTGACGCCCAAGAGCGATGCCGGCCGGGTCCAGCCCCGCTGCCGTCAGCCATGGCGAGGCCCAGCCATTACACTGCGGCGCGTAGTCAGCGTGGGATATCGGACCGCCTCCGAGCCGGCGATCGCGAATACGGCAGGGTTCAAATAACGGCACTCCACCAATCGAGTGAGTTTTATTCGCGCCAATGGTCGGCAGAGATTGACTTCACGGTCTTGACGAATCAGTGGGACCTGGATCTTCCAAGACGTTTTCGAAGAATCCGGGGCCGGTCCGAGGGAGGACCTCCAGCGCGGTGGTGTAGCRCAGGGTCTCGGTTTCCCACGCGTGATAGCCGCAGATCCAGGCGGTTAGGACGCCGACATAGGTGGTCACGGTGGCGCGCTGCGTGGCGGGGAGTGCGAGGTGGGTGCACATGGCCGGGACGTCGTGGGCCAGCTCCTGGAAGCGGGTGCAGCGTCGGTGGACTTCCCCTTGAGCCGCAGCGACCGCCTCGTCGCGGGTGTAGTGCCGGGTGTGTTCGAGAACCAGGACGAGGTTGTCCATGTCCCCGCGCGCTTCCTCCTTCTCCAGGGAGTACACGTCGTTGCACATCAGCGTGATGTCGATGGCGATCTCTCGCATGATCCTGAGCTGCGGGCTGTGGAACACGGCTGGAGGCAGCGTGAGGCCTGCGGCGTGTTCCCCCAGCGACAGCGGCAGTGTCGTCCCGGCGATGCCCCGCCGGACCTGGAGGTACTGCTCCATGTCGGCCGGCACCCCACGGCGCCGGTTGAGCGCCTCGTGGGCGTGGGCGGCGAAGTAGTACTCCCACTCGCTGGCGACCCGGGCCGCCCAGGCGGGCGAGGCACCATGGGTGCTGCGCCGCCAAAGGTCAGCGAAGGCGACCGAGCACGGGTCGTCGCCGTGGCGAGGGGAGGTGCCGTGAATGATGTCGATCAGGCCTTGGCACACTCGGGCTACGCGGTCGGGCGCCCGACCCAGGGGGCCGTCGAGCTGGTCGTCGAAGACGAAGAAGAACGCCATAGCGTCGGTGCATAGATCTAGCCCCGGTCCGGTGGCGTCGGGGAAGCCGTAGGCGGCGAGCCGGGGAATGTCCCACGAGGTGTACCAGTCCACCGACCGTTCGCCACCCACAAGCCCGTGCCGACGGACCCAGGCGAGGTTGCGAGCGCGTGCGCCTTCCATGTCCTGGTGGACGCGGAGCGGAAAGGGCAGATCGAATGCGACGTCCTGCGGCATGGACCCTCCACACGCCGGCCCGCCCTCTGGCTTACCGGCCACCGCTTCAGGTGTAACCCGGCGCGGCCCAACGCAGCTGGTCATGTGAGATTTCCGCGAGAAGGAGCGTTCCTCCATCGGCGGCAACCTGAAACCGCCCTGATCGAACGGTTACCTCCCACGACGACGGTCCTGACACACCGCTGCATCGCCTCGCCGAACATGATCGGCGCCCCGTGAAGCCGCCGCCGCCCCCGTCAGCCGGCGAGGCAATCCGATCCGCCACGAGACGATACGAGGCCGCCACGCGAGGAGGAATACTGCGCACGCCTAATACCAGCACTCTGCCAGTCAACTGAAATCTATGTAGGTTCTTGGCTTCGTCCCTGATACGGCGGCTGCGACGGTCGGACCGTCCGCCGCCGGCCCGCAGACAGCGTGAGGCGAGGTGGCGTCTACCACCGTGTGGGCTCCCCGCTCCCCGCTCCCCGCCCCCCGCTCACCGTCTGTCACTCTGGCCGTAGGAGGTCCCTGTCCTCGGGGACTACTGGGCGAGTGTT
>NZ_MBLN01000118.1:0-35576 GCF_001854645.1 Pseudofrankia sp. EUN1h | reverse complement strand
CTGCGACGGCCTGACCGGCCTACCCGACGCCGTCGCCCAGGTTTGGCCCGACACCATCGTCCAGACCTGCATCGTGCACCTGCTCCGCAACTCGTTCAGATATGCGTCCAAGAGGGACTGGCCCGCACTCGCCCGCGACCTCAAGCCCGTCTACACCGCCCCGACCGAGGCGGCCGCGCTCGACCGGTTCGCCGACTTCTCCGCGATCTGGGAGAAGAAATACCCCGCGATCATCCGGCTCTGGGAGAACGCCTGGGCCGAGTTCGTCCCGTTCCTGCGCTTCGACGCCGAGATCCGGACCGTCATCGCCACGACCAACGCGATCGAGTCGCTGAACTCCCGGTTCCGCCGCTCCGTCAAGGCCCGCGGCCACTTCCCCAACGAACAGGCCGCACTCAAGCACCTCTACCTCACCGTGACCAGCCTCGACCCCACCGGACGCGGCCGGGCAAAGTGGATGATCCGCTGGAAGGCACCGCTGAACGCCTTCGACCTCGCGTTCGACGGGCGCCTCACCGCCGGCCGAAAGTAGCAACTCAATAACAATCCGTTACACCGTTAACTTGACAGTCCCCAGCCGAATGCCAACCAGCGACGGCGGGGCTGTTGCGTTTGGGCGGAGTCGGGACGCGTTGGACCGTCGCTGGCTCGCTGGTCAGATGGCGTGAGCGAGTTCGGTGAACGCCGTCGCGAGCCGCAGCTGTGGGTCGGCGTCGGTGGCGAGTTCGTAGTGGCCGCGGCGAATGTTCTGGATCAGGGCGTGTCCAGTGCTGATCGTCTGGGCGGAGCGTAGGCGTTTGAGCCCGCGCATCGGCCGCAGCCGGGCCTTGAGCTGGGTTGGCTCAGACGGGATGTAGGACAGTCCCCACGCCTCCGTGACCAAGACGGCATCCGGACCGGGCGAGCCGCGTCCCCGTGCCCTCGGCAGACGGTCACCGTCAACGCCGCCTACGCGTTAGGAACGCCGCCTTCATTACACAGAGTCGCCGGAGTTGAATCGATGCTCACAGTGAGTACACCAGCCCACAGAGTCGTTACCAGAACGATCAGAAACCTTTATCGGTAAGAAACACGAGGTTCCCAACCTGACCTGAGAAGAACTTCTCAGATTGGGAGGTCGGATGAAGCTGGGGACATCGCGTCGCCGCCGGATGGCCGGCGCGCTACTGGGCGCGATCGGCATGATCGGTGTGATCGCCGGTTGCGGGAGCTCGTCCGGATCGACGACCTCGTCGAGCGCCGGTTCGGGCACGGTCAAGGTCAACATCTTCGAGGTCGCGCAAGCCGACGTCGTCACCACCCTGGAGACGGCGTTCAAGAAGGAGCTCACGGCCAAGCTGGCCGGACGGACGGTCAGCTACAGCGTCAGCAACGCGAACGGCGATCCGTCCCTGATCCAGAGCATCGCCCGCAACCTTTCCCGGTCCAATTCCTCGCTGATCGCGGTGATCGGCACTCCGGCCGTCATCGCCATGGCGCAGCAGGACAAGACGCATCCGATCATCGCGCTGGCGATGGGGGATCCGGTCGGCGGCAAGGTGGCCGACAGCCTGGACCGCCCCGGGCGCAATGTCACGGGCACTATCGACTTCGTCGACCCCGCCGAGCTCCTCGGCGAGCTGGCCAAGGTCACCCCGGCGCCGAGGCGGATCGGGACGATCTACGATCCGTCGAACGAGAACAGCCAGGTCTGGGTCGCGCAGCTGCGGACGGCGATCAAGGCGCGGCCCGGTCTCTCACTGGTCGAGGCAACCGTGGCGGGCGCCGGTGACGTGCAGAGCGCCGCCCGATCCCTGGTCGGCCGGACCGACACGATCCTCGTCGGACCCGATGCGGCCGTGGCGTCGGGCATCGCGGCGGTCGGCGCGGTCGCCCTGTCGAACAAGATCCCGCTGTACCTGACGTCGGGAGACGCGACCACGAGCGGGGTGCTGGCCACGCTGGGGCCGAGTTACGCAGACCTAGGTTCGCAGGGCGCCGACGTCGCCGTGAAGGTCCTCGACGGTGCCCAGCCGGCGGCTACCCCGTTCGGCCGGCCGGGTGCGCTCGAGTGGGACGTCAACCATTCGACGCTCGGCGCGCTCGAGGTCACCATGCCGTCCGCGGCGATGGGTTAGCCATGCGATTCCTCGTCACCGACACCCTGATCGCCGGTCTGCCGCTGCTGCCGGTCGTCATGGGCATCTACCTCGTCGTCCGCATCAGGCAGGACTTCGACCTCACCGTCGACGGCAGCTTCACTTTGGGCGGCGCGATCACCGCTGTGCTACTCAATCACGGACTGGGCGTGCCGCTGGCGATGCTCGTGGCCGTGGCCGGGGCCGCCGCCGCGGGGCTCGTCACGACCGGGCTRCACCTGGCGTTTCGCATCCCGGTCATTCTGGCCGGGCTGGTCATGAGCATCGGCATGACGACGCTGAACCTGCACGTGCTGGGACGGCCGTCGATCAGTCTGGACAGCGGCCGGACCCTGTTCGGTGGACTGATCGGCCTGGCTCCGGACGTTCAGGACTGGCTGACGATCGCGATCCTCGCCGCGTTCGCCGCCGTGTTCCTCGCCGCCGTCGGTTACCTGTTGCTCACCGAGATCGGTCTGGCGTTGCGGGCCACCGGGGTCAACCCCCGGATGGCCCGGGCTCAGGGCGTCGACGACCGGCGTTCGCTGGCGCTGTGCCTGGCGCTGGCCAACGCCAGCGCCGGATTGTCGGGCGCGCTGACCGTGCAGTCCCAGGGCTTCTCCGATTCGTCGACGGGCACGGGCACACTGCTGGCGGGTGTCGGCGCGGTGATGCTCGGTGAGCTGATCGCCCGGCCGGGCGGGGCGTCCCGGGTCGGCCGGGTGATCGCCGCCGTGGTCGCCGGCACGTTGCTGTACCGGTTGATCCTGGTCGGCGCGCTGCGGGCCGGGTTGCAGGCGACCGACCTGTCCGGCATCACCGCACTCACCCTGGTCGCGGCGGTCGCGCTCAACCGTTACCTGCCCGAGATCGGCCGAGCGCTGGGCCGGTTCGGCGCGGGCGGCCGTCTCGGCAGCCGGGCGGTGGCGTTGGACGGCCCGAGGACCGCCGCCGTGGCGGGTGGCCGGCCGGTGGCCGACGACGGTCCGACTGTCCCTCCTGCCCGCCAGCCCGCCGCCGCCGGGCGGGCCTCGGCCTCGGCGACGATGAAGGAGGCTGGCTGATGCTGAGGCTGGACGGAGTGCGCCTGGTCCACGGCGCGGGCACCCCGACGGAGGTCGTCGCGCTCGACCACGTCGACCTGGAGATCCCGGCTGGTCAGTTCGTCACCGTCGTCGGCAGCAACGGCGCCGGCAAGAGCAGCCTGGTCAACGTGGTGGCCGGGGTCTACCGGCCGACCCGGGGGCGGGTGCTGCTCGGCGGCCGGGACGTGACGCGGCTGGCGGTCCACGCCCGCGCCGGCGCGGTGGCCCGCGTCTTCGACGACCCACTCGCGGGCACCGCGCCCGATCTCTCCCTGGCCGACAACCTCGCTCTCGCCGCCGCCCGCGGCCGTCGGCGGCGGCTGTCGCCCGCGGTCACCCCGGGCCGGCGCTCGGGCATGCGCGAGGACCTCGCCGTGCTCGGCCTGGGCCTGGAGCGCCGCCTCGCCGACCCGGTGACGCTGCTGTCCGCAGGGCAGCGGCAGAGCGTGACGATGCTGATGGCCGGCCTACGGAAACCCAAGCTCCTGCTGCTCGATGAGCACCTGGCGGCGCTGGACCCCAGGACCCGTACGCGGGTCCTCGACCTCACCCTCCAGATGCACGAACGACTGGGCTGCGCCTCGATGATGATCACGCACAGCATGCGCCACGCGATCGAGGTCGGCGACCGGCTGTTGGTGATGTCGCGCGGCCGGGTCATCTACGACGTGGCCGGGCCCGCTAAGACGGCGCTGACGCCGTCCGACCTGGTCGACATCGTGTCCGGGCTCGGGGACGCCCCGTCGGACCGGCAGCTGCTCGCGGGGTGATCGGGCCAGCCGACAGAGATCGAGCTCTACCGAAGCGGCGGCCGGGACGCAGGCCGTCCGCGCGGCGACGTCCTGATCGCCCGGCACGGCCGCCGATCAGACAGGAGTGGAGTGGAGTGACACGTGACAGCCACTGACGCCTCGACCCAGGCCGCGGTCCCGCCGGCGCGGCCCGCCCGGCCGCGGGACGCGACGGCCCCGACCGGGACCGACCCGAGCCCGTTCGTCTCCTTCACCTCAGCCGACCGGTTCGCCACGGTCGGGGAGATCTACGAGGAGGCCCGTCGCGCGCTGCCCCCGCAGGTGTGGGACTTCCTCGACGGTGGTTCGGGCGGCGAGCAGACGCTGCGGGCCAACCTGTCGTCGTTCGAGCAGTGGGCGGTGCTGCCACGGCTGATGACCGGGGCCGGCGAGCCGGACCTGGCCCGCACCTTCCTCGGCATCGAGCTGTCGATGCCGGTGCTCACCAGCCCGTTCGGCGCCGACCGGCTGATGCACCGGGACGGCCAGCTCGCCGTCGCCCGGGCGAACGCCAAGGCCGGCGTGGCCTCGATCGTGCCGGAGGCCGGGTCGTACTCCTGGGAGGAGGTGGCGACGGCGGCGCCGGGCGCCGCGCGGATGGCCCAGCTGCACCCGATGGGCAACCCGGCGAACTTCGCCGCGATGCTGCGCCGGGCCGCCGCCGCGGGTTTCAGCGCGCTCTGCCTGACGCTGGACTGCCCGACGGCCGGCTGGCGCGAGCGCAACATGCGCAACCGGTTCGACGTGGCCGTCGACGTGGTCAGCGGCAACTACCCGCACGCCGGTCCGGCCGACCTGGCCGACACCCTCGGCCAACTGTTCGTCCGCCGGGAGCCGATCTGGACCTGGGACGAGCTCGCCGGGCGGATGGCGGACTCGCCGCTGCCCTGGATGGCCAAGGGCATCCTCACCGGTTCCGATGCCGAGGCGGCCGTGCGGGCCGGAGCCGCCGCGGTGCTGGTCAGCAACCACGGCGGCCGGCAGCTCGACACGGTGCCCGCGGCCCTCGACCAGCTTCCGGAGGTCGTCGCGGCGGTCAGCGGTCGGGTGCCCATCGCGCTGGACTCGGGGATCCGCCGCGGGAGCGACGTCGTCAAGGCACTGGCGCTCGGCGCCGACGTCGTCGTCATCGGCCGCGCCGCGGCGATGGCGCTCGCGGCCGGCGGCGAGGAAGGCGTCGGCCGGCTGCACGAACTGCTACGCGAGGAGATCTCGACGACCATCAAGCTTCTCGGAGCAAGCGGCGTCGACGAGCTGACCGACACGATGATCAGACCGTCGGCGGCGTCGCGATGGTGATCGGCGCGAGGACCGGATCCGTCGACCGGCCACGCTCGACCAGGACGACCGTGCCGCTGCCGCCCGGGCTCGCCGGCCTGGCCCCGATCAGCGCCGCGGTGCGGGTCGATGACCTGGTCGTGCTCTCGGGCTGCGTCGCCCTGGACCCGGCGACCGGCCGGCCGCGCGGCAGCACGACGGTGAGCCAGGCGCGCGACATCTTCGGCCAGATCGCCGAGGTCCTGGACCGGGCGGGTGGCCGCCTCGCCGACGTGGTGCGCTGCGTGTGCTACCTGACCGAGGCCGCCGCCGCGCCGGAGCTCGACGTCGCGTTCCGGGAGGCCTTCCCGGTCGACCCGCCGGCCCGGACGACCGTGGTCTGCGGGCTGGTGCGGCCCGGCCTGCTGGTGGAGATCGAGGCGACGGCCGTGCTCGGCTGAGCGCCGGGGCGGCCGGGTAGCCGAGTGCTACTCGGCCGCCCCGGCGGGCCGGCCGAGGGCGCGCAGCACGCTGCCGGTCAGCTCGGCCGCGATGCGCGCGGACGGCCAGCTCAGGCTGTCGTGCAGATCGACGACCACCCGCTCGTCGAACACGGTCACCCAGATGAGCACCCCGTACTCGGCGGGCCCGGGAGGAATGAAACCGGCCTCGGTCAGCGCGGCCAGCAGCGGCGCGAGCGCCCCGAACAGCCGGCCGATCACCGGGTCGTCCGCGCGCAGCCGCTGCAGGAAACCGCGGGAGGACCGGACGTGCACCACGGCCGGCCCCCAGCTCACGGCCTCGCGGACCCACAGCTCGCACACGGCGACGAAACGGCGCAGCACATCCGGCGCGGCCGGCACCGCCTCCATGTGGCTGACCAGGGTCTCCACGAGCTGCGTGTAATAGGCGTCAAGGGCCGCGTCCACGTCCGGGAAATGTCGATAGGCAGTGGCGGTCGACACACCGGCCTCGGCCGCGAGATCCACGAGGCTGAACCGCCCGCCGTGTTTCGCGAGCAATCGCTCGGCCGCATCCAGAAGATCCCGCCGGCTCGCCAGGTAATCCCGCCTGATCCGGCGGCTGCCCGGTTCCTCGCCGCGGATCGAACCGCTCGCCRTAGGCGTGTGAACCACCCTTTCCATCGTCCAGTCCCGCCGAAACGAGGCAGAAATATGCACCAAGTGTAACATGCCGATATAGAATGTTAACATTCCTTCGCTTGACACTCGGCGGCCGCCGTCCGCACCATAAATGAAAAGACATTCTCAGTTCGTTGGTCCGATTCTCGTTCGGTCAACGCCGAACCGCGGCACGCAATAGGCGCCTGCGGTGAACGCTCCGTTGTCGTGCTCATATTCGCGACGACCCACCCCTGGTAATCCCCATTCCCCCACCGGCTCCCAGCGAAGGAATTGCTATGTGCGCCTCCCTTTCGCCACAGCCCGCTCCCTCGGCGGCCCCCGCCGCGCCGCCGCCCGCGACCATCGGCCCGGTGGCCGACATCTTCTCCTCCTACGTGGCCGCCAGCGCGATCTCAGCCGCCGTCGAGCTCGGCCTGTTCGACACGCTCGCCGACGGCGGCACCTGTCGGGCAGACGACCTGCGCCGTGGCGGCGAGCCGGTGTCGCCCTGGGTCGCGCGCGCCCTGCTCAACGCGCTGGCCTGGGCCGGCATCGTCGAGCTGGACACCTCGGACCCGGCCCTGCTGGTCCGGCCCGGTCCGCGCTTCGCCGACGCGTACGAACTGCGTGGCTACTTCTACTGGCTGGTGCGCGGCAACGGCGAGGTGTTCACCTACGCGGCCGACCTGGCGCCCGACCGGGACGAGGTCACCTATCACCGCGACATGCGCGCGGTGGCCCTCAGCTCCCGGCTCATGGGCAACGGCGAGGTCGAGCCGCTGTTCGACCGCGTCCTGGGCGGCCTCGAGCTCACCCGGGTCGCCGACCTGGGCTGCGGCTCGGGTGGGCGCCTGGTCCGGATCATGAAGCGGAATCCCGGGGTGACCGGGGTGGGCATCGACCTCGCCCCCGCCTCGGTCGAGCTGGCGGGGCAGGTCATCGCGGCCGAGGGCCTGGCCGACCGGCTCAGCGTGCGCCAGGGCGACGTCCACCGGCTCACCCCCGCCGACGACCTGTCCGACGTCGACGTCGTCACCTGCGTGTTCATGGGCCACGACTTCTGGCCGCGCGAGTCGTGCGTGCGGGTGCTGACCAACCTGCGGATCGCCTTCCCGAACCTTCGGACGATGCTGCTCTGCGACGTTGTCCGGTCCGAGGACACGCCCGGGYCGGACACGCCCATCTTCCGGCTCGGCTTCGAGGCCGCCCACGCGCTCATGCACACCTACCTGCCGACCGAGGCCGAGTGGGGCGAGGCATTCGCCGAGGCCGGCTGGACGCCCCGCGCGGCCCACCACACCGTCGCCCCACCCGGCGGCGTCCTGTTCGAGCTCGTCCCGGTCGCGCCGGCCGGCGCCGCCTCCGTGGACGTCGTGCAGGCCGTCACCGAGACCGTGTCGGCCGCGCGGTGACCACCGTCAGCCGGCCGGCCAGGGTGGTCCCGGACGCGGACGCCCTCGCCGAGCTGGCCGCCGGGCTCGCGGGCACGGTGTCGACCCGGCCCGCCGACCTCGACACCCACGGCCGCGACGAGAACCACCTGGACAGCATCCCGCCGCGAGCGGTGGTGTTCGCCGAGACCCGTGACGACGTCGTCACCACGATGCGATGGTCCGCCCGCCACGACGTGGCGCTCATCCCGTTCGGTACCGGCACCAGCGCCGAGGGCCATGTGGTGCCACTCGGCGGCGAGGTGAGCCTCGACGTCTCCCGGATGAACCGGCTTGTCGCGCTGTGCCCGGAGGACTTCCGCGCGGTCGTCCAGCCGGGCCTGACCAGGAACGGGCTCAACTCCCGGGCGAGGGAGTTCGGGTTGACGTTTCCCGTCGACCCGGGCGCGGACGCGAGCCTCGGCGGGATGGCGGCGACCAACGCCAGCGGCACGACCACGATCCGCTACGGCGGCATGCGGGCCAACACTCTGGCCCTGGAGGTCGTGCTGGCCAGCGGTGAGGTGCTGCGGCTGGGCCGGCCGGTCCGCAAGTCGAGCAGCGGCTACGACCTGCGCGACCTGTTCATCGGCTCGGCGGGCACCTTGGGCGTCATCACCGAACTCACCGTCGCGCTGCACCCCGTACCCGAGGAGATCGCGGTTCTGCGGGCGTTCTTCCCCGACGTCGCCGCCGCGGTGGCCGGCGCCTTCGCCGCGGTCGGGACCGGGCTGCCCATCGCCCGCCTCGAGCTGCTCGACGAGATCACCGCCGGCCTGCTCGCCCAGGACGTGCCCGGCCTGGTCCCGGACGCCCCTGCCCTGTTCGTCGAACTGCACAGCTCCACCGCGGCCGGCCTGGCCACCGAGCTGGACATCGCCCGCCGAGTCCTGCTCGACGCCGGCGCGAGCACGGTCGGCACGGCGACCGCGCAGGCGGAGCGGGAGGCCATCTGGGAAGCACGCCACCGCCTGTACTGGTCGATCCGCCGGGCCTTCCCCGGCCGGCGATACCTGATCACTGACACGGCTGTGCCGCTGTCGGCGATCGTCGAGCACGCGCAGGTGATCAGCGAGCTGCGCGCCGATCTCGGGCTGGACGTGGTCACCACCGGTCACGTCGGCGACGGCAACATCCACACCGTCGTCGCGGTCGCCGAGGGCCAGGACGCCCCCGCCGCGCTGTTCTCGGACCAGCTGGTCCGCCACGCGCTGCGCGTCGGCGGCACCTGCACCGGCGAGCACGGCATCGGCCTGAGCAAGCGCCAGTACCTGACCGCCGAGCACGGCGACGCGGCCCTGTGGATGGCCCGTATCAAGGACCTGTTCGACCCGGCCAACGTGCTCAATCCAGGGAAGGTCGTCGGGCCCGACCTGCTGTCGGACGCGCTGGCGGCCCGCTAGTCGCCCGAAGGCCTCACCCAATAGCCGGGGCCGCCCCCGGCGGCACCGGCGGCGTCGACCCGTCCCGCGCGTGGAGACCTCCAGGAGTCGGCCGTGACCACCACACTCGATCCCGCCCCAGCCGCGTCCGTCGCCTACCTCGGACCGGCGGGTACCTTCACCCACCGCACCGTGCTGGCCGATCCGGCCCTGGCCGCGCTGCGGCACGTCCCCTGCGCCGACCCCGACGAACTCATGGCCCGGCTCAGCGACGGCTCGGTCACCTACGGCGTGCTGGCCTGGGAGAACTCGGTCGCCGGCCTGGTCGGGCCGACGGCCGACCTGCTCGCCGGCCTGGGCACCGGAAAGGCCGTGGACCCGTCCGAACGAAGCCAGGTCCGCCTGCACCGCGACGTCGTCATCCCGGTCCGGTTCCAGCTCGTCGGCCGGCACGGTGCCAGCCCCGAGGCACTGCGCACGGTCTCCTCACATCCGCACGCGCTCGACCAATGCCGTGCCTGGCTGGCCGAGCACGCCCCGCGGTCCAGCCTGGTCCCGACCCCGTCCACGACGGCCGCGCTCGAGCTCGCCCTGGGCGACCCGACCGGCCGAACCGCCGCGGTCACGCCAAAGGCGGGCCTCGCCGCCCCGCGGCTCAGCGTTCTGGCCGACGACATTGGGGAGACCGCCACAGCGGAGACCCGGTTCGTCGTCCTCGGCCGCGACGAGCCGGCCCGCACCGGACGCGAGCGGACGGTCATCGCCTGCTTCCAGCGGCGCGACCGGCCCGGATCGCTGATGACCGTCCTCGAACCGTTCGCCCGCGCCGGCATCGACCTGCTCCGGATCGAATCCCGGCCGACCCGCGACGGGCTGGGCCGCTTCTACTTCCTCATCGAGTGGCACGGCCATCCCGACGACCCGCCGCCACGGGCCGTGCTGCGCGAGCTGGCCGAGCACGGCGTCCGGGTCCGCGTCCTCGGCACCTTCGACGAGCCCGCCCCGAGCCGCCCCACGCCCAGCCGGCCCACGCCCAGCCGGCCCAGGAAGGCCGGGTGACCAAGGTGGACGCATCCCCGGGCTCGTTGGGACCGCGGCGCCTGGGGCGTGCTGCTGATCATCAGCCTTCTCTCCGGGCGACTCGTCGAACGGTTCGGCCCCCGCACGCCGGCCCGCGGCGTCGCGTTGCTCGGCGGCATCGTCGCCGGCTCCCACTCGGTCGCCGCGGGCACGCGGGTCGGACTGGCCGTGGCCGCGGCCGCCTACCTGCTGGCCGCGCTGGTCTGCGGGGCGCTGCCAGGCCGGCTGGCCCCGCCGAGACCGGCAGTCACGAACGACGACGAAGGAGACACACCATGCGCTTGAAGACCGGCCGCACCTGCTCTCGGGACGTGCCGCGGTGACCGCCGGCGAACTCGACGCGCGACCGCACCCGGCACCTAGCCGGTCTTGGCCGACCGGCCTCKACCTGCTCGGCCCCGAGACCCCGGACATCTCCACGATCGACTCGGTGACTGAGGGTCGCGAGATCATCGACGAGCTCGACGACCTGATCCGCGACGTGATCGTGCTGCGGCGTCGGGTGGCCTGGCGGATACAGAAGCTGCGGATGACCGCCGGCGGAGGGCGGATCGAGATGACCCGCGAGTACGAGGTCACCCGCAGATTCCTGGACGCGCTCGGCCCAGCCGGCAGCGAGGTCGCGGTGGCGTTGCTTCTGCTGTGCCGGGGACCGGCCCCGTCGGTCGACGTCCGTCCGTCCACCGAACATGACTAGGCGCGATGATGATCAGATGGCTTGCCACCCGGTCGCACCGTCCGTGCCGCGCTCGCCGCTGGGATGGCCGGGATGGACGCAACACCGGGGAGATCGCGCCGGCCCGAACGGTGCCACGCCGGCCATGGTCGGTCAGCCGGTGAGCCTGCGGACGCCCAGCACAGCGGCGGCGACCGCCGTGGGCGGGAACGCTGGCGCCAACCAGTCCGTGGCTGGACGCTGGAGCCGCCGGGACTGGTCGGTGCTGCTCGTCACCTGCGTCGGGCTGTTCGTCACCCAGCTGGATCTGACCGTCGTCAACGTGGCGGTCGGCGCGATCGGTCGCCGGCTGCACGCGTCCACCGGCGCGGTCACCTGGGTGGTCGACGGGTATTTCGTGACGTTCGCCGCGTTCATGATCGGTTTTGGCGACGTCGGCGACCTGTTCGGGCGCAGGCGGGTCTTCCTGGCCGGGCTGGCCGGCTTCGCGGCCGCGTCGACTGGTTGCGCGGCCGCGCCCGGAGTCGGCTGGCTGATCCTGTTCCGCACCTTGCAGGGCGTCGCCGGCGCTGCCGTCCTCGTGTCTTCGCTCGCCATCCTCACTGACGCCTTCGACGGGACCGACCGCACCCGCGCGATCGGCGTGTGGTCGGCCGTGGCCGGCATCGCCCTGGTCGTCGGTCCACTCGTCGGTGGTCTGGTCGTGGACGGACTGGGGTGGCGGTGGATCTTCTGGATCAACGTGCCGATCTCGTTCGTGAGCATCGCGGCCGGGCGCAGGGTGCTGCGCGAGTCGCGTCGCGGCGGCCACGACCGCCACCTCGACCGCGGCGGCCAGATCCTCGCCGTGCTCATGCTGGGCGCCCTGGCCTGGGGGCTGTCCGAGGCAGCCGCGGAGCCCGGGTCGGTCATCGGATGGCTGGCGCTCGGCGCCTCGGTCCTGCTCGCGGCGGGATTCGTCGCGGTGGAGCGCCGGTGCGCGACGCCACTCGTGCCACTGTCGGTGTTCCGTTCGCGAACCTTCCGGGGCGCCAACCTCGCCTCGCTGCTGGTCAACTTCGCGACTCTCGGCCTGCTTTACCTGCTCAGCCTCGATTTCGAGCATGTGGACGGCCGGTCAGCCACCGCTACGGGCGTCCGCATCGCTCCGCTGTTCGCGGCCTATGCCGCCGTCAGCATGCTCGCCGGGCGGATCGCCGACCGGTTCGGCCAACGCGTCCCGGGGACGCTTGGCGGCTTGGCCGCCGGTACGGGTGTCGCGCTCGTCGCAGCCGACCGGGCGTCGGGAGTCGCTGCCACCGCCGGTCTGGTGCTCGCGGGCGTGGGCATCGGGCTGGCGCTGCCGGCGGTGGTGTCGACCGCGGTCGCGGCCGTCCCGGGAGCGCGGGCCGGCCTAGGGTCCGGGCTGAACAACACCGCCCGCCAGATCGGCGGAACCCTCGGCATCGCGCTGCTCGGCGGAGTAGTCGCGGGCGCGGGAAGTGAGCGGGCGGGTATCGGCCGAGCGCTCATCGCGGTGGCGRCCGCCTATACCGTCGCGGCCGCCCTCGCGGCTTCGACCCTGCGGCGCCCGGCCCCCGTTCGGGGCGGCCCCGCGCACGTCCCGAGCCCCGGTGGTAGCGACGGTCATCACGGAAGGCAGCAGCCATGATCGTGCTAGTTCTGTGCCGCGACCGGACCGGCACCCAGGAACTCCGCCGCGCGATCAGGCCCGCGCACCTCGAGTACATGATGGCCGCCCGGTCGAGGCTGGTCTTCGGTGGCCCGCTGACCGCCGAGGACGGGCTCGCCATCGGTGCGGTGTTCGCCCTGCGAGTGGCCACTACGTCCGAAGCCTCGCGGTTCCTCGCGGGCGAGCCCTACCACCGGGCCGGGGTGTTCGAGTCCGTCGTCGTCCATCCCATGCGACAGATGGTTCCCGAGGACCCACCCGGGCTGCTCGACGCCGAGCTGGACCGGGCTCGGGCGGCGGCAGCCGACGCCACCATGTCGTCCTAGGCGCCGCCCGGAGCCGAAACCGCGTGCTGTTCATTGCGGCAGCCACGGAGCGGACAACACCGTTCCGCTCGAGCCTCCTCGGCTATCCGCGAATAGCGCCTTTCCCGCGTTAACTGACACGCCAGCGTCGCCGACGCCGCTGGGCTAGCAGAGCCCATTTCCTTGCCGCGGAAACGCGGCTATAGCGACCTGGAGAAAAGGCCATGACATCTTCTATCGACGTCGGCAAACCATCCCTGGCGGCTCGGCTCGATCGCCTGCCGGTTGGCAGGATCCACCTCGTCGCGGTCATCTGCGTCGGGCTCGGGTTCTTCTTCGACACCTACGAGGTGTTTCTGGCCGGCACGTTGTCGGTCGTGCTGAAGGAGAGATTCGGATTCGGAGGGGATGCGCTCAAGCTTCTGCTGGCCAGTGCCTTCGTGGGCCAGTTTGCCGGCGCGCTGGTACTCGGCCGGCTGGCCGACCGCATCGGCCGCCGCAACTCGTTCTTGCTGAACCTGCTCATCTACTCGGTGTTCTCGCTGGTCGGCGGACTGGCGCCGAACGTCGAGGTCCTCGTCGGCGCACGGTTCCTGGCCGGGATGGGGCTGGGGGCTGAGCTCACGCTCGGCGACTCCTACCTGTCCGATCTGCTGCCACCGCGGGTGCGCGGCCGGCTCATTGCCGTCGCGTACACGATCGGCTTCCTTGGCGTCCCGGCCGCCGGGTTTCTCGGCCGCGGGCTCGTGGCGCGCAGTCCGGTCGGCGTCGACGGATGGCGCTGGATGTTCTTCCTCGGCGCTCTCGGCGCCGTGCTGGTGTGGGCGCTGCGGCGGGTGCTGCCCGAGTCGCCGCGCTGGCTGGAGTCGGTCGGGCGGCATGAGGAGGCCGACCGCATCGTCACCGCGTGGGAGACCGACGCCGTCCGGCGTGGGCACGCCCTTTCCGAACCGGTCCCCGTCCCGGCCCCGACGGCGCCTCCCGAGACAGCACTGCGGCGCCCGCCGTTCCGTGTGTTGTTCACCGGGCCGTTCCTGCGGCGCACCGTGATGGCTTGGATCATGAATGTGATGTCGGCGATCGGCTACTACGGATTCGGCACGATCGCGACCCTGGTGCTGGTCGCGAAGGGCTACACGGTGCTTACCTCGCTGAGCTTCCTCGCCCTCACCTATGTTGGCTATCCGCTCGGCTCACTGCTGTCGCTGCCAGTGATCGAACGCTTCGAGCGCCGTGCCGTCGTGGCGGTCTCGGCCAGTGGAATGGCCGTCACCGGGCTGCTGTTCGGGTTCGCCGGCTCCGGCACCACCGTGGTTTTGTGGGGAACGCTGTTTACATTGATCAGCAACGTCTACTCCAATGGTTACCACGTCTTTACGGCCGAGCTGTACCCGACCGCGGTGCGTGCCACGGCGGTCGGCGCGGCGTACGCGCTGAGCCGGCTCGTCACCGCCGCGCTGCCCTTCGTCCTCATCCCCGTCCTCGACCACGCCGGGTCGGGAGCCGTGTTCACCGTGGTCGCCGCCGCCCTGGTCATCCTGGCCCTCGACGTCCTCGCGCTCGGGCCACGCACCACGGGACTGCCGGTGGACCAGGCCGCCGCTCTGCCCCAACGGCGGCCAGCGCCAGCACCCACCGCGCGCGAACTGACACCGGCCCTGGAACTGGACCAGCCCGGTGGGCCGCGGCATGCCTGACGGCGCGACCCCGGCAGCCCCGGTCGCGGCCGCCGGGATCGCCGCGGTCGCCGCGGGCGAGCGCGCCCCCCGTTCCGCGGCCGACGTCGCCGTGGCCATCTGCGCCGACCTGCTGCGGATCGACACCTCCAACTACGGCACCGACGACGGCCCGGGCGAGCGCACCGCCGCGGAATACTGCGCGACCGTTCTGGCCGACGCGGGCCTGCCTGTCGAGATCATCGAACCCCGCCCCCGACGCACCACGGTCATGGCGCGTTGGCCCGGACTGGACCGAACACGGCCACCGCTCCTCATCCACGCCCACACCGACGTCGTCCCGGCGGAACCGGCCATCTGGAGCAGGCACCCGTTCGGCGCCGAGCTGGCGGACGGATGCCTGTGGGGTCGCGGTGCGGTCGACATGAAGTACTTCGTGGCCCAGGTGCTTGCGGTGATCCGGGCCTGGTCAGGCAGCGGGCAGCGGCCGGCCCGTGACGTCGTGCTCGCCTTCGTCGCCGACGAGGAGAACGGCGGCCGACTGGGCGCGCGGTGGCTGGTCGAGCATCATCGCGACCTACTGGACGACTGCACCGAGGCCATCGGAGAGGTCGGCGGGTACTCGGCGCGGCTGCCCACCGGGCAACGACTGTATTTCATCGAGACCGCGCAGAAGGGCGTCCTCTGGTTCGAGGTCACCGCGCGCGGTCCCGCCGGGCACGCATCGATGATCAATGACGGTAACAGCGTGGTGAACCTAGCCGAGGTCGTCGCCCGCATCGGCCGGCACGAGTTCCCGTATCGCCTCACCCCGACCACGCGCGCCCTGCTGCAGACCGTCGCCGACTGCGTCGGCGAACCGTTCGATCCGGTTGACCCAGAAGCGTTGCTGCACCACCTCGGCCCGGCCGCCCGCATGATCGCTTCGTCACTGCGCGACGTCGCCTCGCCGACCGAGTTGGCCGCGGGCGGAAAGACGAACGTCATACCGCCGCACGCCACAGCGCGGTTTGACTGCCGGTTCCTGCCCGGCTCCGAAGAAGCCTGCGCGGCGCGCATGCGCGAGCTGATCGGGCCGGGCGTCGACCACCAGATCGTCTACCGCGCCATCGCGGTGGAGACCGAATTCAGCGGGCCTGTCAGCGAGGCGATCACGCAGGCAGTCATCGCCACCGATCCCGGCGCAATCACCGTTCCCTACCTCCTGCCCGCGGGCAGCGACGCCAAGCACTTCAGCCAGCTCGGCATCAACTGTTTCGGATTCGCTCCACTGCAATTGCCCGACGGTTTCGACTTCCCCGCGGCCTTCCACGGCGTGGACGAGCGTGTGCCGGTCGACGCGATCCGCGCCGGAGTCGCCATCCTGGAACGATTCCTGCAGTTGTGCTGAATCAGGCTCCCGGGAGGAGGACCTCGTGGCGACGTTGTTGCGTCGAAGCGGACCGAGGCGTGGTACGGGCCGGCGAGTCTGTTGCACCGGCCGGGGCCATCTGTTCAGGAACAAGAAAACAAAGATCGAAAATCGATCAGGCGAGGATCGTCGAGAAACGTGTTCGATCTTCTGGACGACGAGTGGTGCGGGTTCGGGCGCGCCGGTGGGTGCCCGAAATCGGGTCCGGTCAGGCTGCCTGCAGGTATTCGTGGATGAGGCCGCCGCGCCGGTCTCCCGGAAACCACTCCACCGGCACACCCGCAGCCGCCAGAACCCGCCCAGCCGAACCCGCATCCGGGAACACCCTCGCGAACTCCGCGACCCCACCCGCCGACAAGCCACCCACCGGCAGCCACCCCCGTCACCGACCAGCCACCAGCCGTGGCAGACCAGTGACCCAAATGAACATCATCCCACCGGAACGGAACGACGGCCGCGCACCCCAGGCAGTGCACACGGATCTCTACGACGCAGTGACGAGCATCACAATCGATCAGTCCAACTAGATGAGCAATTTCGGTTCCTCGCCTCATCGCAAGAAATCGCTAGTGCTCCAGGGAGCATCGCCCCGAGGTTCGCCCCGTAGCGCCCGTCGGCACGCGATCAACTGCCATCAAGATCGACTAACGCCGCTTCGGCCTGGATCGTGGCGGGATGGTTCTCGCCAAGCACCCTCCGCCGACGCGCGACCACCTCCGCTCGCAGCACCCGCGCGGCCGCAGCGTCGCCCAGGCGAGAGAGAGTCACCGCGAGGTTCGCCACAGCACCAATCGTGTGCGGGTGATCCTCACCAAGCACCCGCTGCCGCCACGAGAGCACGTCCTCATCCAGCGCCCGAGCAGCCGGATGATCCCCCTGCGCCCGCAACGTCGCCGCCAGATCCGACGCGGCGGTGACCGTGTCCTCGTCACTGCCGGGGGCGGCGCGCCCTGGCTTCCGCGCCGAGCTGGCCGCCCGGACGCTCACCCGGGAAGGGCGGGGCGAGGGGGGTGCCGGCGCAGCGGCGGCGGCCGGAGAGCCTGGGCCGCGTCCGAAGCGAGATCCCCGGTTCGCGCGCGCGCCCACGCAACCAGCCCGACGACGTCGATGCCATGCGGCGCGGCGGCCGCGTACGGGGCGATGGCGTCAACCGACCGCGACAGCAGCGCCACCGCGCTCCTAGCGTTGCCGCGCGCCGCGTGGGTGAGGCCGACCGCGAACTGAGCCAATCCCCGCCACAATGCGCGCTCGTCGGGTGGCGCGGTCTTCCAGGTGTTTTCCAGGACCTCGTGGGCGTGGAACGGCATTCCCGCATCGAGCAGCCGCTGCGCCGCCGTCAAGGCCTCATCCGGCGAGTACCCCACGACTTCGGACTGCCACACGACCCCCTCGGCGCCTCGTGGCAGCGGTCTGCCCAGCCCGTCGCGCGGCCGCGCGTTCCGCGCCCGGCCGCCGTCGTCGCGATCTCGTTCAGGCCTTGGTATGGGGTGCGTCATCGCGCGCGGCCCGTCGAGTCCTCCAACAAACGCACACCCACCATGCTCGCAGACGGCGCGGGGGAACCCCTACGACGACGTGTACCGTGCGTGCGCGGTCGTCGACGTCAGACCAAGCTTGCGAGACGAGGAGACGCTGGGCCGGGGTAGTTGGGGCACATCGTCCGAGCAGGCGTCAGCCCAAAGCGTCGGTGATCGGCGCGTCCGTCCCCATCGTCACGATCAGCTTCCGGTTGGCGAACTCCTTGATGCCGAGGTGAGACAGCTCTCGGCCATAGCCGGACCGCTTGATGCCGCCGAAGGGCAGTTCCGGCTCGGAGGACGTCGGATGGTTGATCCACACCATCCCGCTCTCGATCCGGCTGGCGACTGCACGCGCCCGGGAGATGTCGCTGCTGAATACCGCACCGCCGAGACCGTAAGGCGAGTCGTTCGCCAAGGAGACCGCCTCGTCATCGTCTTGTACCCGATAGACGACCGCGATCGGTCCAAACAGCTCTTCGCGAAAGGCGCGCATCTTCGGCGTCACGCCGACGAGGACCGTGGGTTGCACGAACGCTCCGGGGTGGTCGGCGTGCCCGCCGCCGACGACCGCGGTCGCTCCCTTGTCCAGCGCGTCGCGGACCTGGTCCACCAGCGTCTGGGCGGCCTGCTCGGAGCACACTGGTGCCAGCGTGGTGGCCTCGTCAACGGGGTCGCCCGGAACCAGCTTGAGCATCCGTTCGGCCAGCGCGGTCACGAACCGGTCGAATACCTCGGATACCACGATCACCCGCTTGGCGCTGACGCAGCTTTGCCCCATGTTGTGCAGGCGGCCGACCAGGGCCGCTTCGACGGTGCGGTCGAGGTTGTTGTCATCGAGCACGATGAACGGGTCGCTGCCGCTCTCGGCCTCCTCGACGTTCCGAACACATGCGCACTTACGGCTAGCACGGAAAAAAGCCGAATGTGTACCCTCGGCGCGACCTAGCTTGGTTTACCCGGTGGTCTTGGTGGTAGTCGGACAGGACGTGGCCAGTCGACGTGTACGGGTCGATGAAGTGGGTAGCATCGGCCAATATTCGGGGCTTCGAGCCTGGTGCGTTCGGTCTAACACGAGACGGATGTCCGTCATTGGCAACGTATGTCATCTGGCCGGGTTTCGGATTGCTGCCGAGATGCGGTGCTGGATGTCGCGAACTGCCGAAGTCCGGTAGCGGCACAGCGACAGGGACCAAGGACGGCCGCGGTTGCCGGCTCCCGAGACCGCCCCGCGGCACACCCGCATCGGAGAAGCCCATGACGATTACGGACACAGTCGGAGTCACCGAGTCTCCGGATAGCTACGGCGCGTATCCGCGGCTGTCGGCCGGCCAGATCGAGACCCTCGCGACCCGGGGCGACCATCGGGACGTCGCGCCCGGCGAAGTGTTGATCCGGGAGGGCGAACCGAGCGATCGGTTCGTGGTCATCCTGCGGGGTTCGGTGCAGGTGATCACGGGCTATGGCAGCGACGAGCCCCGGCGGCTCCTTGTCCACGGAGCTGGGCGTTTCCTCGGGGAGCTCGGCCTCCTGGCCGGGCAGGCGTCCTTCTACACCGCCGTCGCCGGCGGGGGCACCAGGGTCCTCGTCGTGCCCGTGGAGCAGCTCGCGGAGCTCCTGCAGTGCGACACCCGGCTCGGTGACCTGATCGTGCGGGCCTTCTTCATCCGGCGAGAGATACTCGTCGGCCTCGATGCGGGTTTCCGGATTATTGGCTCCCGCTACAGCGCGGACACGCGACGGCTGCGCGAGTTCGCGGCCCGAAACCGCCTGCCACACCGGTACGTCGACCTCGAGGAGGACACCGACGCGGAGGAGGCCCTGCGCTCTCTCGGCCTGACTCCCGAGGACACACCAGTCGTGATCTGGCGGGATGGAAAAGTCCTGCGCAACCCGAGCAACGCGCGGCTGGCGCAGGCGATCGGGCTGACGACCCCGCGCCCGGACAGTGGGGTTCGGGATCTGCTCGTGATCGGAGCGGGACCAGCCGGGCTCGCCGCCGCCGTCTATGGCGCCGCGGACGGCCTGACCACCACCGCGTTCGACGCGACCGCCACCGGAGGCCAGGCGGCGACGTCCTCCCGGATCGAGAACTACCTCGGGTTTCCCGCCGGGATCTCGGGGGCGGAACTCGCCGAGCGGGCCGCTATCCAGGCACGCCGGTTCGGTGCCGAGATCAACCTACCGGCCGAGGCCGTGTCGCTGGTACCGGACGGCGAGCTGCAGGCCGCGTCGCTGGATCTCGACGGCCAGCGGGTTGAGATCGTCAGCCGGACCGTCGTTATCGCCACCGGCGCCCGCTACCGCGAACTGGACGTGCCCGGTATCAGCGAGCTCGCAGCAACCAGCGTGTGCTACGCGGCCACCTTCATGGAAGCCCGACAGTGCGCCCGTCACCCCGTCGCCGTCGTGGGCGGCGGCAACTCGGCCGGGCAGGCCGCCGTCTTTCTCGCGGGGGTTGCGCCGCGCGTGTACCTGCTGGCCCGCGAATACGATCTCCATCAGAAGATGTCGAAGTACCTGGTGGACCGGATCAGCCGTCATCCGCGGATCGTTGTCCGCACTCATACCGGCCTGCAGCGCGCAGAGGGAGACGGCTGCCTGGAAGCGCTCGTCCTGGAGGACCTCCACACCGGCGAGCACGAGTCGATAGCCGTCCACATGCTCTTCGTGTTCATCGGCGCGCGGCCCCACACCGACTGGCTGGGCGACATCGTCGCGCTGGACGCCGACGGATTCGTCCTGACCGGAACCGACGCCGTCTCGGCCCCCCGGGGCGACCACTCGCGGCGTCTCGGCCGCCCGCCACACCCTCTGGAAACCAGCCGACCGGGGGTGTTCGCCGCCGGAGACGTCCGACACGGCGCCACCCGAAGGGTCGGCTCCGCCGTCGGCGACGGTGCCGCCGCCATTCAGATGCTCCACGACCACCTCCAGCGGACCGGAAGCGCGGCGCGCTGACGACAGGTCTCCAGGCGGATGCCGGCGGCCCAGCAGCGCACCGACCCCGCCGGCCGGCGATCCCCCGGCGGCCCATGGGCTCGGGCAGCTCTTTGCTGTGGTGCGCTCTACGCATGGGCTCAAAGACTCCGGTCGTCAAGGGCGGCGAGCGCGGCGAGGGTCTCGCGGGCGAGCTCGAGGTCCTCGCGGGGTTCGATGACCAGCACGGGGACGGGGGCGTCCGGCGCGCTTACCGGTCCATCGGCGTCGAGCCGGTCGCGGATGGGAGGCCGGACACCGAGGATGCCCAGGCCCGCGCACACAGCGGTGCGGATCTCGGGCTGGTCCCAGCCGATCTCGCCGGTCAGGACAAGAGCGTCGAGGCGGTCGAGACTGGCGCTCGCCGCCGCGATCTCGCGACAGAGCCGGTGGCTGTAGTGATCGAGCGCCAGGCGCGCCGCCTCGTCGCCGGAGTCCGCGGCGACGACCAGGTCCCGGGTGTCGTCCGAGAGGCCGGACAGGCCGAGCAGGCCCGACCGATGGTAGAGGCCGTCGGTGACCTCCCGCAGGGTCAGCCGGTCGCCCTCGAGCAGCCACAGCAGCACACCCGGGTCGATCGCACCCGACCGGGTACACATCGGCACGCCATCCAACGGCGTCATCGACATCGACGTGTCGACACTGAGGCCGTCCCGGACCGCGGTCACCGACGCGCCACCCCCCAGGTGGGCCATGACGAGATGCAGTCCATCCGGCCGCCGACCCAGYAGGTCCCCGGTGCGCCGCAGCGCCCAGGCGTAGGAGAGCCCGTGGAAACCGAAACGGCGCAGGTGATACTTCTCCCGCCACGGGGCGGGCAGCGCCAGGGTGGCCGCGACCACCGGCAGCCCCCGGTGGAACGCGGAGTCCGGGCAGACCACGTGCGGCACGTCCGGCAGCCTGCGCCGCAGGTTGTCCAGCAGGTCGAGCGTGGGCGGCAGGTGAAGGGGCGCCAGACCGGCGACCGCCCTGACCTCGCGCAGCACCTCGTCGTCCACCAGAGAAGGCCTGGTCAGGGCCGGACCACCGTGCACCAGCCGGTAGCCCACGGCGCGCACCGGCCGCGATACGACCTCGCTGAGAAATGCGTCGACCGCCGCGGCCGCTGCCGGCGATCCGGGCGGCTGCTCGAGGTGGCGGCTGGCTACGACCCGATCTCCGGGCCCGGCCAGGACCAGCCGCAGGCTCGATGATCCCGGGTCACAGGCCAGGACGACCGGGTCCGGCGCGGTGGTCGGCGACCGCGTCGTGGCCATGGCAGATCCCTTGGGAGCGTGTCTCATGTGGGGTGGGCCAGCGTCGAAGAGTTCCCGCGGCGCCTGGCGGGACACGCCGGCTGGCGGCGGTCAGGGCGTCAGGACGGCCTTGACGCACTCGTCCTCCTTGTTGAGGAAGGTCTCGAAGGCGGAGGGCGCATCGTCAAGGCCCATGCGATGGGTGATGACGAAGCTCGGGTCGAGCTGATCGGCCTGGATGCGTTCGAGTAGCGGCTTGGTGTACCGCTGAACGTGGCACTGCCCCGCCCGCAGGGTCAGCCCACGATTCATCAGTGACCCCATCGGGAACTTGTCGACGAAGCCGCCGTACACGCCGATGACGGAGACCGTTCCGCCGTTGCGGCAGTTGCGGATCGCCTGCCGCAGCGCGAAGGGGCGGTCGCTTTCCTCGCCGGGCCGTCCTCGACGACCTCGGCGTCCCACTCGACGTGAGTCCCCGCCGGACCCTTGGCCTTCCAGTGCGAATGCCCGTCGACAACCCGCACCGAGTCCAGGTGGTACATGAATCTCGGCAGCCGCTCGAAGTCATGCCAAGCCTCGTAGAGCTCCGTCGGAGACCGCCGGATGGTGGCGTTCGCCGTCGCATGCACCGGGTGCCTGGACCCGGCTGTCCTGCGTTCCGCCTCGGTCATGGCGGCCTGCTTTCTGGCGGCGATCACATCCAGCGCCGTGCAGCCGACGACCGCCGCGGTGGCGACGCTCAGCCGGGTCGCGCTCCGAGGATGGAAGCGGTACCGGCTCAACGCGAGCCCGAGCGCCGAGAGATCCAGCACGTCTCCCGCGACCCGACCCCACAGCGCGCGTTCCGGGCATCTGCTCACGAAAACCCCGACCCCGGCCGAGACCTCCCGAACCCCGAACAACCGCAGAACAGACCGGTTCGTGGCCGAGTCGTCGACGCCAAGCGTTCTGGCCAGCGAGTGCGGAGCGCCGATCTCGGTGGCGCCGAGACCCAGACTGAACCAACCGAGGGCGGTGCGGAGGAACTCCGCACCGGGCCGTCCAACCCGGCTGAGCCGTTCGCCAGGCTCGCGGCGCTCGCTGTCGCCGGGCCGCTCGACCGGGCCGAACCGCCTGGATCGCCCGTCGTCGTGCGGCAGCCGAGTACTCATGATCTCTCCTGCCTGTCTGGCCGGCGTCAGGGGCCTGCCTACGTCCCGGTGACGTCCGGCGGAACGTGCCGCCTCGCCAAGGGCTGCTCCCCCGCCGGGGAGCGGAGCGTGTGCACGCCGATCGCGCCGGCCCGACGCACCGCACCGGGCCCGTGGGGCATCCGGTTGGAGCGCTCGCTGGTGAATGTTCATCCCGCGGTGGGCGCTTTAACGCGAAGCGAAACCGGACCGTGCAGATCTTCGCCCATGTTGAGCGGCGTCCGGGTCGGGAACGAGGGCGTTCGCCGTTGCGACCTCGCGGCCTGGACGTGGCGTTCTCACCCCGGGCCGCGTGCGTGTGGGCGGTCCCACATTGGGATCCCGTGCCTACCGTCCACAAAACGTGGCGGCTCCGATCGACCCGGCGGCCCCATGGCGCGAGGCGGAGACGGGCGGTCGATGCTTCACACCTTCCTCGCCCGAAGAATATGGTGAAGCCAGACATCTCGGCGTCATGCCCGTACAGGTGAGCCGTCACGCGATAATGATTCGCGTCATGTTTATCGGCGGGGCGCGATCCTGCCCAAAGTTTGGGGTGTCACCGGTAGGGAAGGGCAGCCAGCGGTGAACCCGCGGGTAGCACCCGTTGGGCCGATATCGGGCGGCGTGGCCGGCTTCGTCTGACTGGCTCAGCCAGGACATCTCTAGCCGGGATGGTTTGGACGGCCCGTGGTGGCTCGTTCGACTTCTGACCGTTTCCGCTCGCTCCTAGCTTAGGAGCAGGTTCATGGCCAAGGCAGTAGGTATCGACCTGGGCACGACCAACTCGGTGATCGCCGCGTGGGAGGGTGGTGAAGCCAGGGTCATCCCGAACTCCGAGGGATCGCGGACGACTCCGTCCGTGGTCGCGTTCACGGAGAGCGGGGAGCGGCTCGTCGGTCAGTTAGCCAGGCGGCAGTCGATCCTCAACCCGAAGGGCACGATCTCCTCGGCGAAGCGGTTCGTCGGGCGGCACTACGACGAGATCAGCGAGGAAAGTAAGGCGGTCGCCTTCGACGTCGTGCCCGGCCCCAGCGGCTCCGTCCGCTTCAAGGTACGGGACAAGCTCTATTCGCCGGAGGAGATCAGCGCGCTGGTGCTGCGCAAGCTCGCCGACGACGCCGCCAAGCAGCTCGGCGAGAAGGTCACCGAAGCGGTCATCACGGTGCCCGCCTACTTCAACGACGCGCAGCGCACCGCCACCCGGGACGCTGGCCGCATCGCCGGCCTGGAGGTGCTGCGGATCATCAACGAGCCGACCGCGGCCGCGCTGGCCTACGGGCTGGACAAGAAGCAGCACGAGACCGTGCTCGTGTTCGACCTCGGCGGCGGCACGTTCGACGTGAGCGTCCTCGACGTCGGCGACGGGGTGGTCGAGGTGCGCTCGACCGCCGGCGACAGCCACCTGGGCGGGGACGACTTCGACCGCCGGCTGGTCGACCACCTGGCCGACGACTTCCAGCGTGACCGGGGCATCGACCTGCGTGCGGATCCACAGGCGCTGCAGCGACTCTTCGAAGCCGCAGAGAAGGCGAAGGTCGAGCTGAGCTCGGTGACCCAGACCCAGGTCAACCTGCCGTTCATCACCGCGGACGCGTCCGGGCCGACGCACCTGACGACCACGGTCATGCGCTCGACGTTCGAGCAGATCACCGCCGATCTGCTGGATCGGACCATGGGACCGGTGAACCAGGCAACGGAGGACGCCAAGGTCACCCCGGACGACCTGGACGAGGTGATCCTGGTCGGCGGCGCCACCCGGATGCCGGCGGTGCAGACGCTGGTCCGGCGGCTGACCGGCGGCAAGGAACCGAACATGAGCGTCAACCCGGACGAGGTGGTGGCGCTCGGGGCCTCGATCCAGGCAGGGGTACTCAAGGGCGAGGTCAAGGACGTGCTGCTGCTCGACGTCACCCCGCTGTCGCTCGGCCTGGAAACCCGCGGTGGCGTGATGACGAAGATCGTCGAGCGGAACACCACGATCCCGGTTCGGCGATCGGAGGTGTTCACCACCGCGGAGGACAACCAGTCCGCTGTCGACGTGGTCGTGCTGCAGGGCGAGCGGGAACGCGCCGCGGACAACCGGGTGCTTGGCCGCTTCCGGCTGGAGAACATCCGGCCGGCCCCGCGCGGCGAGCCCCAGATCGAGGTCACCTTCGACATCGATGCCAATGGCATCCTCAACGTCACCGCGCGGGACAAGGACACCGGAGCCGAGCAGAAGATCACCATCACGGAAAGCTCGACACTCGACAAGAGCGAGGTCGAGCAGATGATCAGCGAGGCCGAACGGCACCGGAATGAGGACGAGGCGCTGCGCGCCGCGATCGACGCCCGCAACGAACTCGACTCGGTCGCCTATCAGGTCGAGCGCCGGTTGGCGGACCTCGGTGACGCCGCGCCGGCGCACGAGAAGGCCCGCGCCGAGATGCTCATCACCGACGCTCGGCAGGCCGTCAAGGACGAAGCGCCGCTCGACCGGGTCCGGTCACTCAGCTCGGATCTCCAGCAGCTCTACCACGCGTTGGCGAGCGTCCAGCCGGGCGGAGGTGGCCAGCCGGGTCCCGACGGCCCGGCCGGCGGCGGGCAGCCGCCGTCGAGCGGCCCGGATGACGTCATCGACGCCGATTTCGACCGGAGCTGAGCGTCGGAGCGGGCGAGCAGAGCGGTCCCGCGAGGCGAACGGGCGAACGGGAGCGGTGAGCGAGCGAGCGGAGGACTGAGCGATGACGTCTGCCCGTCGGCCATCACCAGAAACCGGGGATGATCATCCGCGTGGGAACCGGCCCGTGGGCGCGGACCAGTCGGCGGCGGCCACCGATCGGCCGGTAAGCGAGACGCGGCCTGGTCGCGGCGAGCAGCCGGCCAGGGTGGAGCAGCCGGCCGGAGCCGACCCGCGAGACGAGCCGGCGGCGCTCGCCGCGCGGATCGAGGAGCTCACGGCCCGCTGGCGCCAGGCCCTCGCGGACCTCGACAACCAGCGCAAGTGGTGCGCCCGGGAGGTGGAACGGGAACGGGAGGCCGCGCGCACGGGGGCGGCCACGGCCTGGCTACCGGTGCTCGACCACCTCGAGCTCGCGCTGGCGCATGCCGGGGCCGATCCGGACTCGATCCTGACCGGCGTCCGGGCCGTGCGCGACCAGGCGGTCGACGTGCTGGCCCGGCTCGGCTACCCCCGCCATGACGAGGTAGGCGTGCCCTTCGACCCGGCCAGGCATGACGTGGTGAGCGTCGTCGACGAGCCGGGCAAGCCGCCGGGCACGGTGGTCGCCGTCGTCCGGCCCGGCTACGGCGACGCCGGACGGCAGCTGCGCCCGGTAGGCGTGGCCGTCAGCAAGCCCACGGAGTGACGCCGTGGCCCGGGACTACTACGAGGCTCTCGGCGTCAGCCGCGCGGCGACCACGGAGGAGATCCAGCAGGCCTACCGGAAGCTCGCCCGCCGCTACCACCCGGACGTGAACAAGGATCCGGCGGCTGAGGAGCGCTTCAAGGAGATCAACGACGCCTATCAGGTGCTGTCGGACCCGAAGACCCGTGGCCGGTACGACCGGTTCGGGCCGGACTTCCGGCGCATACCCGAGGACTACGAGGAACGGATGGCCGCGGGCGTCGGTGCCGGCTTCGGGGGCGCCGGTGCCGGGCGCGGGGGCTCGGGTCAGCGGGTCCGGGTGACGCCGGGCTTCGAGGCGGGCTTCGGCGGTGGCGGCGGCTTCGAGGACCTGTTCGGAGACCTCTTCGGGGCGGGTCGCGGCGCACGTGGGGCGACCGGTCCGATTCCCGGCGCCGATCAGGAGGCCGAGCTGGCGCTGAGCGTCGAGGAGGCGTACCGGGGCGGCCGCCGTCAGGTCACCCTCGCTGGCCCCGAGGGCGCGCGGGGCTACACCGTGACCATCCCGCCCGGAGTGATGGACGGGCAGCGGATCCGGCTGGTCGGGCAGGGCGGGCGTGCCACCGGCGATGGCCCGGCCGGGGATCTGTACCTGCGGGTGCGAATCGTGCCGCACCCGCGATATCGGCTGTCCGGGCGGGACATCCACCTCACCGTGGCTGTCTCGCCCTGGGAGGCGGCGCTCGGTGCGACCGTCCCCGTCGCCACTCCGGGCGGCGAGGTCAAGGTGCACGTCCCGGCAGGCTCGTCGTCCGGCCGGCGGCTGCGCCTGCGCGGTGAGGGCATGCCCAACCCGAGGGGCTCCCCTGGTGACCTCTATGCCGAGGTCAGCGTGATGGTCCCGGCGAAGCTGACCGACCGCGAACGCGCGCTGTTCGAAGAACTGGCGGCGATCTCCACGTTCGACCCGAGGACGTAGACGCAGGACATGACCAGAACGCGATCGAGACCCGGTGGCCGGACGCGACCACGGCGGTGACCCACGGCGGGACCTGGTCCGGGCAACGGTAAGGAGGCGAAGATGAGCACCCGTTCCCAGCCGCAGGGTGGGGCGTCCCGGCCCGAGGCCTCCCGCCGCTACCCACTGACGCCGGTCCGCCGCCCGCGCCGCGGCACCGTAGGCGCGAGAAGCGAGGCCCCACGGTTCGGCGTCGCCACCTGGCTCACCCTGGAGACGGTCGCCGACCGGGCCGGGCTGCATCCCGAACTGGTCCGCCGGTTCGCCGCGCTCAGCCTGCTGGACACGTCCCGCGACGCCGCCGGCACGCTGTGGTTCCCGCCGGACACTCCGGCGACGATCGCCCGGATCCAGCGGCTACGGGCCGGTCTCTGCCTGAACTACGCCGCCATCGGCCTCGTGCTCGATCTGCTCGACCGCATCGACGCGCTGGAATCCGCCCTCGGGGGCAGCACGGCCCCGCGGGTGCGGTCGGCGCTGGAAGCCAGCCGGGAAGCCAGCAACGCGAGGAGCGGACGACTATGGACATGAACCGCCTGACCCAGAAGTCCCAGGAGGCGCTGGCCGCGGCCCAGGCCAAGGCGACCGCGCTCGGGCACACCGAGGTCGACGGCGAGCACCTGCTGGCCGCCCTGCTGGCGGCGCCCGACGGGCTGATTCCACGGCTGCTCAACGAGGCCGGGGCCGATGTCGCCGCCCTCAGCACGCAGCTGGAGGCCGACCTGGCCCGGCGCCCGAAGGTGACCGGTCCAGGAGCCGCGCCCGGGCAGGTGTTCGTGACCCAGCGGTTGGCCCGGCTGCTGGACGCGGCCGAACGCGAGGCGGGGCGGCTGAAGGACGAGTACGTGTCGGTGGAGCACCTGCTGCTCGCGTTGACCGAGGAGGGCACCGCCACCGCCGCCGGCCAGCGGCTGCATGAGCATGGCGTCACCAGAGAGTCCTTCCTGGCCGCGCTCACCCGGATCCGCGGCCACCAGCGGGTCACCTCCGCAACCCCGGAGGCCGCCTACGAGGCGCTGGAGAAGTACGGCCGGGACCTCGTCGAGCTGGCCCGGACCGGCAGTCTCGACCCGGTCATCGGCCGGGACACGGAGATCCGCCGAGTGATCCAGATCCTCAGCCGCAAGTCGAAGAACAACCCGGTGCTGCTGGGGGATCCGGGCGTCGGGAAGACCGCGATCGTGGAGGGCCTGGCTCAGCGGATCGTCCGCCGGGACGTGCCGGAGGGCCTGCGCGACAAGACCGTCTTCGCGTTGGACCTGAGCTCGCTGGTGGCGGGAGCGAAGTACCGCGGCGAGTTCGAGGAACGGCTCAAGGCCGTGCTGACCGAGGTGAAGGCCGCCGAGGGGCGGGTCCTGCTGTTCGTCGACGAGCTGCACACCGTGGTCGGCGCCGGCGCCGCCGAGGGGGCCATGGACGCCGGGAACATGCTCAAGCCGATGCTCGCCCGCGGCGAGCTGCACATGATCGGCGCGACCACGCTGGACGAGTACCGCAAGCGCGTCGAGTCCGACGCCGCGTTGGAACGGCGATTCCAACCGGTGATGGTGGACGAGCCGAGMGTGGAGGACACCATCTCGATCCTGCGCGGACTGCGCGAGCGGTTCGAGGTCTTCCACGGAGTGAAGATCCAGGACCGCGCGCTCGTCGCCGCGGCGACGTTGAGCCACCGCTACATCACCGACCGGTTCCTGCCCGACAAGGCGATCGACCTGGTCGACGAGGCCTGCGCCCGGCTACGGACCGAGATCGACTCGATGCCCGCCGAGCTGGACGAGACCAGCCGCCGGGTGACCCGGCTGGAGATCGAGGAGGCGGCCCTGGCCAAGGAGACCGACCCGGCCAGCCAGGCGCGACTGGATCAGCTGCGCCGGGAGCTCGCCGACGTGCGCGCCGAGGCGGACGCGATGCGCGCCCAATGGGAGGCCGAACGCCAGGCGATCCGCCGAGTCCAGGAGCTGCGCGGGGAGCTCGAACGCGTCCGCCGCGAAGCCGAGGAGGCCGAACGGGCCTACGACCTCGAGCGGGCCGCCGAACTGCGCTACGGCCGGCTGGGCGAGCTGGAACGGCGCCTTGCCACCGAGGAGGAACAGCTCGCCGCCAAGCAGGGCGAGCACCGGCTGCTGCGCGAGGTCGTCACCGAGGACGAGATCGCCGAGATCGTCGCGGTCTGGACCGGTATCCCGGTCACCCGGCTCAAGGAAACCGAGCGGGACAAGCTGCTGCGGCTGGACGAGATCCTCCGGGAACGAGTCGTCGGCCAGGACGAGGCCGTCACGCTCGTCGCCGACGCGATCATCCGGGCCCGGTCCGGGATCCGGGACCCCCGCCGGCCCATCGGCTCCTTCGTGTTCCTCGGCCCGACCGGTGTCGGGAAGACGGAGCTGGCGAAGACCCTGGCAGTGGCGCTCTTCGACACCGAGGAGCACATGATCCGCCTCGACATGAGCGAATACCAGGAGCGGCACACCGTCAGCCGGCTGGTCGGCGCTCCCCCCGGCTACGTGGGATACGAGGAAGGCGGCCAGCTCACCGAGGCCGTCCGGCGCAAGCCCTACTCGGTGGTGCTCTTCGACGAGATCGAGAAGGCGCACGCGGATGTGTTCAACGTCCTGCTGCAGATCCTGGATGACGGCCGGATCACCGACGCCCAGGGGCATCGGGTCGACTTCCGCAACACCGTCATCATCATGACCTCGAACATCGGCTCGCAGTACCTGCTCGACGGGGTGGACGCGAACGGCCAGATCAGGCCCGAGGCCGAGGCCCGGGTGATGGCGGAGCTGCGGGGGCACTTCCGCCCGGAGTTCCTCAACCGGATCGACGACATCGTCCTGTTCCGGCCGCTGGCCCTGCCGCAGATCGAGCGGATCGTCGGCCTGCAGTTCGAGGAGCTGCGCCACCGGCTCGCCGAACGGCAGATCAGCCTGGAGCTGGCCGAGGCCGGCCGCCGGCTGATCGCCGAGAAGGGATTCGATCCGGTGTTCGGCGCCCGCCCGCTACGCCGATACATCTCCCACGAGGTCGAAACCCAGGTCGGGCGTGCGCTCATCCGCGGCGAGGTCTCCGAAGGCGGTGTCGTGCGCATCGACGCCCACGACGGGGAGCTGGTCGTGAACTACGAGAAGGCCCCCGCCCGCCACGGCCTCGCCGCCTGAGCTTGTCGTTCGACTTGTCCGTCTCTGGGGCGCGCGGCGGTTGTCCCGTTCTGATCTCGCCGACTGGTTGGTGGGCTGCGCGTCGCCGAAGCGGTTCGGATGCTGGCACACAGGGTCCACCGCGCACAAACCTCTGACCTGGTCAAATGGATTTGCGTTGTCCGGGAGCGGAGAGAATCGAGGCTCCGTCTGCGCAGGTAGCGGGCACCGATGCCCTTGGTCGTACATTGCCGGGCTTCCGGAACGAACCCCTCCGTCCCGTGGACCCGGAGCGGCCGGCGTCTGGGACGTGTACGGATCACTCGGCGGGCAATGCCGATTCTAGATAGAGGTATGTCCACGCTGAAGCGGATGCGAGACGGCGGTGCGGGTCACCGCGTACCGGCCTCGCATCACGGGAAGATCGGGGGATGCTAAACATGCCGGTCATGGGCGTCAGTAGGTTCGAACGGTTTTTCCGGACCGCCGCGGGACTGGACGTCGACAAGAACGACCTGAAGCGGCACAACGAGTTCGTCAACGACAAGTTGTACGACCTGCTGGTGATCGCGCGGGCGACGGCGAAGGCGAATCTTCGTGATGTTATCGAGCCATGGGATCTACCGATCACCAAGGGCCTTCAGGAGAGCATCCACCGCTTCCGGAGTCTCGATGAGGAGATCGAGCTGAGCCCCATCCTGGAGCAGATCGCCGCCCGGCCTCCGCTCGAGATCGCCCTGAGCGAGGACACATCCGCCCGGCTGCCTCTCATCGCCGGTGGGCTGAGCCTCGCGCTCGCCGAGGCCTTCACGATCCTGGAGCCGGACGTGCGCAACCCTGGTACCGAGGAGTGGGCCCGAGCCAGCCGGATTTTCAATCTGCTCCTGTAGAAGGGAAGTTTCGGAGGAGCGCGCTGGGCTGGTGACCTCGCACGGCTTTGTTGCGTGGCGGGGCACAGCGGTCGGGCCATCCGCTCAGGCATGATCGAGTAGTGCATCGTCGGCGTGTACGACCTGTGGTTCCGGCCTCGGAGTTTGCCGGGTTCCGCTTCCCGCCCGACGTGATCGTTCTGGGTGTCCGCTGGTACCTACCGTTCGCCCTGTCGTACCGCGACGTCGAGGAACTGCTGGCCGAACGCGGCCTCGACGTCGATCACGTCACGATCTTCCGGTGGGTGCAGCGGTTCACGCCGCTGTTGATCGACGCGGCCCGGCCATGCCGCCACAGCCCGATCAGCCGCGCCGGCCCGGGTCGATCCATGCCTAGAGGCTTCCTGTCGGTGGGGAGCCGCAAGCCGACGGTGATCTTTGCCAGATCGCGGTGGCGCTCATGAACGGCGATCAGCTCTCGGATCTCCGCCAAGGCGAAATCCGCCGCGCCCTCGTTGGCGGTGCAGGCCGCACCCACCGCTCGATCTTCTCATCCGGCGGAGGATTAACGATCTTGGCGTTGCGGATCGCGTTGAGCTGGCTGACGCTGTACCCGCACCGCTCAGCGAGCTGCGGATCGGTTAGACCCGCGCTGTTGCGCAGCCGACCCAGGATCGCGCACATCTCCCTGACAGCCAGACTCGGCTCACTCGCCGCCATAGGAACCCCCGTTCCTGTTCCGGTGCACTTCCGGTACCGGAACCACCGGACAGTCTGCCCCAATGGTGAACAAAGCCGATCGTTCCGGTCACATTCCGGCACAACGAAAACCCCAGTTTGGACGCCCCACCGTCAGGACTGTCGCCGATCCGAGCGACTGGACTGAAGGAGCGCCGGATGTACACCGACCCGATGACAGCCAAGATCCTCGTAGCGGCGTTGTGCGTCACCGCGTCCGTCTGCGTGGCGCTGGTCGCCGGCTACCTGGAGCGGCGCGCCGGCGCCCACCCGGCGAACGCGGTCCTGCGCGGCGGGACCGCGTTCGCCGGCGCTCTCGCGTTGAAGATCCTGGTCCTCACCGCGCTCGGCGCCCTATGACCTCGAGCCTCGCTCGTAACCGGYCATCGTCACCCGCGAGCTCACAAGCCGCCCGCCCTCTCGTCTGCCAGTCACACTGGTAGGCAGCAGCGCGTCAACCTAGTGGTCGAGATTCTGGTCCGCGATCACGCGTAGTCGATCAACCCGGCGCCGACAGCCACCGGCCAGGGCGTTTGTCGACATTGAATTTCGACGCGGGTTATCGACGCCGCGCGAAGGCTCTATGGGTGGCCGCCCGCCGGTGTCGACAGACGACCGTTTACCGACAAGATCCCGGGATCAAGCGGCTACGCTGAGCTACTTTCCCCTGACTGCACGCTCGACGCCCTCGACGACGACGTCCGCGAGGTGCGGCAGCACGACCCAAGGCCAAGGAGGTCACACCAGCCCGATGATCGCAGTCAGCCGTCAACTTTTGATCAACCTGGCGTCGCTTCAACCACAAGATCGGCGCCAGATCCCGTTGCCACTTACGAAGCCACACGCCCATCGATGAGTTTCGCGGGGGTCAAACGTCTAAGTGATCGTGAGTGTCCGCACGATGCGCTGGGCAGCAGGAGGATCAGGACCATGAACTCGATGGCACGCCGGATGTTCGAGCTGGTCGAGCCGATCGGTGTCATCCCCTACGCAGCCGACGAACCCAATGAGGCGATGTTCGCCCTGGGGTTCACCAACTACTGGGATACCTACTTCGCCGGACGGGCGGCGCCTCTGGGTCTCGTCCCGGCGGAGGTGGTGGACGCGCTCTTCTACAACTTCGCTCCCGGCGAGGTCGCCCGCCACATCCCGAAGGTGTGGGACACGACCACGCCCGAAGCGGCGATCGCCGCTCGTCAGATGGGTTGCGTGAAGGCGTTGCGGCGGATCCTCGGCGATCACGTCGACTCGCCCGCCTTCGCACGGGCCGCCGAACTGTTGCTGCGGGCTGCGACCAGCGCACCGTTCGAGGGCCGGCCCATGTACGCCGCGCTGCGCGCGATCCCGATCCCCGATGACGTGGTGGCTCGTCTCTTCCATGCAGCTTCCATGCTGCGCGAGCACCGTGGCGACGGGCACATCGCCGCCCTGATGATCGAAGGTGTCGGCGGCCTGGAGGCTCACGTCCTCCACGCCCTCGGCATAGGCATGCCCGCGGAGAAGTTCGGACGGATCCACCACCTCCCCCCAGCGCAGCTCGCCGCCGTGATCGACGGGATGCGCGCTCGCAACCTGATCGGAGATGACGGTTGGCTGAGCGAAACGGGCCGCGCCATCAAGCAGCGGGTCGAGGCGCTCACCGACGACCTCGCCGCGAAACCGTACGAGAGCCTCGGGCCCGACGAGCTCGACGAGCTCGTGACCACCCTCGAACCGCTCGCCACACTGCTACTCGCCGACCAGCACTGGTAGACGGAGCGTAGCCACCAGGACGCGGATAGGGCGCGGCGGCGGGAAGCCGGCCGGGTGGCGCCTAGATCATCGCTACCGCCAACGGCCGTACGGCCAGTCCCCCAGCCAGTTCTCAGCCGCGGACGATCACAGCTCGCGCCAGCCGTCCCAAGCACACGTCAAGAGGCTGCATGCGACCCGCGAGCGGCTCGGTGCCGTCCCACCAGGTGATCGCGGCTATCTCGTCGTTAGGGGTGAATCGGTCGCTCGATGCGGCGTGTCCGGCGTACACCGCCGCATACTCGACGCGCTGCTCGGGCCCCAGGAGGAACTGCGCGAAGCCGGCGAAGATCAGCTGCTCGACCCGACAGCCGGATTCCTCGTGTAGCTCGCGTACCGCCGCCTGCCGCGCTGTTTCACCTGGGTCGATGCTCCCTCCTGGCAGCTCCCAGCACTGTCGATGACGGTCGAACACCAGCGGGGCCGACCGGCTGTTGTAACCGTCACGGAGCTGACTTAGAACGCTGATGAGCGACTGGCCGCGCAATGCGTCAATCTCATCAAAAAACAGAACCAACGGGCGAGGACACACCTGCGCCCACGCGGTCAGCCCCGTACCAAGCCGGGTCGCCGCCGGCGCGTCCGGCCACGCCGGCGGCCGCAGCTCCTCCGGCAGCTGCCACCGCGCAGCTTCCTTGATCCGCTCAAGAATGCCGAGGGTGGGGCACCGTAGTCGTCACCGGCCGCCCTGGCAGCCTCACACGAGAACATCACCGCCGCATAGCGGCCCTGGGCCGTCAACTCGCTCGCGAGTGCACGCAGCGCAGTCGTCTTCCCGTCTGACGAGGCGCATGCACGACGAAGTACGCCTTGAGATCCACAAGCCGAGGCGCCTCCGGCAACCGGGACAACGCCGGGATCATGAAATGGTCCGCCGGCAGACACGGCCCAGCCGTGTTAAACCGACGACCCATCAACCCCGCCCTCCAGACCCGGCGAGCAGCGACTGCTCCGCGCACCACCCCACGCGTGATCGATGATCTAGCGCCCGGACACGGCACCGCGGTCAACGGACCTCGGTCAATGCGGCTGGCCTGGTCAGACCTGTCAGACCTCACCTGCGGGTTGCGGATCCAGGCCTGCCACCGCCGTACCACGTGGGTCCTCGGATGCCCAGCTGTTCAAGGCTACTCAGAGAGGCCTGCCATGAACATCGACGATCCCCTCGACCCACCGACGGATCCCGCCGCACGCTCCGCCTACCTCCGGCAGCGAGCCGAGCTCGCACACCTACGCACGCAAAGACTGACGACGACGATCAGCCGGACCACCAACCAATCGGACCCGGCAATCCGCAGCCAGGTCAAGGCGATCCTCGCACCGCCACCCACCGAACGCCTCGAGATGCTCATGGACGAGCCCGCCGTCTTCACCAACGCCCACCTGATCACCGAGTGACGGACAAAACCCGCCCCGCCCCCGCCTCCAGCTCTCCGGGATGCACGGCATGYCCGCCGAACACCAGGTCCACCACGCCATCGTCGGAGGAGCCGACACACGCATCCAGGACACTCCCACGTCACTGGCGACCTGGACATCGGGCCGGACCCGGACACTCCCCCTGGCGCTCTCGCCAGGCAGCGGGAGGGACTGTCGGGACCGCCGTGTCGTGATGGTCGCTCCGCTGGTCCTCACTCGGCGAAATTGGTCGCCGCGGGGAGTGCTTCAAGATCGGTGTTTCCGGCCCGACACGCCGGGCCTCGGGTCCGGCGGGATGGGCACTGTGAGTGATGACATCGGGTGATATGACCCCTCGCAGGAAAGATCGGGATGTGGGGCGGCAGC
>NZ_MBLN01000117.1:0-36926 GCF_001854645.1 Pseudofrankia sp. EUN1h | reverse complement strand
CGGCCACCAGCGAGGACGAGCGGACCGCGCTGCTCGCCCGGCTCCTGCACGACGACACCGTCGAACTGACCGACCGAGTCGCCGGTGCACTGCTGCTCCTCTACGGCCAACAACTCTCCCGCATCGCCGCGCTCACGACCAGCCAGGTCCACCAGTCGGGCGACACCGTGCACCTGCAGATCGGCACCGAACGCATCCACCTGCCCAAGCCGCTCGCCAGCCTGGTCCCGCGGCTACGCGACGAAGGCCGTCCCCACGTCGGCGTCGGCTCACCCGCCACGACCGGCTGGCTGTTCCCAGGCCTGCTCCCCGGACAACCGATCACCCCCGCCCGGCTCGGGGAGCGTCTGCGCAAGCTCGGGGTCTCCGCGGTCGCCGGTCGCCGCGCCGCGATAACCCAGCTCGCCGCCGAACTCCCCACCGCCGTCCTGGCCGACATGCTCTCGATGCACCCGACCACCGCCGCCCGCTGGACCGCTCAGGCTGGGGGCACCTGGCACCACTACGCCGCTGAACTCGTCCGTGACCGTGACTACCAGCCCTGACGAATAGCTACCAGTCGATCTTCTCCCATGGCGCTACTCAACACCCCTGGAACATTGCTGCCTACCGGTTTCACCGAAGGCGTCCCGGCCCGCACCGTGATGGAGCTGCTCGGCCACTCGACGATCCAGCTCACCATGAACACCTACACCCACGTCATGCCCGAGACCCAGCGGGACGCGGTCGCCAAGCTTGACCGGTGGTTCGACGGCCACCAGGACCAGGGCGACGAGCACGACCAAGACGACACGGATCAGACCGACGACGAGACGGCGTGACCAACCTCGCGCACGACCACGGCGCCCTGGGCCACCTCGCCCGKGGCGTCGTTCGTCTCCCGGAACCCCTGGGGTACAGACTTGGGTACAGAACGCAAAAACAGGCGGTGACTTTGCGTCATACCGCCTGCTTGCTACGGGTGCGCCGCCAGGGACTTGAACCCCGAACCCGCGGATTAAGAGTCCGCTGCTCTGCCAATTGAGCTAGCGGCGCATGTTCCTCGGTCTTGCTTCTTGGTGCGATGTTGCCGTCAGGCACGTTTCCGTGTCGACGTGGACGACTGTACCAGCTCCCGGGGCGGGTGGGTGGGCCGGGACACCCGTCCCCTGCGCCAGTCCCGCCTCCTCGCGGCAGCGCCCACGCTCGATCAGGACGACTGGCGTGGTGGCGTCCAGCGTGGCGGCGGCAGGACGCAGGAGCGATCGAGGCGGACAGCCGAGGCGTCAGCATATATTGACGGCCTCTTCCCGTCAGCATATGTTGACGACATGTCGATCGTCGATCCGGGCACCGAGCTCGACGCCGGTCTCGGTGATGCCACGAAGACGGCCGATCCCGATCTGGGGCTGCGGGCCGTGGCCCGGCTGCGCCGGCTCGTGGAGYAGTTGGAGGCCGAGCAGGTCGCCGCGGCCCGGCGGGCGGGCTGGTCCTGGCGGGAGATCGCTACCCGGCTCGGCGTCACGAAACAGACCGTGCACCGCAAGTACCACCGGGCTGTCGAGACCTCCGTCGAGACCGCTGGAGACCTCTGACGAGGGCCGCTGACGAGAGCTGAGGAGGGCGCATGTTCGACGGTGACCACCCGGATCTGGGTCGATCGGTAGGCCGGGCACAGGCACTGGCCCGCGGCCTTGGGCATGATCGCGTCGGAAGCGAACACCTCCTGGTGGCGCTCGCGACGGGCGACGGCCGCGACAGCGACGGCAGTCACGGCACCGTCGCGGCAGCACTGGGCAGGCATGGAGCGACGGCGGCCGCGGTATGGGAGGCACTCCTCGCGGCCGCACCCGGTGGTGCCGGAATGGCCGCCGACCGAGACACCCTGGCTGTTCTCGGCGTGGACGTCGACCGGCTTCTTCGTTTCGCCGGCGCGCGGTCGCTGGATCGACCACCCCGGCGCGAACCGCTGCTCCCCCTGGGAGCCGCCGCGGCGAGGCGGCGATGCGCCCAGCTGAGTCCACCGCTGGGCCTGGACGCACAGGCGGCCTATGAGGCGTCGCTTCGCCTGGCGCTTGCCCGCCGTGAACGCGCGCACCGACCCGAGCACCTTGCCCTCGCGCTCGGCGTCCTCGACCCGGGCGTCGCCTGGGTGCTCGACCGCGCGGGCGTGGACAGGCACGCCCTTGTCACCGATCTGGCGGCCAGCTTCCCGCCGCCGCGCCGCAACCCGGTGCTGCGCTCGGAACGCCGGCTCGGGCGCCAATCTCGCTGCCGTGACCTCATCCGGAGATATGAGCGCACCACGGGACGCACCGCCACGGCCGGCGACGCCCTCGCCGTGCTCGTCGCTGGCTAACCGTCGCCACGGAACGGCGGTTCACGCGCGGCGGACGTGGCCTCGGCGTGTACCCGCGGAGAATGGTGGGGCATGACCGACGACCGCGCGGAACCCGAGCGCGAGGAACCCAGGGAGGACGATGAGCCGGCACCGCTTCCTTGACCACCCCGGGCCGATCCCGTTGGCGCACCGGGGYGGGGCTGGGCCGTGGCCGGAGAACTCCTGGCCGGCGTTCGAGAACGCCGTAGCGCTCGGGTACCGCTACCTGGAGACCGACGTCCGGGTGACCCGCGACGGGACGGCCATGGTCCTGCACGACTCGACCCTGGAGCGGGTGGCGGCCCGGCCGGGCCGGCTCGCCGACCTGCCCTGGGCCGAGGCCAGCCGGATCCGCCTGCGCCGTCCACCCGCTCCCGCTACCTCCGAGATGCCGTCCTCGTCGCCATCGGCGGCCAGCCAAGCCGTGTCCCATTCCCCTTTCGGTCCTCCCTCCGACGGCTCGGCGGTGGACAGCCCTCACGCCGGCGACCCGCCTGGCGACCCGGTTGGCAACCCAACTGGCAATCCAGGCGCCGCTGTCATCGGTGGCGCCGAGGCCCGTTCCGGGAGCAGCTGGGCAGGCTCGGATGAAGACGAAGGGGAGCCGATCCCGCGGCTGGACGAACTCCTGGACCGTTGGCCAGACATCCGGCTGAACCTGGACGTCAAGGAGCCGGCCGCGCTCGAGCCGACGCTCGCGGCGCTGCGTCGGGCGAATGCGCTGGACCGGGTCTGTGTCACCTCGTTCGACGACGCGGTCGCCCGCGAGGCGCGCCGGCTGGCCGGGCCGGGGTTGTGCGTCGGGGCGGGGATGTCCGCGATCGCCATGGCCCGCCTGTGCAGCGTGCTCCCCCCATGGCTGAGCGCCGCCAGAAGAGGCTGGCGGCGACCCGCAGGCGGCGGCCTTCACCTGAACGGCGACCGTGACCGCGACGGCCACGGCAGCGACCACAACCACAGCCACGGCCACGGTGGCCACGACGGTGGCCATGGTCACGGCCGTGGCGTGGGCCGGGCCGGATCTCGGGCGAACGGCGTGCTGGACGCCGGGGCAGGCCACGGCACCCCGCCCGGTGATGTGGGCGCKGGTGACCGCACCTGGGCCGCCGCTGGTCACCGTGGCGACGGCTCAGGCGGCCCCGGGTCAGGGGGTTCCGGGTCAAGGGGTTCCGCGTCGAACGGCTACAGGGTGAACGGCTACAGGGCGGACGGCGACGCGACCTCGATACCGGCGCAGGCCTCCGGGGCGGCGAACGGACAGCCGCGGCGACCTCGCGGTCTGATCGGGCGCGACGTCGTGCAGGTGCCGGTGGCGTTCCGGGCGCTCCCGGTGTGCGACGCGCGGTTCGTGCGTTACATGAACACGCTCGGTCTGCCGGTCCACGTCTGGACGGTCAACGACGAGGCGACGATGTCGATGCTGCTCGAGCTCGGCGTCGACGGCATCATCACCGACCGCCCGGAGCTGCTGCGCGACGTTCTGCGCCGCCACAACCTGTGGTCGGCCGCCTGACCTGACATCGCGCTGCCAGACCCGCCGACGCCGGCGCACGCCGGGGCAGGCCGGGGCAGGCCGGGGCGCTCGTTCACCGGGCGGCGGCGGCATTCGCCAGCAGGACCGCCGTCACCAGTACCGCTGCCAGCAGAACCGCCGTCAGCCCAGCCAGCACCGTCAGCCCAGCCGGGACGTCGTCAGTCAGCCCGACCATCGCGTCAGCCAGCCGGGCCGCCGTCAGCATCGCCGGCGCTGTCACCATCGCCACCGCCGTGGCCGTGGCCGTGGCCGCCATCGTCGTTCCGCTCGGTGGCGAGGGAGGCCGCGATGCCGTCGAAGAGCCAGGTCAGGCCGTCGGCGAAACGACGGTCGGCGGCGGCGGTCTCGGCCTCGTGGGCGTGGATCACCGAATCGATCCCGAAGGCGGCGATGTGCGGGTACTCGCCCGTCTCGACCAGCCGGCGTAGATAGCCCTCGGCCGCCCGGAGCCACGAGACGGGCTGGACGCCACCGCCGGCCGTCCTCGCGCCGCCGGCCGTCCTCGCGTCGTCAGCCGCGCCGCCGGCGGCGTTGTCGGCCGCCTCGTCGGCTTGGAACTTCCGCAGGCCAGCCAGTTCGCGGACGACCTGGCCGATCGTGTACGTATCCACGGCGACCAGGATTGCGATCTTCTGATCCCGGTCGACGTCCAGCCCGGAGAGGGCGGCGAGCGACTGATCGAAATGACGCAGCGCGTTCGGGCCGATCACGGCGTGCCTGTGGACCACCGACAGCATCCACGGATGGCGGCGCGCCGCGGCGCGGGTGTGATGAGCAATCATGCGCATCGCCTCCCGCCAGTCCGCCGGCAGTTCACCGGGAACCACCACCGCCGCGGCCGCCTCGTTGACCATCAGGTCGATCAGGTCCTGTTTGCGGGAGAAATGCGAGTACAGGCTCATAGGCCGAGCCCGAAGCGCTCCGGCCACCCGTCGGATGGAGACCGCGTCGATGCCCTCGGCGTCCGCGATCGCCATCGCGGCGGCGACGATCGCCTCCCTCGTCAGCGCGGACGAGCGTTCGGCGCGCCGAGGGCGCAGCCACAGCGCCTCCAACGCCTCGGGATCGTCACCGGGCGCCAGGTCCGAACGGTCCGATCCCGGCGGAACCCCCGGCCCACCGGGATAGGCGGGAGTATCCGGGGTCGCCGGCCCGCGGCGGGGACGGCCTGGCCAGCTCAACAGGCCGAAGGCATCTCCCGCGCCCGCGTGTCGCCCTTCCACCGCGCCCGCGGCCCCGGCGGCACCAGGCTGACCGGCGGGCGTGACGTGCCCAGGCTCGTCGCCCGAGGCCGGGTCACCGAACGGGGCCGGCCCGGCGGCGGCGACCTTCGGCGCGCGGGGCGTGTCCGCGTGGCCTCGCATCGCCCCAGGATACGGAGCTGATTGAACCGTGTCCGGACTCTGAGATCTCCTGGCCACACGCGGGAGCGGCGGCGCAAGGATGTAGCGCAGGGATATGGCGCAGGCGTATGCGGAGCGGCGGAGAACCCGCCGGCTCCACGACTCGATACGCCGTATCGGAGGCGATACGCTGTATCGGCCGGCCGTGGGTGGTCATCCCCGAGGCCGGCCGACAACACCTACCTCGCGCCACGACCGGGCACCCACCACTCCTACGGAGAGGCCGATGAGCTCGTCATCCCCCGCGGCACCTCGAAGCTCCCGGATCGCCGATCCGGAAGGAACCTCGGCCACATCCGCGCCGGTCGGCTCCGGAGCTGGAGCTGGAGCTGGCGTCGGCGCGAAGAGCGACAAGCTCGACCCGGCGCTGGTCCGGCTCGCCCTCGTCATCCTGGTCGGCGTCGTCGCCGTGCAACTGGACGCGACGATCACCTCGGTCGCGATCCAGACCCTCGGCAAAGAGTTCGACGTAGGCGTCTCGACGATCCAGTGGGTCTCCACCGGCTACCTGCTGGCGCTGGCGATGGTGATCCCGCTGACCGGCTGGTCGGTCGAGCGGTTCGGCGGCAAGCGGATGTGGATCATGTCGCTGGGCATGTTCCTGGCCGGCTCGGCGCTGTGCGGCGTCGCCTGGTCGGCGAGCAGCCTGATCGGTTTCCGGGTGCTGCAGGGCCTGGGCGGCGGTCTGCTGCTGCCGCTGATGCAGACGATCCTGGCGCAGGCGGCCGGCCCCGCTCAGCTGCCGAAGGTGATGGCGGCGGTCTCCATCCCGGCGGTCGTGACTCCGGTACTCGGCCCGGTACTCGGCGGCCTGATCGTCGACAACATCAGCTGGCGCTGGATCTTCTTCATCAACATCCCGGTCTGCCTGATCGCGATCTTCCTTGCGCAGCGTGTTCGGCCTGCCGACACCCGGGCCGGCGAACGCCATCCGCTCGACCTCGTGGGTCTGGCGCTGCTCTCCCCCGGCCTGGCCGTCGCCGTCTACGGCTTCTCGGAGGCTGGCAGCAAGGGCAACTTCGCCAACGCGCACGTGCTGGTCCCGATGCTGATCGGCCTGGCGCTGCTCGCCGCCTTCGCCGTGCACGCGCTGCGCACCAAGGTCGAGCCGATCATCGACCTGCGGCTGCTACGCAACCCGGCGTTCCTCGGCTCGACCACCCTGATGTTCCTGTTCGGCATGTCGCTGTTCGGCGCCATGTTCCTGACGCCCCTCTTCGAGCAGATCGCCCGCGGTCGGGACGCGACCGGCGCCGGGCTGCTGCTCGCGCCGCAGGGCCTCGGCCTGGGAATCGGGATGATCGCGGTCGCCCCGCGGGCGAACAGGATCTCCCCGCGGGTGATGGTGATCTCCGGTCTCGCGCTGACCGTGCTCGGCTCGGTCGCCTATACCCAGGCCGGCCGCGGCCCGAGCGAGTGGCTGCTCGGGTTCTCACTCGCTATCCGGGGTGTCGGCATGGCCGTGACGATGATCCCGGTGATGACCGCGACCTACCACGGGCTGCGTCACGACCAGATCCCCCGGGCGACCACGGCGTCACGGATCCTGCAGCAGATCGGCGGCTCGATCGGGACCGCGGTGCTGGCCGTCGTCCTCGCTACCCAGATCCGCGGGCACGCGGGTCCCGGCGCCTCGATCGCGGTGGCGGGCGGCTCGGGRGACGGGCCGATCCCCAGCTGGGTCGGCGACGCGTTCGGGACGACGTTCTGGCTGCCGGTGATCTTCATGGTGGTCTCGGTGCCGGCGGCCTTCCTGCTGCCCAGGCGCCTCGCCGGCTCCGAGGCCGCCGCGACCGGGCCCTCGGCGACGACCGGGCCCTCGGCGACGACCGAGGCCGCCGGCGTCGGCGCGGCCGTGTCCGTGTCCGTGTCCACGGATGGCGTCGAGATCGTGACCGCCGCTCCCAGCGTGGCGGCGGGCACGCCGGAGGTCGTCGCGATCGAGGAGAACGCGAACGGGCAGGAGCCGTTGTCGTCGCCGGTCCCACGATCGGCCAACGATCAGGCCCAGGGCGCCGCGGTGTTCGACTAGCGCGGTGTTCGACTAGCGCGGTGGTTGCTCGCGAGGCGGCCCGGCGCGGGGACGAGGGTCTTCCTGGAAGCCCTCATCCCCGCGCCCTGCCGTCAGCGCGGGGCCATCCGGATGGCGCCGTCGAGACGGATGACCTCGCCGTTGAGCATCGGGTTGGCGACGATGTGCTCGACCAGGGCGGCGTACTCGTCCGGGTCGCCGAGCCGGCTGGGGTGCGGGGTCTGCTTGCCGAGGGAGTCCTGCGCCTCCTGCGGCAGGCTCGCGAGCAGCGGCGTCGCGAACAGGCCGGGCGCGATCGTGACGACGCGGATCAGCTTGTCGGCGAGGTCGCGGGCGATCGGCAGCGTCATGCCGACGATGCCGCCCTTGGAGGCGGAGTAGGCCGCCTGACCGATCTGTCCGTCGAACGCGGCGACCGACGCCGTGTTGACGATGACGCCCCGCTCGCCACCGGGCAGCGGCTCGGTCCGCGCGATCCGCTCCGCGCCGAGGCGGAGCACGTTGAACGTGCCGATCAGGTTGACGCCGACGACCTTGGCGAACAGGTCCAGCGAGTGGACGCCCGCCCGGCCAAGGACCCGGGCCGGCGGGCCGATCCCCGCGCAGCTCACCACCACGCGCAGCGCCCCCAGCTCCTCGGCCACGTCGAGGGCCGCGGCGACCGCGCCCTCGTCGGTGACGTCGGCCGCGGCGAACCGGGCCCGCTCGCCTAGCTCCGCGGCGGCCCGCTCACCGGCGCTGGTCGGCAGGTCGAGCAGCACCACGCTCGCCCCGGCCTTGGTCAGCCGCGTCGCCGTCGCGAGCCCAAGGCCCGAGGCACCGCCGGTGACGACGGCTACCGCACCCGCTATCTCCACGTGTCCTGCCCCTCCACGTCCGCGTTCTCCCGATGGGTCGACGCACGCTTGTGTCGACACACGTTCGCGTCCATCCTAATGAGCATTCACTCACAAATGCGTCGGCTCACGCCTGCGCCGGCGCGTCGGTCTCGGCCCCGGCCCCGGCCCCGGCCCCCGCGCCAGCAGCATCATCAGCACCAGCACCAGACGCGGGCTTCTCGCCAAGCCAGTCGGCCAGGACCTCGTCGGTGTCGGCGCCCTTGAGGCGCGGCGGCGTCGGGGTACCGGGGATGGTGCGCGAGAACCGCGGCGCCGGGGCCGGCTGCTCGACGCCGTCCACCGTGACCAGCGTGCCGCGGGCGGCCAGGTGCGGATGGGATCCCGCCTCAGCCCAGGTCAGCACCGGGGTGACGCAGGCATCGGTGCCGTCGAAGACAGCCGCCCACTCGTCTCGGGTCTTCGACAGGAAGGTCCCCGTGAACCGGGCGCGCAGCTCCGGCCAGCCCGCACGGTCGTTCTGGCCGGGCAGGCCGGCGTCGGCGAGCCCGAGGCCGGCAAGCAGGGCGGCGTAGAACTGCGGCTCGATCGCGCCCACCGCGACGTACCGGCCGTCCGCGCAGACGTACGTGTCGTAGTACGGCGCTCCGCCGTCGAGGACGTTGACCCCGCGCACGTCGGACCAGAACCCGCTGCCACGCCAGGCCCACATCATCTGGGCCAGCACGCTCGCGCCGTCGACCATCGCCGAGTCCACCACCTGGCCGGCGCCGGACCGCTCCCGCTCCCAGAGCGCGGCGAGGATGCCGGTGAGCAGGAACATCGAGCCGCCACCGAAGTCACCGACGAGGTTGAGCGGCACTGCCGGCTTGCCGTCCTTCGGCCCGATCGCGTGCAGGACACCGGTGATGGAGATGTAGTTCAGGTCGTGACCAGCGGTGTGTGCCCACGGGCCGTCCTGGCCCCAGCCGGTCATCCGGCCATAGACCAGCCGCGGGTTGCGCGCCAGGCACGCGTCGGGGCCGATTCCGAGCCGCTCGGCCACCCCCGGCCGGTAGCCCTCGATGAGCACGTCGGCCCGCTCGACGAGCGCGAGCAGCCGGTCCCTGCCCGCGGGGTCCTTGAGGTCGACGACGATCGAACGCCGGCCGCGCAGGAGCTGGTCACCGGCCTCCGGCGCGCCCGCCACGCCGCCGCCGCCGGGCCGGTCCACCCGGACCACGTCGGCGCCGAGGTCGGCGAGCACCATCGCGGCGTGCGGCCCCGGCCCGATCCCGGCGAGCTCCACCACCCGCAGCCCGGCCAGCGGCCCCGTCGACGTCGCGGCCCCTCCCGGCGCCATCGCCCCAACGCCTGGTTCCATCGGCTCGTCACTCCCTCTTCGGACAGCTCGCTGTGCGGACGGCGCGCGGCGGCCACGGACCGCGCCCATGCCCGTCACCCGGCTGCGTGGACGTGCGTGGACGTGCTGACTCTCACCGGGTGGCGGATCCTCTGCGCTGAACCGCTCTCGGCGTCGACCTGGAACCCATTTCGGCGACCGCAGACCGGTCTACCGCTGCGACCCCGCCGCGTCCACCGATCGATCGGCCCTCACCGGCTGCCCGAGCCGCCCGAGCCGCCCGAGCGTGGCACCTGATCGACTGTCTGGACACCACCATCGGCCACGGACTGTGTCGCGGGTCGGTAACCGTGGCCGTTGGTGGTGTCCATGGAGTCGACCATCGGCCACGCTTCGCCCTGGCGAGGGTCAGGTGTACGGCTCGTCGCGCTCGGCTCGCTCCGCCAGCGACGACGGCGGGGCGAAGCGGCCGCCGTGACGGGCCGCGAGCACGCGGGCCCGGGCGACGAAGCCGGCCGCACCGCCTGGATAGCCGTCGATGTAACGGAGGGCCCCGCCGGTCCAGGCGGGGAACCCGGCTCCGGTCAGCGAGGCGACGTTCGCCGCCGCCGCCGAGCCGACCACGCCCTCGTCGAGGCAGCCGACGGCCCGCAGCGCCACGGCGAACAGCAGCCGTTCCTTCAGCTCCTCGAAGGCGACCCCGGCCGGGTTCCCGGCCGAGAACTCCGCGCCAGCGCCGGTGCCGCCGTCCGCGCCGAAGTGCTCCCACAGCCCCTTCCACAGGCCYGTGCGCCGGCCGTCGACGTACTCGTAGAACCCACCCCCGGAAGCGCGGCCAGACCGGCCGAACTCCTCGGTCATCCGGTCGAGCACGGCGAGCCCGCCGTCGTCCCGTTCCGTGGCGACGGCCGACCCACTCGCCCCCGCGCCCGCCGGCGCATCGGCGTCGGCGGTGGTGGCGGCGGCGTCGACCCCGGCCCCCCGAGCCTCGGCGGCCGCGACGCGGGCGGTGGCGAGCGCGAGCTCATCGCACAGCCGCAGTGGCGACGAGCGGAAGCCTGCCTGCACGCCCGCCTGCTCGACGGACGGCGCGGGCAGGCCCTCGCCCACCATCGCGGCCGCCTCGGCGAGGTACCCGCCGAGCAGGCGGTCGACGAACGCCTTCGGCGCCTCGAACCGGGCCCGGCCGCCCGGCCCGTCGGCCGAGGCCGCCCCTTCGGCGACGACCCGGCCCATGTCCACGAAGAACGCCTGGACGAGGTTCCGCGCGGCCTGGCTGGTCACCAGTTCGGCGAAGTAGCGCGACTCGACGACGCACGCGGTGTCGACGTCGAGCTGAGCGCCCTCGACCGCGGCCGCGAGGATCGCCGGGCCCGCTACCTGGGCCGCGCCGGGGGCCTGGCGGCGCAGGTTCGCGGTCAGCGAGGCGAGCGCGACGGCGAGCGCCGGGCTCCCCGGGGTGCCACCGGGGATCTGGTAGCCCGGGACGTCCCAGCGTGCCACCGGCGCCGGCTTCGCCAGGATCCAGGCCTTCGCCGCCGGCACCAGCTCGTCCCGCGCGGTGACCAGCCCGTCGACGAGTCCGAGGGCGCGGGCGCGCGCCGCGCTGTACCGCTGGCCCTGCAGCAGGACGTTGACCAGCGCGTTCAGCACCCCGAGCAGGCGGACCGCCCGGACCACCCCGCCGCCGGACGGCATGAGGCCAAGCGTCGCCTCGGGCAGGCCGAGCTGCGTGCCGGGCGCGTCCAGGGCGATCCGGTGGTGGCAGGCAAGCGCGATCTCCAGCCCGCCGCCGAGCGCCGCGCCGCCGAGCGCGGCGACCACCGGCCGGCCGAGCGTCTCCAGCCGGCGCAGGGGGTCCTTGCCCGCGGAGGCCAGCTCGAAGGCGGCCCGCGGGTCGGTCAGGTCGGTCAGCTCGCGCAGATCGGCTCCGGTGGCGAAGGTCGGCTTCGCCGACGTCACCACCACGCCGGTGAGCGTCGCGCGTTCGCGTTCCAGCCGCTCGACGACGGTGCCGAGCGAGCTTCGGAAGGCCGCGTTGGTGGTGTTCGCCGGTTGGTCCGCGTCGTCCAGCGTCAGCACGACGATCCCAGCCGCGTCCCGCTCCCACTGGATCACCCCGATCCGTTCGGGCTCGCCCGCCGGCGCGCCGCTCCCCGGGGCTTCGTCCTTCGGCGAGCCGGGCGCGGGTCGCGGCCCGGGCGGGGGCTCGGACGGGGGCGGTACCGGTGGACGCGCCGCCACGGGCGCGGGCGCCACCTCGGCGGCCGGCGAGGCTTCGGCGGCCGGCGGCGCTTCGGCGGCCGGCGAGGCTTCGGCGGCCGGCGGCGCTTCGGCGGCCGGCGGCGCTTCGGCGGCCGGCGAGGCTTCGGCGGCCGGCGGCGCTTCGGCGGCCGGCGGCGCTTCGGCGGCCGGCGGCGCTTCGGACGTCAGCGCCGTCTCGGCGGCCGGCGAGGCTTCGGACGTCAGCGCCGTCTCGGACGTCAGCGCGGTCGCGGGCGCTGGCGACGGCTCGGGCATCGGCGTCGTCTCCGGGTCGGAAGGCCGCGGGCGGCGGCGAGGTGGGCGGCGAAGGCCTGGGCGGCGGAACGGGCTGGTACGGAACGGGTTGGTACGGCAGCGACTGGCACGAAGGCCGCCAGTACGCAACGGCTGGTACGGACGAGCGGAGAAGGCGGACGGAGAAGCGGACGGAGAAAGGATGGACGAGGCAAGGAGGCGCGTCGCCACCGGCCCTGATCCAGGAGACCGTCAGACCCGCTCCAGCAGCGTCGCCACCCCCATCCCGGCACCCGCGCTGACGCTGACGACCGCTCGGCGCGCGCCGCGGCGCTCCAGCTCGTCGACCGCCGTGATGACGAGTCTCGCGCCGGTGGCGCCGAGCGGGTGACCCAGGGCGACCGCGCCGCCGTTGACGTTGAGCTTCTCGTCGGGGATGGCCAGGTTCCGCTGGTAGGCGAGCGCGGCGGCCGCGTAGGCCTCGTCCGTCTCGAACAGGTCGACGTCGTCGACACCCAGCCCGGCGCGGGCGAGCAGCGCGCGGGTCGCCGCCGTCGCGCCGCCGAGCGCGAGCGTCGGGTCGGACCCCGCCGCCAGGACGTCCACGACCCGCGCCCGCGGCGTCAGCCCCAGGTCGTCGCCGGCCCGCTCATCGCCGACGAGGACGAGCGCCGCGCCGTCCGCCGGCCCCGCCGAGCTCCCCGCCGTGTGTGCGTGGTCGACGCGTTCGAGCCAGTGGTAGGCGCGGGTCGCCACCGCGTCGAAGCCCGCCTGCTCGCCGGCCTGGGCGAACGCCGCCGGCAGCCCCGCCAGGTGGCCGGCGGCCGCGGTCAGCCGGGACTGCTCGACGGGGGTGCCCGCCGCGACCGGCCCGACACGCTCGTCGTGGTCGAGGACGAGCAGGCCGTGGTCGTGGACGGCGGTGACCGAGCGGGTGAGGCGGCCTTCGGCCCACGCGTCCGCGGCCAGCCGGCGCGACCGCAGCGCGTAGGCGTCCAGATCCGCGCGGGTGAGGCCCATCAGGGTGGCCAGAAGATCGGCCGAGACGCCGGCGGGGACGAAGCCGGTCTGGTGACTCGTCGCCGGGTCGCTCGCCAGCGGGCCGGTGTCCGCGCCCGCCGGTACCCGGGACATCGACTCGACGCCGCCGGCGAGCAGGAGATCGTCCCAGCCGGCTCGCACCCGCGCCGCGGCCAGCGCGACCGCGTCCAGTCCCGAGGCGCCGAGCCGGCTGACGACGGCCCCGCAGACGGTGTCCGGCAGGCCGGCGACCAGGGCCGCGGCTCTGGCCAGGTCCCCGGCCTGGTCACGAGCCGGGCTCGCGGTGCCGAGGATCAGGTCGCGAAGCCGGTCGACGTCCAGCGTCGGGTTCCGCTTGCGCAGCTCGTCCACCAGGCCGGCCACCAGCGAGACCGGCTTCACCCCCCGCAGCGCGCCGCCCGGCCGCCCGCGCCCCCAGGGCGTGCGTACCGCGTCGTAGAGGAAGGCCTCGCCCGTCACTGTCCCAGCCAAGCCGGCCACCCCACCCTGGTCAACCCGCCCATCCCGCCATGGTCACCCCTGTATCCCAGCAGCCCACACCGGGCTCACCGCGAGGTGGTCACACCGACGAACCTGGCGACGCCTCGACGGAACGGAACGCGCGGACGGGTGGACGGACTGGGCGGACGGGCGGGGCGGACGGGCGGGCCGCCCGCCGAGGCGGCAGGAACCTGGCTAAGCCGACCCGGCGGAGACTCCGGTGGCGGAGGCGGTGGCGAGGTCCTCGAGGAAGGCGATGGTGTGGGCGGCGGTGGCGCGCCAGCTCGTCTCGGTGAGGACCTGATGGCCACCGGGGACCGCGACCAGGCGAGCGCGCGAGGCCGTGCGGGTCGTCATCCGGACCACCTGCAGGGGGCTGACCTCGTCGTCGACGCCGTGCACGAGCAGGATCGGCAGGTCGGGCAGGGCCCGCGGCGGCGGGTCGGACGGGACCTCGCCGGCGACCGGGCGGTAGAGCAGCGGCAGGCCGAGCAGCACGAGCGCGTCGGCGCGCAGCGCCGGCGAGCCGGCGACGGCGAGCGCCCGTAGCGCGCCGGTGTCCGAGCCGACCAGCGCGAACGGCCGCCCCGGGACCCGGCACTCACCGAGGGCGAGGGTGCTGTCCTCTCCTGGCCCGAGGTAGGTCACCTCGTAGCCGTCGAGCGCGAGGCGGAACCCCAGCGGCTCGAAGAGCTCGGCGGACTCGCCGCGGCCCGGGAGCACGACGACGGCGCCGCGCGGGTCGCGCTCCGGTTCGGCGCTCGGCCAGATCCGGGCGTCCCGGCCGCGGGGCTGGCCTGGTGTCTCGTGCTGCCCGGTCCTTGGCGCCGCGGCATCGGTCCACGCTCGCGACTCGGGCGGACGGGCCGACGGCACGGCCGGAATGAGCGTTGGGCTCATCGAAAACTCCTGGTTTCTGGCCGGCATCATTGCCGGCCGTCATGCCGTGGCGCGTGGCGGGTGCGAGGCCACGCCCACGAGTGGTCTTACGACACAGACGACGGCGGACGGTACCGCGCCCGTCGCGGTCGGACGCGACGGGGGGACCTGTTCACGTTGCGCTTCCGAAACCTGGCCGACGGCACAGCGGAATGGCATCGGAGCGAACTCCGAGCGAAAACGGGCCGTGGGCATCGGGACGGCCCTGCCGGACGACGAGCGTGTCGGAGAACGGCTCATGGACGAATCTGACGCCCATCCGGGCGCGGCGAGCGCCAAGTGTCGGGAAGGCGTCGTCCTGACCGCGAGGCTGGTTGGTGCCCTGTCGGGAACGCGCTGGTTGACGGCGTCGAGGGCGCGAGCAGATCTACCCGCCGGCCGACTCGGGTTAGGAGGGCCGCCGTACCGGGCTGCTCGCCGGACAGCGAGCTGGACACGGCCGCGACGGCGTGACGGCGGCCGTGCGGCGGCCAGACAACGGTCGGGCGTGTTCGGAGAACATGACGCTATGTTCACCGGATCAGTAGAGATTGTCAACCGGCGAGGCGCCGCCAGAGACCTCGCCAACACGGAAACGAAACATCGCAGATACATAGTGGCACGGCGATGACTGCCCGGGTACGGCGGGCGGTCAGCCGGGTACGGCAGGCGGTCAGCCGAGCACGCCGTGMGCGATCGCCAGGCCGTAGCGGCGGGCCCCGCTGGAGTACTCCGCGCAGACGCCGGCCGGCAGCACGGGGCGCGGGCAGAAGTGCACGCCATCGGGAGCCCGCACCACGACCCGGCCGTCCGGCCCGCAGGACTCCCCCGGGTCGCAGGGCAGCGTGGTCGTGAACCGGCCGTGGTCGGAGACGGCCAGGCCGGCGTGGATCACCCCGGTGTGCGGCGTCGTACTCGCGATCTGCTCCCAGACCCGGTCGAGCGCGGTCCGCCCGCCGGCGTCGACGAGCTCGCCGCGGCGCGGCGGCGCGTCGACGATGCGTACCTCGACGCCGTCGGAGGTCAGCTGGTCGACCATCGTCGTCACGTCCGTCTGGTAGCCGGCGAGGAAGTCACGGCCGTTCATGCAGGACGGCCGATTGCCGGAGAAGGCGATCACCGCGATCGTCGGGCGGAAGTCCCGGATCGTGGTCGGCACGTCGCCAAGCCAGTTGCACGGCGCGGTGCCGCTCCACATCTTCATCAGGATGGCGTGCGCGCCGGCGTGGGCCGCCGCCGCCCGGAAGTCCTCCTGCGCCTCGACCATCAGCGAGTCGCCGTACACGACGATTCGTGGATCCTCCGGCAGGTAGCCGCGCAGGATGACGCCGCCCGCGAGCGTGGCGACGACCACCGCGAGGATCACGGCGACCCGCCACGACCAGCCCCGGCCCTCGGGCGCGTTCCCGGCCGGCTCGCCGCGCCGGCGCCGCGTGGCTCGCCGCGCCTCCGGCTCCCCGCCGTCCAACCGCTCGAGCGGGTCGGCCCGCGGGTCGAGCACGGCGAGCCCCGGCGAGGTGCCCGCGGCGCCGGACGCGCCGGACCGGTCGGAGCGGTCGGAGCGGTCGGAGCGGTCGGGTGAGCCGGACAGGTAGGGCTGGTCGGACGGACCGGGCGGCGGGACTCGCCCGGCTCGCTCGGACTGCGCGGTGGACATGGCGCTCCTTGTCCGTAAGGAAATGCTTTGTCTCCCTTACGGACGCACGACACCCTGGACGCGTTGACGTGTCCGTGGTCTTTTATGCCACATTGGGTGCCATGGCTCGTCAGGAGTAGCCAGCCGGCGACCTGGCGGTCAGCGTCGGCACCGGGTCAATACGGATCCATGCCCTTGAGCACGCCGCAGAACTGACGCAGATGTTCCTTCTGCCGGTCGGTCAGYGGCCGTGGGTCGAAATGCATGATTTCGTTACGGATCCGCCGGACCTCGTCCAGGTCATGAAGAAACTGGTGGTGGTCGACCGTCGCCCAGCTGAGCTTCGCCCACTGCCCGGGCGTACGCAGCAGCTTGAGGTACTCCCCGAACATCAGGTTGCTGACGCTAGTCGCGTCCGGGTTGACCGCCCGCAGGTCCTCGATGCCGAACCTGGGCCCGAGGCAGCGGCGCAGCCGCCGCTCGATCTCGCCGATCAGGAAGTACGGGTGCGCGAGGCGGTCGTACGCGGTCGCGAGATCGGCGGTCGTGACGATGCCGCAGACCCGGCCGTCGCGCCAGACGATCACGAACCCGCGCTCGGTGATCCTGGGCAGCGTCGCCAGCAGGTCGTCCGTCACCTGGACGCTCTCCACGTCCGGGTCGGTCGCGTTCTCGAGGGTGTGCTGCCGGCGCGAGCCCTGCATGGTCGCGATCGAACGCCACGTCACGGCCCCGCGCAGGTTCGACGACCCGTCCAGGACCAGCACCTGCGAGTAGCCCCGCTTCAGCATGAGCGTGGTCACCCTGGCCAGGGGCGTGCCCGAGGGAACGCTGGACACGCCGCCCTTCGCGCTCGGCAGGTGGCCGACCTTCATCGCGACCCAGGGCGCGGCGCCATCCGCGTCGGCGCCCGGCTGCCCGGACGCCACGCCCTTCCTGCGCCGACGTGCGCGCCTGCGCCCACCGTCGGGCGGCGTGCCGTCGAGCTGCCCCGGCCGCGGCGGTTGCCCGGGCTGCCCCGGCCGCGGCGGCGGCTGCTGTGGCGGCTGCTGCGGCTGCGGCTGCGGCTGCGGCTGCCCCGAAGGTACGGGCCGCTCCGGCGGTGCCGGCCGTCCCGGCGCCGAGGGGTCCCCGGCGTCCGCGGTGCTCCTGGCCGGGGCCTCGGCCGGCGCGGCCTCGACGGCGTCGCGCTCGTCGTCTGCCGGGTCGAGGCCGGGCTCGTCGTCGGCCGGGTCGGAGCCGGGCTCCTCGGCGGCCCGTGCGCCGGGCTCCGGCAGCGGCACGACGCGCACGACCGTGGTCAGCGGCCCGCGGGCGAAGTCCGGCCAGGTGGTGAGCCCGGCGGCCGCCAGATCGCGGCTGATCCGGGGCACCGCGATGTCGTCGCGGACCCGCTGGCCCCACCTCGCCAGAAGCTGGCCGATCGTGAGCGAGGCGTCCCGCAGCGCCCGGATGTCGTCGGCGTCCACCGCGCGCCTCAGACGCCGGTCGGGATCGGACCGTCGGCCAGGGCCGCCGCCGAGGAGCGCACCGCGCGCTTGCCCATCGCGTCGTCGACCAGGTCGAGCAGCCGGGCCGTGCGGTCGGCGTAGAAGGCGTCGAAGTCGGCGGCGCGCAGCAGCGCCGGATCGATCAGGTGGGTGGCGACCCGGTCGTCGAGCCAGTCCGCGGGGGCGCCCGCCTCCCTGGCCAGCACGTCGAGGTACGCGGCCGGCGCGCGGGTACCCATCCGCTGGCCGGCCTGGTAGGACAGGGCGGTCTTGTTGACGATGCTGCCCATCCGGGCGTCCCGGCGCCCGGCCCGCTGGAACCAGGACTTCGGGAAGACCATTCGGATGTCGACGTCGCGGCCGACGGCGCTCTCGCCGTCGATCGGCGCCTCGGTGAAGTACCAGTCGTAGGCGCCCTGTTTGACCAACAGCGCGTACAGGCCCTTGTAGGCGGCGCTGCTGCGGGTCGTCAGGGTGGCCAGCCGCTGCTCGTGGAAGGTCGCCTCGACGATGGTGTCCGGCTCGGGGCTGTCGGTGGTGATCCAGGCGGCCAGCTGCTCGACGTCGCGCGGGAAGCGGCTCTCGAACGTCCCGCTGTACAGCTCGCCGAGCACGCCGCACCAGTACCAGCGAGCCAGCCGTTCGCGTACCCGCGGCCTGTCGGCCTGGTCGCCGAGGATCACCCGGATCGCGGCCAGCGGGATGAGCTGGGTGCGGTACGGCAGGAACCTCGACTGGAACACGCACTGCTCGCGCAGGAACGCGCCGGTCCAGTCGAACGCGTCGGCGACCCGGCCGGCCCATTCCCGGTAGTCCGGCAGCGGCAGGTCGAGCAGGTCGCGCCGCTTGCAGCCGACGGCCGGCGCGGTGCCCGGCCCCACCGTGCCGGCGGCGCGGCCGGCGAGCCAGTCACGTTTGCGCAGGTAGGTGACGACGAGGGCGACGGCCTGCAGGAAGTCGATGTTCTCCAGGTCGGCGAGCATCTCGTGCTTCTCGGCCAGCGCGGCGTGGATCCGCGCCCAGTCGGAGGCGAGGTGGAAGTCCTCGCCGGCCTCCTGGAAGTAGCCGCTGTCGCCGGCGTACATCGCGGTGAGCAGCTCGAAGACGTTGAGGACGACGCCGCCGGTGTTCACCTTCTCGAAGACCGCGCACACCGCGACCTTGTCCRTCGTCTTCGGCAGCCTGATCATCGGCACCTGGAAGCCGGTGACCCGGTGCAGGACCCGCTTCTCGAACGCCGACCAGCGGTCCCAGTTCTCGTCGCCGGGCCGGGACCGCACGAAGACCCGCTGCCAGGCCACCACCTTGTCGTTGTCGAAGGCGATGTTCAGCGGGAACAGGCCAGCCGCGCACTCGGCCTCGGTCGTGGTGAGGTCGAGCCTGACCCTGCGGCCGAAGTCCTCCTTGAGGACCTTCGTCGCCGGCACCGACAGGATCGCCTCCTCCCGGTCGGCGGCCGGGTCGGTCGCGTGGTCGATGTCGACGTAGTACCAGCGCTCGACCGGCCTGTGCTGGGAGTCCTCGGTGTCGACCGGCCGGTCGGACAGCAGCGCCTGGTAGAGCGAGGTGAGCCGCTGCTGGCCGTCCAGCAGCAGCTGCTCGGGCTCCACGGCGGGCGTCGCGGGCGGCGTGCCGTGCAGGGCCCGGGTGCGAAACCGGGTCACGCCACCGGTCTCCAGCGTCATCACGACGCCGAGCGGATAGTCCAGCGTCACCGTGGCCAGCAGCGAGCGGATCCGGTCGTCGTCCCACTTCCAGGACCGCTGGAACTCGGGGAGCTGGACCTTGCCCTCGGCGACGAGAACCAGCAGCTCACCGAGCCTGATGTTGTCGAGCGCCACGATTCCCCTTTGTCCGCCCCGCCCGCGCCGCCCCGCCGCGTCACCCCGTTCGCGTCGCCCGCCCCCGCCGTTCGCCGGCAGGCCGACGAACGGCGCACCGCGCCGGAAAAGGGCGCGCCAACCATACCGAAGCGGAACGAAGCGGAACGGACCGGCCGATCGCGCGCGTGTCCGATCTGTCCGGGCGCGTGGCCGCGCGAGCCCGCCGCCCAGCCCAGCCCGGTTCGGTCCCGCTCAGCGCCGCGGCGCGGGGCCGTCATCGGCGAGCTGGTGGGCGTAGAGGTGGGCATAGGCGCCGTCGCGGGCGAGCAGCTCCTCATGGGTGCCGGACTCGACGACCTCACCATGGGCCAGGACGTGGATCGCGTCGGCGTCGACGACCGTGGAGAGCCGGTGGGCGATCACGACGCGGGTCCGGCCGGCGCCGAGCCGGGCGAGCGCCTCCTGCACGACCTGCTCGGTCACCGAGTCCAGCTGGGAGGTCGCCTCGTCGAGGACCAGCAGCGACGGGTCGGCGAGCAGCACCCGGGCGAGCGCCACCCGCTGGCGCTCGCCGCCGGAGAGCTGGTAGCCGCGGGCGCCCACGACCGTGTCCAGCCGCTTCGGCAGCTTGTCCAGCAGCGGCCCGAGGCCAGCGTCCAGCGCCGCCGCCTCGGTCGCCGCGTCGTCGGCGGCGATCCGGCCATAGCGGATGTTCACGCCGATCGTGTCGTGGAACATGAACGGGTCCTGCGGGACGACGCCGACGATCGAGCGCAGCCGGCGCCAGTCCATCGTCGCGAGGTCCTCGCCGTCGCAGCGGATGTGGCCACGGGTCGGGAGGTAGATGCCGGCGAGCAGGGCGCCGAGCGTGCTCTTGCCCGCGCCGCTCGACCCGACGATCGCCGTCTTCGCGCCCGCGGCGGCCACCAGGCTCAGGCCACGCAGCGCCCACTCCTGCTCGTCCGGCGCCGCCAGTCCCCGCGCCGCCCCTCCCTCAGCCGCGCGCCGCGCCCGGGCGGCCTCGGCGAGCTCCCGCTCCTCCCGCGCCGCGGCCGCGGCCTCCTCGCCCTGGACGTCCCACCAGCGCCGGCCGAGCTCGCGCCCGGCGGCCGACCAGTCCGCGCTCGGGTCTCGTTCGTATCGGAACCACAGGTCCTCGATCCGGATCTCGGGCGCGCTCTGGCCCGGCCGCGCGGGCCCCGACGGATCGACCGGCTCCGCCGGTTCGGCCGGTCGCGCCGGCCGGGCCCGCTCGGGCCGAGCCTGCCGGGGCACGGCCGTGACGGGCGGGCGGTCGTCCGGCGTCGCCACCGGCAGGTCACGGACGTCCGGGGAGACGTCCAGCAGGCCGAACACCCGCTCGAAGGCGACGCCCGCGTCGAGCAGGTCGGAACGGCTCTCGGCGAGCCCGGTCACCGGCCGGTAGGCGTAGAGCAGCGCGCTCGCGAACGCGAGCAGCGTCCCGATCGTCGCCCGTCCCGAGCTCACCAGCCACGAGCCGAAGCCGACGACGATGACCACCGCGACCGCCGCCCCGGCCGACGACATCAGACCGGCGACGGCGTTCACCCGGTTGCGCCGCTGCGCCGTCCGGCGCATGTCGGCGGCGATCTCGGCGTATCTCGCCGACTCGTGCCCGGTCCGGCCGAACAGCCGGATGTGCAGCGCGCCGGAGATGCCGATGGTGTCCCCGATCTGCCCGAAGTGCTTCACCCGCAGCCTGATGAGCTCCACGGACAGGCGACGTCCCTCCCGGCGCCCGACGGCCAGCAGCGCGAACACTCCAGGCGCGAGCAGCAGTGACACCGCGGCGAGCCGCCAGTCGAGGATCGCGATGGTCGCGACGCCGACGACCGCGCTGATCCCGGTGGTCACCGCGCGCGGCAGCACCATCGCCACCGACGACTCGATCTCGGCGGTGTCCTGGCCGAACAGGGCGAACAGGTCGCCCTGGCGCTGCCCGGGGAAGAAGGCGAACGGCACCCGCAGCAGGTGGTCGTGCACCGCCTGCCCGGCCCGCTGCCCGACGAGCTCGCCGAGCCCGGAGCTGAGCACCCGGGAGACGGCGGTCGTCGTGGCCTGGAGCAGGGCGACGACGAGCAGCGCCGCGACGGACGCGACCAGCGCCGACCGCCCCCGCGGGGCCGTGAGACCGGCGTCGATCAGGTGGCGCAGGATGAACGGCGCGACGGCGAACGACAGGGCGCCCGCCAGGTCGAGCGCGACGATCCCGACGAGCCGGGGACCGGCGTCCTCGAAGAACCGCACGCTGCGCCGCGCCGCCACGCTCCCGGTCAGCCGCCCGAGCAGCCAGGCCGTGAACCACGGGACCAGGGGCACGCGCCGGGAGCCCACCGGCCCCGCCCGCGCCACCGTGGCCGCCGTTGCCGTGGCCGCCGTTGCCGGCGCGTCCCACTCCGCGCGCTCGTCCTCCGTCACTGGAACCGCCCCCGAAACGTGGCTCACCTGACGACACCGGCACGGTAACCCACAGGTGCGACAAATCTCGCGCCGCGCGATCACCAGCCGTGAGATCAGGATGCGCCGCGCGACCGGGCCAACGCGGTGAGATCGGTAGATCGGTAGATCTGGAGATCTGGAGATCTGGAGAGCTGGAGAGCTGGAGCTGGGCGGCCCGGCGTAGATCGGGGGCCGAGATCAGGACTCGAGGCGGGCCAGGACGGGCGGGAGGTCGCCGGTGTGCAGGACGGTCAGCGAGCGGGTGGCCCGCGTCAGGGCGACGTAGAGGTCCGCGAGGCCCCTGGTCGGCCCGGCGAGCAGCGCCGACGGCTCGACGAGCAGGACGGCGTCGAACTCCAGCCCCTTGCTGTCGGCGACGGTCAGCACCGCCACCCGCGCGTCCAGGACCTCCGCGCCGTCGCCGGCACCCGGGCCGGACCCGGCCGCGCCGAGGAGCTCCGGCGCGACCCGGCACAGCGCGCCGCGCACCGAACCGACCGTCTCCGGCGGGCAGATCACCGCGATCCGGCCCTCGCCGATGATCCCGGCCGTCCGGATGGTCTCGGCGGCCACCGCGTTCGCGAGCCCGTCGAGCGAGGCCACCCGCACGGCCAGCGGCGGCTCACCGGCCGACCGGACCGACTCCGGCGCCGCGGCCGCCGACCCGCTCGCGGCCAGCACGTCCGCGGCGACGTCCATGATCTCTCGCGGGGTGCGGTAGTTCACCGTCAGCCGCTCGACCCGGAACCGATCGCCCACGTGCGGCGTGAGGATCTGCGCCCACGTCGCGGGCGCGCCGGGGCGCGCCGCCTGGGCGAGGTCACCGACCAGGGTCGCGCTGCGCGCCGGGCAGCGCCGCCACAGCAGCCGCCACAGCATCGGCGAGACCTCCTGCGCCTCGTCGACGATGAGGTGGCCGAACGCCCACTCCCGGTCGGTCGCGCCCTGCTCGGCGGCGCTCGCGCGCCGGCGCGGCCCTCGCCACCGGTCGGCCACGGTGTCCGCGTCGAGCTCGCCGGCGAGTCCCAGCATCTCCAGCACGTCCTCGGCGTAGCGGCGCTCGGCCGCCCGCTCCCTGGCCGCGCGCGCCTCGGCCGCCTCCCTGCTGCCCTCGTCCGGGTCGCCGAGCAGCTCGGCCGCCTCGTCGAGCAGCGCCACGTCGGCGATCGTCCAGACCCGCCCGCCTCCTCGACCGGCCCGACCGGCCCGACCGTCGCGGCGGTCGTCGCGGTCGCGGTCGTGGCCGGCGCCGGTCGCGCCGCCGGGCGCGGGAGCCTCGTCCGCTTCGAGCGCGCTGAACAGATCTTCGTGGCGGGCGGCTGCCTGCCGACGGACGCCCTGCAGCAGGTCACGCTCGGCCGGGGTCAGGATCCGCGCGGCGGACCTGGCGAGCAGGTCACGGTCGGTGTAGAGGCTCTCAAGCAGCTGGACGGGGGTGAGCCGGGGCCACAGGTCGCCGAGCGCCCGCCGCACGGCCGGGTCCGCCCACAGCCCCTCGCGGACGTCGGCGCGTTCGTCGTCGTCGAGCAACCCACCGGAGATCTGGCGCACGACCTGGCCGGTGAGCTCGTCGAGCAGCTCGCGCAGGAACACCCGGCGGGCGCCGTTGTGCGGGCGGCGGCTGCGCCGCGCCCTGGTCCGCGCGCGGGCCACGGTGTCCCGGTCGAGGCGCAGCGTCCGGTCATCGTCGTGGACGATCTCGATCGTCCGCCGCGGCAGCCGCTGGTGCTCCCGGACCGCGGCGGCGAGCACGGCCGCCATCCGCTCGTCGCCCTTGAGGCTCCCGAGCGCCACCGGGTCGGTCGTGGTCGCGGCGACGCCGGGGAAGAGCCGGCCCGGGGTCGCGAACACCACCCCGGTCTCGCCGAGCGAGGGCAGCACCTGGTCGATGTAGCGCAGGAACACCGGGCTGGGACCGACGATCAGCACGCCGGAGCGCTCCAGCCTGGCCCGCTCGGAGTAGAGCAGGTAGGCAGCCCGGTGCAGCGCCACCGCGGTCTTGCCGGTGCCCGGGCCGCCGTCGACGACCAGCACCGAGCGGGCGTCGGCCCGGATGACGCGGTCCTGCTCGGCCTGGAGCGTGGCGATGATGTCGCCCATCCGGCCGGTGCGTGGCGCGGACAGCGCTTCAAGCAGCATCGTGTCGCCGGTCGGCCGGTCGGCCTCGGCGGCGCTCTCGGTCCCGAAGGCGCCCTCGGTCCCGACGCGCGCCGCGCCCGCTGTTCCCGCCTCGCTCGCGGCACCGGCGGGGGGCACGGCGCTCTCGGGACCGACGGACAGCAGGTCGTCCGCGACGCCCGTCACCTCGCGGCCCTTGGTGCGCAGGTGGCGCCGGCGGACCAGGCCGCGCGGCTCGGCGAGCGTCGCCTGGTAGAAGGCGGTCGCGACGGGCGCGCGCCAGTCGACCAGGATCGGCTCCTGCTCGGCGTCGGAGAGCCCGATCCGGCCGATGTAGGTGCGCGTCCCGTCGACGCGGTGCATCGCGCCGAAGCACAGCCGGCCCTCGGCGGCCTCCAGCCTGGCCAGCCGCTCGGCGTGGGTCGCGGCGAACACGTCCCGCTCGACGACCGCCTGCGGCGTCCCGGTGCCGACGTCCAGCAGCACCTGCCGCAGCTGGGCACGGGTCAGGTCGCTGACCTCGTCGAGGCGCGCGTAGAGCAGATCGACGTAGGCCTGCTCGCGGACGAGCCGCGGGTCACGGGTCGGGGACACTGCGCTCCTCCGCGAAACGAACCGGCACAAAAGGGTACATAGCCGATCTGATGTCCTTATCGGCCGGGCCGCTGGGAAACGGCCTCCCACCGACCTGCCCCACCTCGCGCGACGCTGAATCCGCGCGTTCGGCGCAGGCACGGCTTGGCGGACAGATCACGGACCAGCCGGGTCGGCACCACCGCCGATCCGGCTGGAACCCACGGGAGACCCCGGCCCAGCTACAACCAGAACACAGAAGCCTAGCGGGCTGCGCAATCTTCCCGGCGATCTGCCGCACCCGGACCGGCGTGGTCGAGACCAACGCCACGGCTGCCGGGCAGCGCGGGTCTCCCGCGCGGCGCCGTCAACAGTGCGCGGCGCCGTCAACAGTGCGTCGCGGCGTCAACGGTGCGCGGCGGCGTCGATCACCTGGTCGATGTCGTGCTCCAGGCGGCCGCGGACCAACGCGGCGACCAGCAGCGGGAAGTCCTCCCGCTCGACCAGCTCGAGCAGGCGGCGCGGGTCGCCGGGCAGGCCGAGATCCCGGGCGGTCTGGCGGGTGCGGGCGTCGACGTACGGGACGAGCTCGTCCCAGCCGGCCTGCGCCTCGCGCAGGAAGATGTCGGCGCCGACCGGCCCGATCCCCTTGATCTGCACGAGCAGCGTGTGCTCCCGGCCGGCGTGGTAGTCAGCCGCGTCCCRCACGCCCCGGACGTCGCCGTCGTAGGTGTCGAGCAGGTAGTGGCACGCATCGCCGAGGACGCGGGCCGTGCTCTCGTCGTATCGGGCGTAGCCGTGCTCGTGGAGCACGCGGACCCGCTGCTCCCACGTGGTGTCGGCCATCGCGGCGGGGTTCGTCCACCCTTCCGCGAACATCGCCTTCGACGCCTCCAGCGCCGCCGATGACCGAATCCGCGCGCTGGCCAGCGACGCGAAGACCAGCAGCCGGAACATCGCCTCCGCGGTGTCGGCGGCGACGTCGGCCTCGATGTCCTCGGCGAACGTTCGACCGTGCCGGGTCATCAACTCGGCCAGGACGTCCATCGGATCGGCTCCAGCCATTTCCACGAACTACCCACGGCCACGTCGAGTCACTCAGCACACGCACCACGGTGAGCCGCTACCGGCGCGCGTGGGTCGCTCTGCAAGGATTTCGCACGACGATGTTCCCCACCGTGACAGGCCGAAGGTCCGGTCGGGTTCGGTAGCGCGAGAGGGTTGATCACGGGTGGGACCGGCGTGCTGACTCCGTTAGGCCCGACGGACCGCCGCGCGGTGGGCAACTACCGGCTGTGCGGCCGGCTGGGCACCGGCGGGATGGGGACCGTCTTCCTGGGTGTGGACGACGACAGCCGGCCGGCCGCGGTGAAGGTCATCCGCTCCGATCTGCTCGACGAGCCACAGTTCCGCGAACGCTTCAGCCGGGAGGTCACGGCCGCGCGCCGGGTACGCGGCACCCGCGTCGCCCAGGTGCTCGACGCCGACCCGGACGCCGACGAGCCGTGGATGGCCACCGAGTACGTCGAGGGCACCGACCTGCTCACCGCGGTCACCCAGCACGGCCCGCTGCGCGGAGCGAACCTGACCACGCTCGCCACCGGGCTCGCCGAGGGCCTGGTCGCCATACACGCCGCCGGCGTCGTACACCGCGACCTGAAACCCGCGAACATCCTGCTCGCCCGGGAAGGCCCGAAGATCATCGACTTCGGGCTCGCCAGGGCCGACGACCTCACCGCCAACACCAGCAGCGGAAGCGTCATCGGCACCGTCGCGTGGATGGCGCCCGAACAGCTCAACGGCGACCCCGCCACGACCGCGACCGACATCTTCAACTGGGGGATGTGCGTCGCGTTCGCCGCCCGCGGCCACCACCCGTTCGAGGCACAGACCCCGGCCGCCACCGCGATGCGGATCCTGTCCAACCCACCGGGCCTGGACGGCGTGCCGGCCGACCTGCTGCCGATGGTCACCGCCGCCCTCGACAGCGACCCAGGCCGCAGACCCGGCGCCATCAGACTTCTCGCCGCTCTTGCCGCCCCACAGCAGGCGTGCCCCACAGCCGCGGGCGCGACCCGCCCACCGCTCGCGGACTGGATCCCTCCGGCCGCGATGCCACCGCGAGGCGCGCCCGAGGACCCGGCCAGCGCGCCGGCCTCCCGCGGGTCGGCCACGCCGGTCGCGATGGCCTCGGACACGAGGGACGGCGGCGCCCACGCGGCTGGTTTGCAGCAGACACCGCCCACCGCGCCCACGGCCGGTGCCTGGCCGCGGTCCGTGGCTGAAGCCGACGCGGCCGCGCCAGTCGCCGACTGGGACGACGCGGCACAAGCCCTTCGCCAGCCGGCCCGAGAACCCGCGGCCGTCAGCCAGGACGACACGCACGACCTCGCCGCACCCGACGGCCCCACAGCGGGCGGGCCTGGCGCCGCCGCGCGCCGCCCGCCCCGTCGACGGCGGCTGCCGCTCCTGCTCGCGCTGCTGGCGGTCCTTCTGCTGGCCAGCACCGCGCTCATCCATTCGCTGTTGCGCGACGACCACCGGGACGAAACCGCGGGAGGCTCACCTCGCGCGGCCGGCGCCGGCAGGGGCAGCACGGCCGGCGCCGCGCCCGACACGCGCCTGGCAAGCGCGGTCGGCACGGTCGGCTCCGACCCCGCGCCGGGGGCCAGCGACGGGCCAGGCGCGCCGGGCGCTACCGGCTCCGCCGCGTCCCTTGCCGGGACGGACGGCCCGGCGGCCGGCGTCGACCCGGCGACGTTGCCCCGCGCCGCCACCACCGGGCGACCGCTCGACGAGACCGCGGCCAGCAGGACCACCGTCCTGGGCAACGACGGCGCCGCCGTACTCGCCTACCGGGGCCCGTCGACGGGTGGCCTGTTCGGCGGCCAGCGCGGCACCGTGCCCAACGGCTCACCCGTCGACATCTACTGCGGCCTGTACGCCCAGCAGGTCAGCGGGACCACGAGCACCTCGCGGCTGTGGGTCTACACCGACTCCGGCTGGATCCCGGCCGGCTACATCCAGACCGGCAGCCCAGCGCCCGTCAGCCCGCCCGCCTGCATCGCGACGGTCGGCTCACCGACGCCGGGTTCGAACGCCCCCCAACCGGACACCGGGCCATTCCCACTCACCCAGGACGTGTCCATACTCCGGGTCGTCGGGCAGAGCGACTCCAGCCTGACCAGCGGGCGGCTGCGCAACGCCGAGCCGATCGGGCAGTTGCACGGTGGCGACCTCGTCGTACTTCGCTGCCAGGCACGCGTGAAGGACACGGGCGAGGTCTGGGACCAGATGGCCTCCGGTGGCTGGATCCAGCACGCCTACGTCTACAGCGGCACCTCAGACTCCCCCGCCCCCGCCTGCTGACCGGCCCGCCGAGCCAGCCTCACCATCGGGCTTACGGCCTTGGCCGGACGGTCTTGCGTAGCACCGCGCCGACCTGGCCGCGATACACCCACCGCAGTGGGCCACCATTAGCACACTTGGGCCTCTCTGGGAGGATTCCACGGGACGATGGGCCCTACCGTGACAAGTCGAAGGTCCGGTCGGGTTCGGTAGCGCGAGAGGGTTGATCACGGGTGGGACCGGCGTGCTGACTCCGTTGGGCCCCGCGGACCGCCGCGTCGTGGGCAGCTACCGGCTGCGTGGACGGCTGGGCGCCGGCGGGATGGGGACCGTGTTCCTCGGCGTGGACCCGGATGGGCAGCCGGCCGCGGTGAAGGTCATCCGCTCCGATCTGCTCGACGAGCCGCAGTTCCGCGAACGCTTCAGCCGGGAGATCACGGCCGCGCGCCGGGTACGCGGCACCCGCGTCGCCCAGGTGCTCGACGCCGATCCGGACGCCGACGAGCCGTGGATGGCCACCGAGTACGTCGAGGGCGTCAACCTGCTCACCGCCGTCGCCCGGCACGGCGCGCTGAGCGGGCCGAACCTGACCGCGCTGGCCACCGGGCTCGCCGAGGGCCTGGTCGCGGTGCACGCCGCCGGCGTCGTGCACCGCGACCTGAAGCCCGCGAACATCCTGCTCACCTGGGAAGGCCCGAAGATCATCGACTTCGGGCTCGCCAGGGCCGACGACCTCACCGGCAACACCAGCGGCGGAAGCGTGATCGGCACCGTCGCGTGGATGGCGCCCGAACAGCTCAACGGCGACCCGGCCACGACCGCGACCGACATCTTCAACTGGGGGATGTGCGTCGCGTTCGCCGCCCGCGGCGAACACCCGTTCGACGCGCAGACGCCGGCCGCGACCGCGATGCGGATCCTGTCCAACCCACCGGGCCTGGACGGCGTGCCGGCCGACCTGCTGCCGATGGTCACCGCCGCTCTGGACCGCGACCCGAACCGACGGCCCGGCGCCATTCGGCTCCTCGCCACCATCAACGACCAGCCGAAGGCCAGGCCGACCGGAGTGGGCGCGCCGGCCCGCGGACCGGTCGCGGGTGCGGTCCCTCCGGCCGCGGCGCCGGCGCCCGACGCGCCGCCCGCCACGGCCCGCACGGCTGACACCACGGAGAGCGGTGGCCCGGGCGGCACAGCCCGCGCGGTCGGCCTGGCCGGCGCGGTCGGCATCGTCGGCGCGGCAGGCATGGCGGGCGCGGCCGGCGCGGCCCGCCTGATGGGCACGGCCGGCCTGACCCGCACAGCCGGCACGGTTGGCAGCGCCGGCACGGTGGGCGGTGCTGGCACGGTGGGCGCGCTGGCCGACGGTGGGTCGACCGCGCCGGTCGCGACGACCATCGACGCGGCGGATGCCGGCGTGGCCGCGCCGGTCGTCCTGGCTGACCGGGACGACGAGGACGCGGCCCCGCGCCAGCCGGGCGGTGAGCCGACGGGCGGCCTGGACGGCGAGCACGATCTGATCCCCTTGGACGGCCCCGTCGACGGCGGACCGGGCGCCGCCGAGCGTCATCGCCGCCGGCGTCGCCCCCGACGCCGGCTGCTGGTCCTGCTGGCGCTGCTCGCGGTCCTGCTGCTGGCCAGCACCGCTCTCGTCCATTCCCTGTTGAGCGGCAGCGACCGGGGTGATACCGCGGGTGGCTCGTCGCGCCCGGCGGGCGGCGGCGCCCGCGCGGGTAACGGGGGCCAGGCGACCGCCCCCGGTGCCGACGGCGCGGCCGCGGCCGGAGCGGGAGCCGGGACCGGGCCTGGAGCCGGGACTGGAACTGGAGCCGGAGGCGGGGCTGGCGACCCGTCCGGGGGGCCGAGCGCCTCGGCGGGGCCGGGCGTCACCGGCTCCGCTTCGCCCCTCCCCGGCGAAGCCGGACCGTCGGGCGGGCCGCCCGCGGCGACGTTGCCGCGCGCCACGACCACCGGGCGGCCGCTCGACGAGGCCGCGGCCAGCAGGACCACGGTCCAGGGCGACGGCGGCGCCGCGGTGGCGGCCTACCGGGGCCCGTCGACGGGCGGTCTGTTCGGCGGCCAGCGCGGCACCGTGCCCAACGGCTCACCCGTCGACATCTACTGCGGCCTGTACGCCCAGCAGGTCAGCGGGACCACGAGCACCTCGCGGCTGTGGGTCTACACCGACTCCGGCTGGATCCCAGCCGGCTACATCCAGAGCGGCAGTTCGGAGCCCCTCAGCCCGCCGGCCTGCGTCGGGACGGTCAGCTCGCCGAAACTGGGTTCGAACCCCCCTCGGTCGGACACCGGGCCGTTCCCGCTCACGCAGGAGGTGTCGGTGCTGGGGGTCGTCGGACAGGTGGTCTCCGGCCTGACCGGCGCGCTGCTGGGCCAGGCCGACCCGATCGGCCGACTGCTCAGCGGCGACCTCGTCGTGCTGCGTTGCCAGGCGCGCGCGGCGGACACGGGCGAGATCTGGGACCAGTTGACCTCGGGCGGTTGGATCCAGCACGCCTACGTCTACAGCGGCACCTCCGGTTCCCCGGCGCCCGCCTGCTGACCGCTCCAGGTCCCGGCTTCGCCGCCCGGACGTCCTTCTCCTCATCCGCTTCCCCATCCGCATCCCACGGTCCTGGGTAATGGCCCCCAAGCCTGGGTCGCCAGGCCGGTCGGAGTGACCATCACGGTGACTTCGGCCCTTGATGGGGACGACCCGGCCGAGGTGGGGTAGGGGGAGGGAAGGATGGGCTCGGAGGCAAGGACGGGCCCGGGCGCGGGGTGCCGTCGTCGGACGAGGAGACGACCATGGTCACGCAGGGCACGACACTCTCGGTCGAGCAGGTGTACGGGGCGGTCGAGGCCGCGGGCCTGGCGCCGTCGATCCACAACACCCAGCCCTGGAGATGGCGGTTCCGCGACGAGACGCTGGAACTGTTCGCCGACCTGTCCCGGGCCGTGCCCGTCATCGACCCGGACCATCGCCAGCTGCTGGTCAGCTGCGGGGCGGCGTTGCTGAACGGCTGGGTGTCGCTGCGCGCCGCGGGCCTGGACGTCGAGGTCGGCGAGCTCCCCGACGGCCCCGACCTCGCCACCGGGCGGCTGGCCACACTGACGATCATCGGTCATCGCCCGCCGACCGAGGACGAGACCCGGCTCGCCGCCGCCATCACCCGCCGGCACACCGACCGCCGCCCGTTCACCCCGGCCGCCCTGCCCGCGGGCGAGGTCCGCACGCTACGCCGGGCCGCCGAGGCGGAGGGCTGCTGGCTCGCGTCGCTGACCGGCGAGGACGCCCGCCTGGAGCTCTCGGTGCTGCTGGGCCGGGCCGACTGGATCGAGCACAACGACCCCGCCTACCGGGCCGAGCTAGCCTCCTGGGTCCGCGACGACCCCGAGGCCACCGACGGCATCCCGCGCCCGGCAGCGCTGTCGAGCGCCCAGCCACGGCCCACGGAGTTCCCCGTGCGCGACTTCACCGGCGGCACCAGCGAACAGGGTGGTGGTACGGGTGGCGCAGGCGGCGAGCCGGCCAGCGCGGACGAGGCCGGCGAGCGGATGCGGACCGCCCGGGTCGAGCACCCCAACGCGCTGGTCCTCGGCACCGACGCGGACGGCCCGGCGGACCGGCTGCGCGCCGGCCGGGCACTGGGCCGGGTGCTCCTGACGGCCACCGCCGAGGGCCTCGCGACGTCCCCGCTCGGCCAGGCCGTCGACATCGAGGCGACTCGCGCGCTGGTCCGCGCCGCGACCGGCGGCACCGGCCACACTCAGATGATCATGCGTGTCGGCTACCCCGACACGTCCGCTCCCCCGTGGGCCCCCACCAGGCGCCGACCCGTGTCGGACGTCCTCGAGCACCTCACCGGCGCCTGACGAGACGTTCGACCCGTGCCCGCGCGCGGGCACGGGCACATCCTGTCCGACGTCACGGGGAATCCTGTCAGACACCAGAGCCACGACCAGCACCGTTTCGTGACCCTCACGTCTGACAGGACGCCCGGGATCCCCCAAAGGACAGGGAGGAGTCGCGTGGACGGGGATCCGCCTGGCGATCGACGGGGCAGACGTCGCCTGAGGCAGCACCAGCCTGCGAAGATCCGCCGCAAGCGGCTGGCTACTGGTATGACCAGCCGGTCCAGCGGGTCACGGTGACCACGATGGCTGGGCCGGCGGGCGGATGGTCGCGATATTGGTGGTAGCGCTCGGCGAGCGCGCTGGCCGCCACCGCGTGCGCGGGATCGGGTGGCTCGACGACGCGGGCGGTCCCGGCGGCCCGCGCCCACCACAACCGGCTCCAGTCGTCGTCATACTCGTCGGCGAGCAGGCTGACGCGCTCATCGCGGGCGATGTCGTCGAGCCGGCGCAGCCGGGTGGTCCGCTTCGGCTTGTGGTCGACGGCGGTGACGACCGTCCCGAGGCCACCTGCCACGAAGCCGTGGCCCGGTGCCAGCCCGGCCAGCACGGCGAACGTGACAGGGACGAGCCGGGGCGTGCCGTCGGGCGCGATGGTGGCCAACCGAGCGACTCTGGCGGCGGCGAACCGTGCCCGCGCCTCGTCCTCGGAGAGGTTCACGACCCTCCCCCAGTCCCCGGCCAGACCCGACGCCATCCTCACACGCCCGCGTCATTCCACCCACTCGGCGCCGAACCACTCGGCGATCGCCCCACTCAGCGATCGCCCCACTCAGCGTCCCGCCACCCGGCGATCGCACCACCCGGCGATCGCGCGCCCACCAGGCGTTGATCGCCGTCCGCGCCCTCCCGCGGTCACGATCCGTCCCTGTCGACGACCACCGAAGGGCCGAAACGGCGATCAACGCCCAGCGGGACACCACCTACCGGACCCCGCCCAGACGGCTTCCGCCGGAAGTTACCGGTCGGTATACTTACCGAGCGGTATCGACCTCTACCGACCGAACCCAGCTGGGGGATCGACCGAGATGAGCGGCTTCAGCCTCGACCTCTCCGACGAGCAGCGCGAGCTGCGCGACTGGGCGCACGGCTTCGCCGCGGACGTGGTGCGCCCGGCCGCGTCCGAGTGGGACGAACGAGAAGAGACCCCCTGGCCCGTCATCCAGGAGGCCGCCAAGATTGGCCTCTACGGTTTCGAGTCGATCGCGACGATGTTCGCCGACGAGACCGGACTGTCGCTGCCGGTGGTGTGCGAGGAACTGTTCTGGGGCGACGCCGGCATCGGCATGGCGTTGATGGGCACGGGGCTGGCCGCCGCCGCGATCTCGTCGGCCGGAACCGTCGAGCAGCTGCTCGAGTGGGTTCCCCAGTGCTACGGCGACGCCGCCGATCCGAAGGTCGGCGCGTTCTGCGTCTCCGAACCCGGCGCCGGCTCCGACGTCTCCTCGCTGCGCACCCGTGCCCGGTACGACGAGGCCAAGGACGAGTGGGTGATCAACGGCCAGAAGGCCTGGATCACCAACGGCGGCATCGCCAACATCCACGTCGTCGTCGCCTCCGTCGACCCGGCGCTGAAGTCCCGCGGCCAGGCCACCTTCGTCATCCCGCCGAACACCCCCGGCCTCGAGGGCAACAAGAAGATCAAGAAGCTCGGCCTGCGCGCCTCGCACACCGCCGATGTCTTCCTCGACGAGGTACGGATTCCCGGCAGCTGCCTGCTCGGCGGCAAGGACAAGCTCGACGCCCGCCTCGCCAAGGCCCGGGAGGGCACCAGCTCCAAGGGCCAGGCCGCGATGGCGACGTTCGAGCGGACCAGGCCCACCGTCGGCGCCCAGGCGATCGGCATCGCCCGCGCCGCCTACGAGTACGCGCTCGAGTACGCCAAGACCCGGGAGGCCTTCGGCCGGGCCATCATCGAGAACCAGGCGATCGCGTTCGCGCTGGCCGACATGCGCATGGAGATCGACGCCGCCCGCCTGCTCATCTGGCGGGCCGCCTGGATGGGCAAGCAGAACAGGACGTTCGAGGCCGGTGAGGGCTCGATGTCGAAGCTCAAGGCCGGCGAGGTCGCCGTAGCGGTCACCGAGAAGGCCGTCCAGATCCTCGGCGGCGCCGGCTACAGCCGCGACCACCCCGTCGAGCGCATGTACCGCGACTCCAAGATCTACACCATCTTCGAGGGCACGAGCGAAATCCAGCGCCTGGTGATCGCCCGCGCCATCTCTGGCGTGCACATTCGCTGATCGCCAGTTAGCGGTCACTCACCGCCCCGCGTCGTGGTCGTGCGACCTCATCCATTCCTCATCCACGTCGATCTTGAGAGCGCGATCCGCTCCAGCCGCGCGCCCCTGCTTCCCGTCCTGACCCAGATCTCCGGCTCGGGAGGCGTGCGGGCGTCGGCGCCGCCGACGTATCAGTTGCCCGCTGACCCGCTCGCCCGGAAACTCACGGCAGCCACCGCGATCGATGATCCGAGCAGCCGGGCGCAAGGGGACGGCTCGGGCACCTACCGAAGGCGCCGGCCGTTCCACGCCTGGCAACGACCACCAGCCTGCGGGCCTCGCGGCGTCCGATGACCGCGCGTCTCCTGGATGGCTCGGATCCGATCAGCTTTCCCATTTCTGGACGTCTGCGGAGGAGCGGGTTCGCGTCCGCGGCGGCTGTGCTGGCTGGGTGACCAGCTCGTTGTTCTGGGGTGTCGAGGACAGGTAGGTCGCGGGCGTTCTGGATCTGGTCCCAGGCTGTTTCCGGGTGGGTGCCGGCCAGGATGAGGATGACGGCGACGAGCAGGGTGGAGCGGCCGACGCCTGCGCGGCAGTGGATCGCGAGGTGTGCGCCGCGTTGGACCTCGTCGGTGTTCAGTTCGGCCAGTACGATGATCTTCGTGAAAAGTAAGGACGCCGACGAGTGGTTGGCCTGCGCGACGTTGCAAGCCGCGCTCGGCGTCAAGGTCGTGCGCAACGACGACCAGTCCCCGCAGCCCCGCAGGTCCCGCCAGCCCCGGCCCAACGGGCGACACGACCTGACCATCACGTATGCCGATGGGCGACGCGCGGCCGTCGAGGTCGTGTCCACACGGGACGAGACGGCAATGGGATTCTCAGCGGCGTCAACCAGCTACACAACCGTCTCCCGCCTGACCCGAACATGGGTCCTCGTAGTGAGCCCAGAGGCACGGATCAAAGACCTCAAGCGAGAGGCGCCGGCAGCGTTGGCCCGCCTTGAGGAGAACGGCACTACGTCGCTGGAAGGCCGAGGAATATCCGACCGGCGACCCCAGGAACTGCGACGCCTCCGCGTAGTGTCGTGCGTATCCACCCCACCCGCCGAAGGAAACAAGGCTGGCTTCTACCTCGTCCAGGACTTCACAGCAGGTTGGAGCGGGGGCAGCAGTGACCACGGCGATCTCGTGGTACAGAGGTGCAACGAGCTGTTGGCCTCCGCCGAGAAGGCCGACGTCCCGAGGAAGCTACTCGCGTCCGGCCTGTCCGAAAGACACGCGGTAGTGGTGGTCACCTTCGACTGGCTGGACTCGCTCGGCTCGATTGAGTCGGGGGCGCTGCCGAGGATCGCACCGACGCTGCCCAAGGGCGTGGATCGCCTCTGGCTGGTGATCCCACGGGAGCCAGGACCGATCCGCGCTATCTACTGGCTCGGTGATGGCCGGTGGCGCGACGTCGTCCTAACCGAGGAGCAGCTTGAAGCCCCTCGCGGGCTGTTTTCAGGGTAAGTCGGTCGAGGCCGAGAACGATTAGGGATTGACAGGGTTCTTGCCCGTGGAAGGACGCATGGGCTCAGCGACCAGGAGATTATGAGAAAGCTCCACCGGGAGTCCTCTGCAGCTGTTTCGGTGTCGTTGGATGCCGTCCGAAGCCGTTTTCTCCTGCGCCGTATGAGGTTTTCGAACACCATACGATCGGGCGGCCGTCGCTCGTGTCGTCTGGTGCCGGGGTGGATCGTTCAYTGCCGTGCAGTTCGTCTCCGGTCTGTCCCCGAACGAGGGCGGGGTTCTGGTAACTGAACGTCATGCGCCATCGGGCCAGCCGTTCTGGACTATGTGGTTGGTGCGCCGTCATCTGACTGCTCGCGGAGTTCGGCCAGGTTTGCTTCRCTGTCTCTGGTAAGGCCGTGGGAAGGTCCGAGGAGGCGAGCGGCGTCGGTGATGAGCATCTGCCACATCTCCATGGCGCGGGTGGGCTCGCCGCATTCGGCGGTCCATATGGCGACCTCGAAGCGGCTGCGGAGTGCGACGAAGTGTGTCTCGCCCAGGTCGGCATGTGCGATGGACTCGACCTCTTGAGCGATTCGGAGCGCTGCAGTTGGCTGGCCGGTGCCGCCTGTCCGCCGGGCGACGTCGAGGCGGGCTCGAAGCGTCTGGGGATCACGCTCACCGAAGGCCGTGGACGTATCTGCGGCGACCTTCTCGGTGAGTACCAGGGCGGTTCCGGCGTCGCCCTGTGCTGCATAGCCCTCTGTGTCAGTCTCGGGTGAGACACCTGCTGGAGGCGAGTTGGCTGCAGGGGGCGTGATCGGAGATCCTTGTGCTCGTGGAGTCAGAGTCCCCCGAAGGGCCGGGTGGGTCGTCGCGGCGTGATCCGGCGCCGCGTCCGTCGCGGCGGGTGTTCAGTGYGGCGTACAAGCTGCGGATTCTTGCGGAGTATGAGAACGCGCCGCATGGCGAGAAAGGCGCGGTGCTGCGTCGGGAGGGGTTGTTCTCGTCGCATGTGATCGAGTGGGCGCGGGCGCGTGACGCGGGCGTATTGAGTGCGAGACCCGAGGTGGCGCRCGGTTCGGAGAAGAAATCGGCGAAGTCGGCGGAGCAGGTCGAGTTGGAGAAGCTCCGTCGGGAGAACGAGCGGTTGAAGTCCCGRCTCGCGACGACCGAGACCGCGCTGGATATCATGGGAAAAGCACACGCGCTCTTGGCTTGAGATTTAACCATCTCATGATCGAGTTCGGGTTGGGTTGGCGATCTACTGGACAGCTGGCACCCTTCACGTGATCGTGTCTCTTTACTGAGACCAATCCGAGTCGCGTGAAGGTCGTAGAGGTGAGTTTGCTGCGCGAGAACGCCAATGTTGAATTGTTTTTCGCATTGACCCGTTTCCGTGATGGGTTCTACGAC
>NZ_MBLN01000116.1:0-39124 GCF_001854645.1 Pseudofrankia sp. EUN1h | reverse complement strand
CGGGATCGTGGCATTTCGGCGTGTCCATAGACAGCCTGAGCCAACACACTTCGCCGTACTGCTGCCGGTGTGTGTCAGATGATCGAGCCTATGGGCACGCCCAAATGCCACGGTCCAGCCCACGCGCAGCCGGCCGGCAAGCAGCGCACGGGGCAGCACACACCGTGGTCAGCGCACTAGCTGTCTCGCCTCGGCTCCCCCTGGGTCAGGCGGCTCCTCAAGGAAGAACGTCACGTCATCAAGCGCGGAGAGAACCCGGCCGTCGAGGTCCGGACGCTCGGCGAGCTGGCGGACGAGCACGACCGACTGGGGTTCCAGGTATCCGAAGCGTCGAGCGAGGTGCCCCAGGCAGAGCGATGCCGTGGCGACAAGCCACAGGTCGGCGCTGTCGCGTGCGACCCGGCAACACCAGCGCTCGACGAAGACACGATCGTCGTCGTACAGCGCCAACCCCACCAACACGGAGCTGGGCTCAAGCGCCTGATCCGTGCCCTCCAGAGCAGCAGTGAGCGCTTCGTCCGCGAGGCCATGCGGCACCTGCGATGGATTCTCGTAAACGCCCACGCTGCGAGGTTACGGCGAAGCCGCGCGCGGGTTTGGACACGGGATTCGAGCATCTACCGGTACCGGACAGGAAGGCCGAGGACAGGAAGGCCGAGGAAGATCGGCGCCAACTATCTGCACATCTTCAAGGGGCGACGCCGACCTGGGCCAGGCGGAACCCGCCCAAGCCCTGCCAGCCCCAATACTGGACAGCTACCAGTGCCGCGTGGAGCCGGCCAGCAGCGTGACCGCGTCGAGCAGGTGCCCGCCGAGGGCGTCGAGGTCGGCCGCGGCCAGGACGTTGCCGTTCGCGCGCAGCGTCGTCACCAGCGACGCGGGCGACCCGGGGCCCCCGACCGAGCCGACGGCGCAGATGACCTCCAGGTCGTAGCGCAGCGGCAGGTCCGGCTCCGGGTCGGCCGGCAGCAGGTCGTGCAGCGCGCGGTCGGTCACGGCCGCCCAGCCGCCGGCGTCCGCCGGCTGCTGGTCGAAGCGACCGAGGTAGTTGAACTCGATCGGGGGAACCGCCGCCGTCCGCAGCCGCGGGTCCTCGCGGAGGCTCTGGGCGAGACCGAAGTCGAACCCCTGGTTCGGCACCGCCGCGAGGCGCCGCGCGGTCGCCTCGGCGGCCCGCCACAGCGCCGCGCACTCGTCGGCCGCCGGCTCCTCGGCTCCCCCGCTCCCCCGCGCGCCGTCGGGCTCGGGCGTGCCGTCAGCCTCGGGCACCGCCGGCACCCGGAACGGGAAGACGCTGGTGAACCAGCCCACCGTCGCCGACGTGTCGACATCGTCGACGTCGGCGGCGCCGGGTCCGGCGGCTCCTACCCCCTCGTCACCGGCCGCCACGACGAGGTGGTCGTGCCGGCCGTGGGACTCCAGGTCGACGACCACGTCCGGCAGCGCGGGGCGCCAGCGGCGGACCGCCCAGCCCAGCGCGGTGAGCAGCAACTCGCGCAGGCCGACCTCGCGGCTCACCGCGTCGACCAGGGCCGCGGTCGTCTCCGGCGAGGCCGCGAACGTCGCGACCCGCAGGCTCGCCGCGCGGTCGCTGGCGGGGTCCGTGCGCCGCGAGCCCAGCGGCTGGTCGGCCCCGGCGAGCTCCGCCGCCCAGTAGGGCACCTGCTGGGCGACCTCGTCGGCGCCGGCGCGCCCGCGCGCCAGCTCGCCGAAGCGTCGGTAGCTGGTCAGCTCACCGGTCGCCTCGCTCGGCCGGGCCAGCGCCCGCAGCATGATCGCCCAGGACACCGCGTCGACGGCCAGATGGTGCACGGACAGCTGGAGCAGGTCGGCGTCCGGCAGGTACAGCGCGGCCAGCATCCGCCCGCGGGCGGGGTCGACCCGGTCGATGGTGGCCCGGGCCTCGGCGCCGAGCGCGGACGGCGCGTCGCCGGGCACGACCCGCAGTACGTCGGCCGCCTTGACCGCCCCGACCGGATGGGTCACCAGGGCGTCCCCGGCGGGCGCCAGCGCGGCGCGCAACATCGGGTGGCGGTCGAGCAGCATCTGCAGGGCCGTCTCGACGCCCGCCGTCCCGGTGCCCGGCGGCACCGCCAGCAGCTGCGTCTGTGTGAAGCGGCGGAAGGACCGCAGTTCGAGCAGCCACCGCGCGATCGGCAGCGCCGGCACCGTGCCCAGCCCTTCGTCCGCGGGCCCTGCCGGCCCGCCCGCCCCGCCGGCCGCCGTCCGGGCCGCCAGGGCGTCGGCGGCCTCGGCCAGCTCGCGGATACCGCGGCTGACCGCCACCAGCCGCGGCGTGAGCACGATCCCGCCGGCCCGCGCCCTGCTCACCAGCGCGATCGTCGAGATGCTGTCGAGCCCCAGGTCCGCCAGGTCCGCGCCGACGCCGGCGGGAGCCGCGCCGAGCAGCTCGGTCGCGACCGCCCACAGCGCGCGTTCGGTCGCGGTGGCTGGCTGCGCCCCGGCTGCCTCGGCGTCACCCGCACCCACGCCGCCCGGGCCGCCGGCGGCGAGCGCCTCCAGAGCTCGGGCGTCCACCTTGCCGTTGGACGTCATCGGCAGCGCGTCGACGAGCACGAACCGGGCGGGCACCAGGTGCGCCGGCAGTCGGTCCGCGAGCTGGGCGCGCAGCGCGGCCGGCGTCGGCGCGGCCGGCGCGGGGACGCCACCGGCGGGGACGACGAAGGCGACGAGGGCCTGGCCCGCGCCCCGCGCCACCGCCCGGACGACGGCGGTAGACACGCCGGGCACCGCGCGCACCGCCGCCTCGATCTCCGCCGGCTCCACCCGGTAGCCGCGGATCTTGACCTGGTCGTCGCCGCGGCCCAGGTACTCGAGCCGGCCCGCCACCGCGCGACGCACGACGTCGCCCGTGCGGTACATCCGTTCCCCGGTCTGGAAGGGATCCGCGACGAATCGACCGGCGGTGTGCCCCGGCCGGCCAAGGTAGCCCCTGGTGAGCTGGTCGCCGCCCAGGTAGAGCTCGCCGGCCACACCCGCCGGGACCAGCCGCAGCCGGGCGTCGAGCACGTAGGCGCGCATGCCGGCGACCGGGTACCCGATGCTCGGCTCGGCCGTCTCGGCGAGCGCGGCCGACGCCGCGTCGACCGTCGTCTCGGTCGGCCCGTAGAAGTTGTGGACGGCGGTGGTCGGCAGCGCGCGCAGCCGGTCCCACACGTCCTGCCCGACCGCGTCGCCGCCGAGACCGAGCACCGCGAGTGGGCAGCGCTCCCCCTCCGCCGTGGCTTCCAGCAGACCGGCCTGGGCCAGATGGCCGAACATCGACGGCGACGTCTCGATCATGTCGAGGCCGAAGCGCCTGATGCCGTCCACGAGCCTGGCCGGGTCGCGCTGTTCGTCCGCGTCGAACACGTGGATGGCGTGCCCGGCCAGCAGCGCCAGCGTTGGCTGCCAGGACGCGTCGAAGCTCATCGACCAGGCGTGGCCGACCCGCAGCGGCCGGCCGAGCCGGCGGGCCGCCGGCTCGTACACGCGGTCGCGGTGGTCGGCGAGCAGGGCGGCGATCCCCCGATGCGTGCCCACGACGCCCCGGGGCTCGCCCGTCGAACCAGACGTGAAGATCGTGTACAGTGCCTGGTCGGGCAACACGCGCACGGCCGGCCGCTCAGCGGGCCGTCCGGCCACCGACGCGGCCGTCTTCGGGTCGTCCAGGTTCAGGACCGGTACGGCGCAGCCGGCCAGCTCGGCGGCGGCGGCGATCGCGAGCGCCGCCGAGGTCCGGTCGACCAGCGTGGCCAGCCGCGCCGCGGGCACCGGCCACTCGACGGGGACCGACGTGGCGCCGGCGAGTACCACCGCCAGCAGGGCGACGACGAAGCGCGGGCCGCGCGGCAACGCGATGACGACCGCGTCCTCCTGGCCGACGCCGCGCGCGACCAGCTCATGCGCGAGCCGGGCGGCCGCGGCGCCGAGCTCGCCGTAGCCCAGCCGGCCGGGTACGGTGGCGCCGCCCAGGTCCGCGTACGCCTCGGACTCGAGGGACCAGGTCATGGCCAGCGCCGCCGGCGTGTCCTGGACGTGCCGCCAGAACAGGTCGGCGACGCTCGGCGCCTCGTCACGCCCCGCGGCAACCGCGCCGGGCGTCCCGGCCGCCACACCGGTCGTCCCGGCTGCCTTCACCGACGTGAGYAGCGCGGCGCTCTCGCCGGGCAGCAGGATGTCGAGCGTGTCCGGGTCGGCGTCGGCGTGGTCGGGCAGGGCGCGCAGGACCTGGAGCAGCCGGGCGCCGAGCTCGCCGGGGTCGATGCTGGGCAGCAGGTCGGCGCGGTGCTCCAGCACGACGCGCAGCTCGCCGTCGGCGAGGTAGGGCACCAGCGTGAGCGGGTAGTGGGTGAGGCTGTCCAGCCGCAGCGGCGTGAACACCACGCCGTCCGGTGCGCRCACGACGTCCGCCATCGACCCGCGCGGGGCGTTCTGGAACACCATCAGCGTGTCGAACAGCTCGGGGTGGCCGGACAAGCGCTGCAGTGCGRCCAGCCCGACCCCGCCGTGCGCCCGCATGCCGACCACCCGGCGCTGCAGGTCGGCGCAGCCCTGCCTGACGGTGCTGGCGGTGTCGAGCCGCGCCCGCACCGGCACCGTGTTGATGAACAGGCCGACCATGTCCTCGACGCCGGTGAGCTGTTCGGGACGGCCCGCGACGGTCGCCCCGAACACCACGTCGCGCCGGTCGGTGAGCCGGCCGAGCAGCACCGCCCAGGCGAACTGGGTGAGCGTGTTGACGGTGAGGCCGCTCGCGCGCGCCCAGGCGGTCAGGCGCGCGGTGTCGGCGGCGGCAAGGCCCACCTCGACCGACACCGGCAGCGCGGCGGCCGTGCCGCGGCGGCCGGGAGCGAGGATCGACGGTTCGGCCAGCCCGGCGAGGTAGTCGCGCCAGGCGGACCGGGCTTGGCCCGGGTCCTGGCGCCCCAACCAGGCGACGTAGTCGCGGTAGGGCCGGACCCGCGGCAGGTGGTCGGTCCGGCCGTCGGCGAGATAGCCGGCGACCAGGTCGCGCACCATGGTGGGCACCGACCAGCCGTCGACGACGATGTGGTGCACCGTCCCGATCAGGCGGTGGCGCCCAGGCTCGCTCCTGGCGAGGGCGAACCGCATCGCGGGGCCGGCGGCGAGGTCGAACGGGACGCGCCGCTCCCGGTCGGCGAGCGCGTCGAGCTCGGAGCGCGCGCAGACGACCTCCCGCCAGGCCGGCGCGGCGCGGTCCGGCACGATCTGCACCGGATGCGGCAGGTCGCGGTCCCAGAACGACACCCGCAGGTTCGGGTGCCGGTCCAGCAGTGCCACCGTGGCGCGCCGCAGCCGGTCGACGTCGAGCGGGCCGTCGATGTCGGCGATGAACTGGATGGTGTACGGGTCGACGGCGCCCGGCTCGCGGGCCTGCGCGAGCGCGTAGAGCCCGGTCTGCAGCGGGGTCAGCGCGAGGACGTCGACGATCCGGTGGCGCTGTGTCCCGGTGGTGCTCGTGCTGGTGGCGCTCGCGTCGGTGGCGCTCGCGTCCGTGGTGGTCATCGTGCCCTCCAGGCGCGTTCGAGCGCGGCGAGGTCGGTCGCGTCCAGCCCGGACGCGCTCATCGGGTCGGTCTCGGGCGCGAGCCAGCCGTCCAGCGCGTCGCGTCCCGGTCCGCCCGGCTCGCCGTCGCCGGACGCGGCGACGTCGGCGCGGGCCACGTCGATCGCGGCGGCCACCGCCTCGACCGTCTCGTGCTCGAAGAGCAGCCTCGGCTCCAAGGGCAGGCCGGCCTCCCGCGCCTTGGCGGACACCTGGATCGAGACGATGCTGTCGCCGCCGAGGGCGAAGAACCGGTCGGAGCGCCCGACCCGCGGCACGCCCAGCACCTCGGCGAGGATCGCGGCGAGGGCGCGTTCGGTGTCGGTCACGAGCCCGTCGGCGACCGCCGCCGCTGCCAGGTCCGGCGCGGGCAGGTCCGGCCGGTTGATCTTCCCGGACCTGGTCAGCGGCAACTCCGGCAGGACGACCACCATCGCGGGCACCGCGTAGCTCGGCAGCCGTTCGGTGACGTGCGCCCGGACCAGGTCGGCGAAGGCCCGGTCGTCCGCGTCGCCGGCCGCCGCTGTGGCACCCGCCGCGGCGTCGGCGGCGTCGCGGACGACGTAGCCGACGATGGCGTCCGCGCCGTGCAGCGGGTGCAGCCGTGCGGCGGCGGCGGCCACGCCGGGCGCCGCCCGCAGCGCCGCTTCCACCTCGCCGAGCTCGATCCGAAAGCCGCGGATCTTGACCTGGTGGTCCACCCGGCCGGCGAAGCGCAGCCGCCCGTCCGCGTCCCACCAGCCGCGGTCGCCGGTGCGGTAGAGCCGTCCGCCGGGCTCGGTGGCGAACGGGTCGGCGACGAACCGGCTCGCGGTCAGGCCGGGGCGGCGCCAGTACCCGCGGGCGAGCTGCGCGCCGGACACGCAGACCTCCCCCACCGTCCCCGGCGGCACCGGGCGCAGCAGGTCGTCGAGGACCAGGATCCGCGTGCCGGGGACCGGCCGCCCGGCGGCGAGCCGGCCGGGTGTGACCGTCGTGCGCACGATCGCTCCGGCCGTCTCGGTCGTCCCATAGGAGTTCACCAGGTGGCGCTCGGGCGCGGCCGCGGCGAGCCGGTCCAGCAGCGGGTCCAGCAGCGGCTCGCCGCTGCACACCCAGCGGCGCACCGAGCGCACCGCGTCGGGAGCCGTGTCGACGAGCGCGCTGACGGCGCTGGCCACCATCGTCACCTGGCCGACCGGGTGCGCCCGCAGGAGCCCGGCCAACGCCGACAGGTCGCGGGCCTGCTCGTCGTCGGCGAGCAGCAGCTCGGCGCCCACCGCGACGGCGGCGAGCAGTTCCAGCGGTCCGTCGAGGAAACTCAGCGCGCCCTGCGCGAGGCGCACGTCCGGGTCGTCGACGGGGTAGCGCCGCGGCTGCCAGGCGAGCCGGTTGGCCATGGCGCGCTGGGTACCGACGACGCCCTTGGGCAGGCCGGTGGACCCGGAGGTGAACAGCAGGTAGGCCGCATGGTCACCGCGCAGGCCGAGCTCGCCCGGCGGGTCCGCGGCGGCGATCGCGGCCTGGGTGGCCGGGTCGTCGAGCACGACGCGCGGCGTGCCGGCGGGCGTGGCGCCGGCACCGGCACCGGCCTCCCCGTCCGAGGTGGGCAGCAGGTTCGCGACCGCCCCGGTGGTGAGCACGCAGACGGCCTCGGCGTYGGCGAGCATGAAGGCGAGCCGCTCGGCCGGCAGGCGCAGGTCGAGCGGGAGGAACGCCGCGCCGGACTTCATCACGGCGACGAGCGCCACCAGCATGTCGAGCGTGCGGGGCAACGCGACGGCGACGAAGGTGTCCGGCCCGGCGCCGAGCGCGCGCAGGTGGCCGGCGAGGCGGTCGGCGCGCTCGTGCAGCGTCGCGTGGTCGATCGTCGCCGCGGCGCACCGCACCAGCCCGCCAGTGGGTGCGCCGCGGCGGGACCGCTCGAGCAGCTCGGGCACGGTCGCCGGGACGGGCTCGGTCGTGAGCTCGGGCTCCGGGTCGGGCCAGCTCCACGCGTCCAGCGAGGCGCGCTCGTCCGGGGACAGCACGGCGAGCGCGGGAAGCGGGCTGTCGGGGGTGGTCGCGAGCGCGTCGAGCACCCGCAGCAGGCGGTCGACGATGGTCTGCACGGTGGCCCGGTCATACAGCTCGACGCGGTAGTTGACTCCGCCGCCGAAGCCGTCGCCGTCGGCGTAGAAGTCGAACGTCAGGTCGAACTTGGCCGTGGTGTCGACCGGGGCCTCGGTGCGCAGCGTCGTGCCGCACTCGTCCAGCGCCGTGCTGGTCAGCCCGGACTCGCGCAGGTGTACCAGAACCTGGAACAGCGGGTGGCGGGCCGTGGTGCGGGCCGGGTTGGCCGCGTCCACCAGCCGTTCGAACGGCAGGTCCTGATGGGCGAGGGCCGCCAGCGCCAGCGCCCGGGTCCGGCGCAGCAGCTCCCGCCCCGTAGGCGCACCCGACAGGTCGTTGCGCAGGACCAGGGTGTTCACGAACATGCCGACGGTCCGCGCGACCTCCGGGCGGGTGCGGCCGGCGACCGGCGTGCCCAGCGGGATGTCGGGGCCGGCGCCGAGCGCGTGCAGGGTGAGCGCCACGGCGGTCTGCAGCACCATGAACTCCGTCGCGTCGGTCTCCCGCGCGACCTGGGCCAGCCGCTGGCGCAGCGCCGGCGACACCCGCAGCGTCACCGTGTCGCCCTGGTCGGACTGGACGCGGGGCCGGGGCCGGTCGCGGCCGACGGCGGTGTCCTCGGGCAGGTCCGCGAGCGCCTCGCGCCAGAACGCGACCTGCTCCTCCTCGATGGTCGGCTCGCGTTCGATGGTCGACTCGCGGCCGTCGGCCGGACGCGGCCGCGCAGTCTCGTCCGCGGGAGCTTCCAGGGTCCGCGGGGTGAACATCTCCCGCTGCCACAGGGCGTAGTCGACGTACTGCACCGGCAGCGGGTCCCAGCCCGGCGCGGCGCCCCCGACGCGGGCCCGGTAGGCGGTGACCATGTCCTGGAACAGGACCGGCGCCGACCACTCGTCGGCCGCGATGTGGTGGACGACCACGGAGAGCCAGTGCAGCCTGGGCCCGACCCGCAGCACGGTCGCCCGGATCGGCGGCGCGGCCGACAGGTCGAACAGGTGCCCGGCGAGGCCTGGCAGCAGGTCGCGCAGCGCCTGGTACGGGTCCGGCTCCCCCGTCAGGTCGACCACTGGCAGGTCCAGCCGGAGCGCGGGCCAGATCTCCTGGTGGGGCACCCCGTCCACCTCCGGGTAGACGGTGCGCAGCACCTCGTGTCTGTCGGTCACGTCGCGCAGCGCCGCGGCCAGGGCGGAGACGTCGAGCTCGCCGTCGACGCGTGCGGTGAACGGGATGTTGTAGGTGCTGCGCGGCCCCTCGACCCGGTAGCCGACCCACTGCCGCAGCTGCGCGTAGGACAGCGGCGGCCGTTCGGGCCGGCGCGGGTGCGCGACGATCGGCGGCAGCTCGGGCCTGTCGGGGGTGACGCCGGCGAGTCGGGCGTCGACCAGGGCGGCGAGACCGGCCGGGGTCGGCGCCTCGAAGGCGTCGGCGAGCCGCAGCCGCACCCCGGTCCGTGCCTCGACCGCGGACAGCAGCGAGGTCGCGAGCAGGGAGTGGCCGCCGAGCTCGAAGAACCCGGCGTCCACGCCGACGTGGTCGCGCCCGAGCGTGTCGGCGAATGCCGCGCACATGAGCTTCTCGGTCCCAGTCGACGGCTCGCGGTCGGGCCGGCCCGCGGCCAGGTCCGGGGCGGGCAGCGCGGCGCGGTCGGCCTTGCCGTTGGCGGTGACGGGGATCTGCCCCATCCGGACGAACGCGGCCGGCACCATGTGGGCGGGCAGCGCGCGGGCGAGATGGTCGCGCAGCTGCCCCTCCAGGCCGTCGGCACCGGACCAGTCCCGCTCCCAGCGCTCGGCGGACCGGTTACTGGCGGGCACGACGTAGGCGACGAGCGCCGTCCCCAGCCGCTCCGCCTCCGTGGCCACGACGACGCACTGGCGCACCTCGGGGTGGCGGGCGAGCACGGCCTGGATCTCCCCCAGCTCGACCCGGAACCCGCGGATCTTCACCTGCTCGTCGGCGCGGCCGGTGAACTCGAGCTCGCCCTCGGCGTTCCAGCGGCCCAGGTCCCCGGTGCGGTAGAGCCGGCCGCCGCCCGGCCGGACGGGGTCGGCGACGAACCGCGACGCGGTCAGGCCCGGCCTGCCCAGGTAGCCCCGGGCGAGCTGGCCGCCGCCGATGTAGATCTCGCCGACCGTGCCGGGCGGCGCAAGCCGCAGGCGCTCGTCGAGGACGTAGACCTGGGTGTCGGCCTTGGGCATGCCGATCGGCACGGTGCGGGTGCCCTGCGGCCCGTCCACGACGTAGCGGGTGGCGGCGAGCGTGGTCTCGGTCGGGCCGTAGAAGTTGTGCAGGGCCGCGTCGAAGGTGCGCCGGAACCSGTCGACCAGCTCCCCCGGCAGCGCCTCGCCGCCGATCGGGACCAGGCGCAGCGACTTCCAGTCCGCGGTGCCCGGCAGGCTGAGGAACAGGTCGAGCAGCGACGGGACGAAGTGCATCCAGCTGATGCGCTGCTCGTCCAGCAGCCCGGTCAGGTAGGCCAGGTCCTGCAGGCCGCCGGGACGCGGGAGGACGAGGCGCGCGCCGGCGCACAGCGGCCCGAACAGCTCGCCCACCGAGACGTCGAAGCTGGGAGAGGCCACCTGCAGCAGCGCGTCGTCGCCGCCCACCGAGTACTCCTGCTTCAGCCACGACAGGTGACCGCAGATGGCGGCGTGCGAGACGGGCACGCCCTTGGGCGCCCCCGTCGAACCCGACGTGTAGATGACGTACGCGGTGTTGTCCGGCAGCAGCGGCCGGACCCGGTCCGCGTCGAGGGGCTCGGTGGCGGGCAGCCCCGGGTCGTCGAGGTCCAGCGGCCCGTCCAGGACGAGTCGCGGCCGGGCGTCGGCCAGCATGTACTCGATCCGGTCCGCGGGGTACTCGGGGTCGACGGGCAGGTAGGCGGCGCCGCTGGCGACGACGCCAAGTGTCGCGACCACCATGTCCAGGCCGCGGGGGTAGCGCAGCGCGACGATGTCCTCGGTGCCGATCCCCTGGCGGATCAACCGGTGCGCGAGCCGGTAGGCGCGGCCGGTCAGCTCGGCGTAGGTGAGGGTGGCCTCGTCGGCGACGACCGCCGGGGCGTCCGGGGTGCGTCGGGCCTGCGCGGCGACGAAGGCCGGCAGCGTCGGCACCACGAGCGTGACAGGACGGCCGGTCGAGAAGCCCAGCAGCTCGGCGTGGCGCCGCTCGCTGAGCACCGGCAGGTCGCCGACGGCGGTGTCCGGCCCGCGGACGGCCGCGCCGAGCAGGACGACGAGCTCCTCCAGCAGCCGGGCAGCCATCTGGTCGCCCACGACGTCGAGCTGGTAGGTGGCCTCCAGCAGCCAGGAGTCGTCGGCGGTMGGCTGCGCCATCACCTCGAACGGCAGCTGCGCCACGGCGCCGTGCAGGTCGAGCCGGTCGGAGCGCAGACCGGGCACGGCCAGCCCCGTCCACGTGCCGGAGCGGACGCCGAACCCGACCCGGGCGAGCGTGTCCAGCCCGCCGCCGCGGTTGGCGAGCGCCTCGGCGACGATGCGCTCCAGGCCGACGCCCTGGTGCGCGAACGCCCCGGCGCACACGTCCCTGGTGTGTTCGACGAGTGCCTGGAAGGAACCGGCCGCGGCGACCTGGATCCGCAGGGGCAGCGTGTTGCCGAAGTACCCGAGCGCGCCCGCGGCGTGCTGGCCCGGCCGGTCGACGACGGGGGTGACGACGACCAGGTCGGTCGCGCCGGTGACGCGGTGGGTCAACGCGGCGAACGCTGCGGTGAGCACCGCGAAGGGGCTGGCGCGCAGGGAGCGCGCGAGCGCGCGGACCTGGGCGGCGACGTCGGCGGGCACGTCCACCTGACGGTGTCCGCTGGCGCCCGGCGAGCCGGGCGCGGTGGCGGCGCCAGGCGCGACGGGGACGGCCGTCCGGGCGTGTTCGCCCGGGAGCTCGAAGGGCTCGATCGATCCCGCGAGCGCGTCGTGCCAGTACGCCAGGTCCGCGGCGATGGCGGCGCCGCCCGGACGCGCGGACGGGTCGAGGACCTGCAGGTCCAGGTACTGGRCGGGCGGGGTCGGCCCGGTGGCACCGGAGACGTACGCCTGGGAGAGGTCGGCGAAGAACGGCTCCCAGCAGTCGTCGTCCCAGGCGATGTGGTGCGCGACCAGCAGCAGGACGTGCTCGTCGTCGCCGGTGCGCGCCACGGTCAGCCGCAGCGGCGCATCGCGGGTCAGGTCGAACGGGCGGGTGAACTCGTCCGCCGCCAGGCGGCGTACCCGTGCCTCCCGATCATCCGCCGGCAGCCCGCGCAGGTCGTCGGTGGCGAGGCGAAGCGCCGGCGCCGGCGCCGCCTGGACGGTCTGGTACGGGGTGCCGTCGGTGTCCGCGTGGTACGTGGTGCGCAGGATCTCGTGCCGCTCGGCCACGGCGGTCGCGGCGCGGGCCAGCCGATCCCGGTCGAGCTCGCCGGCCAGCCGCATGGCCACGCCCACGTTCAGGTCGGCGCGGCTGGCGTCGACCTGGTGGAGGAACCACATGCGCCGCTGGCCCGACGAGAGGGGGTAGGGCGTGTCGCCGCCGCGCCGGGCGGGCGCCGTGGCGGCCGGCTCCTGGCCGGCAAGGCCGCGTTCGGTCAGGGTTCGGCGCAGCAGCGCGAGCCTGCGGTCGGTGTCGTTCCCCATGCCTCGTCGGCCTCCGAGTCCGCGAAGTCAGCAATCAGGTCGTCTGTGACGGCGGGCCGGCGTGGCGGCGGGCCCGCGCGGGTCAGTCGGCGGCCGCGGCCGCCCCGACGCGTTGGTAGGCGGGGGGCGTGTCCTTCTGGTCGCGTGGCCAGGCGTAGAGCGCGATCGTGCGGGTGGGCATGTCGTGCAGGCCGAGCTTCTGGCAGCCGGCCCGCTCGCAGACCAGCCGCGCGGGGGTGTTGCGGTGGTCGGGCTCGAACATGACCCGGCGGCACCGCGGCTCGGCCCGGAACGCGCCCTCGACGATGCCGCGCAGCCCGTAGGCGATGCCGCGGGCGGGCATGGCCGAGCGCACCACGACGGCTGCGTGCAGTCCCAGGTCCCAGGGATCGGCGTCGTAGAAGGTGGAGATGGTGTCGCGGGAGGCCCGGTACAGCTCCAGGTAGCCGACCGTTGTGTCCTCGTAGCTCAGCATCAGCGGCCGGGAGAAGTCGCTGTCCAGTTGTGCCCGCAGGTAGCGCCCCCAGCGTTGCGCCGGCCAGGCGGAGTTCCAGGTGTGGATGAGCAGGTCGCGGCTCATCCACTCCGAGACCAGCTCGGCGTCGGCGTCGGGGTCGGCGAACCGCACCGAGAACGGCGCCGGCATCTCGGCCAGGGGCGGGGCCGGAACCGCGAGAACCTCGGGCGAGAGGCCGGTCGCCCGCAGCCGGGGCAGCAGGGTGTCCTCGCCGGACTCGGCGGTCGCCGTGCCGGCGGACACGGGTTGGGCGGGCATGTCTGATGTCCTCCATCGAGATCGGACTGGCAGTGGCCGCGCGCAGCGGCGACCTCCGGGCGCGCCGGGAACACGCTGGTCAGCGGCGGTCAGCGCGGGTCAGCGCGGGTCAGCGCGGGTCAGCGGCGGTCTGCAACGAGCGATGATCAGCGATCAACGGCCGGTGGGGTGGCCGGCGGCGTGGTCAGCGGGGCGGTCAGCGGCAGTCAGTGCGTCTCCTGCCTGGGACGGGCCGGAACCAGGGCCGCGAAGGAGGAGAAGTCGAGCCMGGCGTTGCCGGACAGGAGGTTCTCCGTCAGCAGGTCCAGGACGCGCAGCGCCGACAGGGGCGGGGCGCCGACCCGGTTGCCGTGCGCCCAGGCAAGGTCGATGTCCTTGTGCATCAGGGCGGTGGTGAAGTCGGGCCGCCAGTCGTTCGAGGCCGGGCTGTGCGGCGCGACCCCCGGCACCGGGAAACGGGAGCGGGCGATGAAACTGTCGCCGGTGGAGTGGCCGAGCGCGTCATGCAGTGCCTGTGGGCTCACCCCAGAGCGCTGGGCCAGCTCGGCGCACTCGGCCAGGGTGAGCAGCTGGGCGCACACCAGCACCTGGTTGCAGAGCTTGACGACCTGGCCGGCGCCGACGTCGCCCGCGAGCGCGACGTAGCCGGCGTAGGCGTCGATGACCGGTCGCACGGTCTCGAACACGCCCGCGTCGCCGCCGACCATGACCGCGAGGGTGCCCGCCTCGGCGCCCTGTGGCCCGCCCGAGACCGGCGCGTCGAGGTAGTGGCCGCCGGCCTCGCGGACGAGCCGGCCCAGCCGCGTCTCGGTGTCGGGGCCGACGGTCGAGTGGTCGACGATCGTGCGGCCGCGCGCGACCGGCAGGCATTCCCCGACGACCGAGCGGACCGCCTCGTCGTCCGGCAGGCACAGGAAGGTGATCTCCGACCACGCCACGACGTCGGCGGCGGTCGGCAGCGGCACGGCCCCGAGCGCGGCGAGCTCCCGCACGGGCCCGGGAGACCTGGACGCGCACGCCAGCTCGTGCCCCGCGGCCAGCAGCCGCCTGGCCATGGGCCGCCCCATCGTGCCGAGCCCGATGAACCCTGTTCTCACCGCACCTCCCATATCCAGCCGAGGTGACTTAGGTTAACCTAACCAAACCAAAGTAGCCACATTTTGGCTGGTTACGCCACGGTCCGTGCGCCTGGGCGCGCCGGATCTCACGGGAGGAGAGGCCACACTCGATGGCCAGCCACAGCAGGTTGAAGAAGCCGGCGGAGCGGGAGGTCCTGGGCGCGGAGGTGGTGAAGGCCCAGCGGATCACCCCGCATGCCGTCCGGATCACCGTCAGCGGCGAGGACCTGCGCCGGTTCCAGCCGATGGGGTTCGACCAGTGGTTCCGGCTGTACATCCCGCAGGAGGGCCAGCATGAGCTCCGCCGGCCGGGCCGCRCCGGCCTGTCGGGCTACGTGCAGTACCTGTCGATACCGAAGGCCACGCGGCCGGTGATGCGCAACTACACGGTGCGCGCGTTCCGGACCGAGTCGGCGGAGCTGGATATCGATGTGATGACCCACGAGGGCGGGGTGGCCTCGGCCTGGGCCGAGCGTGCCCGTCCCGGCGATCAGGTGGCGCTCGTCGACGAAGGGATCATGTACACCCCCGCGCCCGAGACCGACTGGGCCCTGCTCGTCTGCGACGAGAGCGGCCTGCCAGCCGTCGCGGGTATCTGCGAGTCCCTTCCGCGCGACGCGCGGGGTGAGGCGTTCCTCGAGATTCCCGGGCCGGACGACGCCCAGGAGATCGACGCGCCGGTCGGGGTGAACCTGCACTGGCTCAGCCGCGACGACCCGCACGCGCGGCCGGGCGCACTCGCGCGGGCGGCCGTCACCGCGCTGGACCCGCCGAAGGGACGCCCCTACGCGTTCGTCGTCGGCGAGTCCGCGATGGTCACGGGCCTGCGCCGGTTCCTCGTGACCGAGCGCGCCATCCCGAAGGAGGACGTCTCCTTCTGCGGGTACTGGCGCGCCCAGGCGGCGCCGGCCGGCTCGGCCTCCCCAGCCGCCTGAACTGCTTCTCATGGTGCCGGCCCGGCCCGTCGGTCGCGCCGCGCCGCCGACGGCTCAGACCTCGAGCTCGACGCGCTCGCGGACGCCCGGATCGGTCGGGTCGGCACCGGTCGCCAGCTCCGACTCGTACCGGACGAGGTCCGCCTCGTCGCGGGCGTCGCTGTCCAGTCCCGCCTTCCAGTAGGCCGTGGCATGCAGGTCGTCGATCGAGACCGCGAGATCCGCGAGCGCCCAGCGGCGCAGCGCCCTGACCACGCCCGCCTCCGCGGCGAGCCAGGCCTGCACGCGCCCGCCCGGCCGCTCGCCCGCGCGCACCGCCCGCTCCAGYGGCGAGCCCGTGCCAGCGGGGGAACCACCGGGCACGATCTCGACCCGGACGTCGTCCCGCGCGGGCACGAGCGCCGCGTCGGCCTCGTCGTCGACTGCGAGGTAGACCGTCGCCTCGACGTGCGGGCCGAGCGACTCGACGATGGCCGCCACCGCGGGAAGCGCGCTCGAGTCGGCGGCGATCAGGTGGCGGGTCACCCCGTCCCCGGGATAGAAGTCGCGCCGCATCCCGATGAGGCCGAAGGTCGCGCCGGGCCGCGCCCGGTCCAGCCAGCGTCGGACGACGCCGCCCGCGTGCAGCATGGCGTCGAACTCGATGCGCCGGGCCGCGGGGTCGAACCGCCGGACGGTGAACGCGCGCGGGACCGGGGGGCTGCTCATGGACGGCCAACGGGGGAAGCCGTTGACGTCCCATTCGGGTTCTCCGACGCTGGACAGGCCGTCCGGGGGCAGCATGGCCTTGAACGCGTCGGCGGGCAGGACCTCGCGGTACCCGTCGAGACCGTCGCCGCTGACCGTGACCCTGGCGAAGCCGGGAGACAACGCGACCACCGACTCGACCCTGACGACACAGGCGACCCGCGAGGATCCGTCCCGAGTGATGCGCCGGATCTCCTGTCGGATCCCCGCCACGATGCCCCACCTCCGACCGAACTGGCTGATTAGGGAAGCCTAACCTAATAGGCTCGTCATCCGGAAGTCCTGGTCGGGGCACCGGCGGGCCGGTCGGCGGCGGCCCGGTCGCGGGGCCGGGACGGCAGCAGCGTGAACGCCGCCAGCGCGGCGATGCCGATGAGGATGCCGGCGATGAGGAAGGCGCGGTCGTAGCCGGTGGTGACCGCGGCGGCGCTGGCCGGGTCGGCCTGGTGGCGGGTGACGGTGGCCGCGACCGTGACGAGCACCGCCAGGCCGATGCTTCCCCCGCACTGGCGGGCGGCGTTCAGCAGGCCCGAGGCAAGTCCGGCCTCCTCGCGCGCGACGCCGGTGGTGCCGGCGGCGGTGTTGGTGACCATGCACAGCCCGAGGCCCACCGAGGTGACCAGGGAGGGGCCGAGCAGGTCCGTGGCGAAGCCACCGTCCGGGCTGACCCAGCCGAACCAGCCCATCCCGACCGCGCCCAGCGCCAGCCCGCCGACCAGCGGCGGACGCGGACCAACCCGGGCCATCAGGCGCGCGGCCACGATCGTGCCGGCGATCACGCCCAGGGCGAAGGGCACGAACGCGAGCCCCGTTCGCAGCGGGCTGTAGGCGAGCACGCCCTGCAGGTACAGCGAGGCGAAGTAGAAGGCGCCGAACTGGCCGCAGGCGACGAGGAAGATGACGACGCAGGCCACCGACAGCGACCGGGACCGCAGGATCCCCAGCCGGACCAGCGGCGCGGCGACCCGTCGCTCGACGAGCACGAACGCCACCGCGAGCACCGCCGCGGCCCCGAGCGTGCCGAGCGTCCGCGCCGAGCCCCAGGAGTAGGTGTCGGTGCGTACCACCCCGTAGACCAGCAGCACCATCGCGGCCGTGGCCAGCACCGCGCCGGCGACGTCCAGGCGGGGCCGGCGGGCCGTGCGCAGGTTGCCGATGCACGCGGCGGCGAGCGGGATGGCGACCGCGGCGATCGGGACGTTGACGAACAGGACCCACCGCCAGTTCAGGTACTCGGTGAGCACACCGCCCAGCAGGACGCCGACCGCGCTGCCGGCGCCCGCCACGGCCCCCCAGACCGCGAGCGCCCGGTGCCGCGCCGCGCCCTCGGTGAACGTGGTGGTGATGACGGTGAGGCTGACCGGCAGCAGCACCGCGCCGGACACGCCCTGCGCGGCGCGTGCCGCGATGAGCTCCGACGGGTTCTGCGCCAGCCCACCGAGCAGCGACGTGAGCCCGAACAGGCCCAACCCGGCGACGGYCGCGCGGCGCTGGCCGGCCAGGTCGGCGAGCCGGCCGCCGAGCAGCAGCAGCCCGCCAAAGGTGAGCGTGTAGGCGTTCACCACCCACTGCAGGCCGCTCGCGCTGAAGCCCAGGTCGGCGCGGATGGACGGCAGCGCGACGTTCACCACCGAGATGTCGAGCACCACCATCAGCTGGCACAGGCAGACGACCGCGAGCACGAGCCCGGCCCGCGCGGGTACGGGCGCGAGCGCGCCCTCGCTGACGCCCGGCCCGGGCCCGGATTCGGGCTCGCTGGCGTGCGGGCCCGCCACGGCGGTGTCAGGTGGCTCCGAGATGGACATAGCGCCCCTTTCGGGCGGAGTGCGGCGGAGGAAAACCGTTCGCAGGTCTATTGGACAGCGTCCAGTTAGGCTAACCTAACCTACAACTTGTTGATCGACAAGGGCGGGTGCTCACCCGGGCGCCCGCGAGACGAAGGGGGAAGGCTGATGGCCGAGACGCCACCGGCGACGGTCGGGCCGGACGCTCCGCCCGCGGCGCTGGGCGCCCTGCTGGCACCGGTCCGCGGGCGGCTGGTCGTCGCGGCGGTGTGCCAGGCGGCGGGCTCCGTGGCCGCGGTGGTTCCGTACGTGTGCATCGGCGAGCTGGCCAGCACCCTGCTAGGAACCCCCGTCGACCACAGCCGGGCCTGGACGGTCGTGCTCGTCGCGGTCGTCGCGTTCGTGGCCCGCTTCGCGCTGGTCGGCGCGGCCGGGGCGATCAGCCACCTCGCCGACAACGACCTGACGTTCGACCTGCGCACCCGCCTGGCGCGCCGGCTGGGACGGGCGCCGCTGGGCTGGTTCGACCAGCGCTCCAGCGGCGTCGTGAAGACGGCGGTRCAGGACCAGGTGTCGGCGCTGCACACGCTGGTCGCCCACGCTGTGAACGACTTCGTCGGCGCCGCGGTCACGCCGCTGGTGGTGCTCGGCTACCTGTTCTGGGCGGACTGGCGGCTCGCGCTGGTCACGCTGGTGCCACTGGTGTTCTTCGCCTTCTCCTACGGGCGGATGACGAAGGGCTACGGCGCGCAGATGGCCACCTACGTCACGGCGCTCGGGCGCATCAACGCCGCCGCAGTCGAGTTCGTCCGTGGCATCGCCGTGGTGAAGGCGTTCGGGCAGGCGCGACGGGCGCACGCCCGGTTCCTGCGCGAGACCGACGCGTTCGCCGACGCCTTCGAGGGCTGGACGAAGCCGATGCTGCGGCCGTTCGCGATCACGATGGCCGCGGTCTCCGGGCCGACGATGCTGCTGGTGATCCTCGGCGCCGGCATCGGGTTCACCCAGGCCGGCTGGTGCGCCCCCGCCGACGTGGTGCCCTTCGTCGTGCTGGGCATCGGGCTCGCCGGGCCGCTGCTGAACCTGGAGCACTCCGCCACGGCGCTGCAGCTCGCCCGCGGCGCCGCCACCGCCATCGGCTCCCTGCTGGCGACCCCGATCGTCACCGAGCCGCAGCGGCCGCGCGAGCCCGCGGGCCACCGGGTCGAGCTGCGGGAAGTGTCGTTCAGCTACGACGGCCGCGTCCGCGTGCTCGACGGTGTGGAGGCGGTACTCGAACCCGGCACGGTGACGGCGCTCGTCGGCCCGTCCGGCGCGGGCAAGTCGACCCTCGCCGGCCTGCTCCCTCGCTTCGCCGATCCGGACGCCGGCGCCGTGCTGCTGGGCGGCGTGGATGTCCGGGACGTCGGCAGCGAGCTGCTGTACCGCCAGGTCGGGTTCGTGACGCAGGAGGTCGGGCTGCTGCGCGTCAGCGTGCACGACAACATCGCCCTGGCCCGGCCGGGAACGACCCGCGAACGGGTCGTCGAGGCCGCCGTCGCGGCCCAGGTCCACGACGTGATCAGCGCGCTCCCCCGCGGCTACGACTCGGTGATCGGCGAGGACGCCCACCTCTCGGGCGGCGAGGCGCAGCGGGTCACGATCGCCCGTGCCGTGGTGGCCGACACGCCCGTCCTCGTCCTCGACGAGGCGACCTCGTGGGCGGACCCCGAGTCGGAGGCCGCGATCCAGGACGCGCTGTCCGCCGTGGCCGCCGGGCGCACGGTGCTGGTGATCGCGCACCGCCTGGCCAGCATCACCGCCGCCGACCAGATCCTGGTCCTCGAAACCGGACGGGTCGTCGAGCGCGGCCGACACCCGGAACTGATCGCCGCCGGCGGCCGCTACGCCCAGCTGTGGGCGGCCCAGACGGCGGACATCACGACGACGGACACACCGAACGACGGCGGCAGGACGGACACGGAGGTGGCGCGGTGATCCGGCAGCTCGGCAGGGTCCTCGGTACCAGGCACCGCGGCGACTACCTGCGCTATCTCGCCGCGCTCGTCGTCTACAACGTGCTGCAGGGCGTCGCCTACGTGCTGCTGGTGCCTGTGCTGCGCGACCTGCTGCGCGGCGACACCGGCGGCGCCGCCCGCTGGTTCGCGGTCCTCGCCGCGGTGGTGGTGACCGGCTGGCTGGTCTCCTACGCCCAGCAGCAGCTGGGGTTCCGGCTCGGGCACCTGCTCGCGCGCACCCTGCACCACCGGCTGGGCGACCATCTGGCCGACCTGCCGATCGGCTGGTTCAGCGGCAGCAGGGTCGGCGGCGTCGGACAGCTGACCAGCAAGGGCGTCGTCGACATCATGGGACTGCCCGCGCACATGTTCCAGCCGATCGTCTCGGCCGCGGTCACCCCGCTCACCGTCGTCGCCGGCATCCTGATCCTCGACTGGCGGCTGGGGCTGGGCGCGCTCGCCGCCGTCCCTCTGGTATTCGCCGTGTACTCCTGGGCCGCCCGGCGCGCCGCCAGCGTCGACGAGCAGCTGCACGCCACCGGCGTCGAGGCCGCCGACCGGGTCGTCGAGTTCGCCCGCCTGCAGCCGGTGCTGCGCGGCGCCGGGCGGGCGGCCGACGGCTACGCCCAGCTCGACGGCGCGCTGCGCGCGCAGCACGCCGCCGGCCGCCGCCAGCTGGGCCGTTCCCTGCCCGCGCTCGGCGGCAACGCCCTCACCATCCAGCTCGTGTTCACCGCGCTCATCCTGCTCGGCACGGCCCTGGCCCTGCACGACGGCGGCCGGACGGCCGAACTGGTCGCCCTGCTGGTGCTGCTGGCCCGGTTCGCCGAACCGCTGGCCGCCGCGGCCGAGTACGGCGGCACGCTGCGCGCGGCCAGGGCGAGCCTCACCCGCATCGACGAGGTCCTGGCGACCGCTCCCCTGCCCGAGCCGGACCATCCGACCCAGGTCGACGGCCACCGCGTCGACGTCGACGACGTGAGCTTCGGGTATGACCGCGACCGCCCGGTCCTGTCCGGGATCAGCTTCACCGCCGAGGCGGGCTCCACGACGGCGATCGTGGGATCGTCCGGGGCCGGCAAGACCACCCTGCTGTGGTTGCTGGCCCGGTTCCTCGACGTCGACGCCGGCGGCATCCGCGTCGGCGGCGTGGATCTGCGCGCGCTGACCGCGGAGCAGCGCGGCACCCTGATCGCGCCGGTGTTCCAGGACGTCTATCTGTTCGAGGGCAGCATCGCCGACAACATCCGGCTGGCCCGCCCCGACGCCACCGACGCCGAGCTGCGCGAGGCGGCCCGGCTCGCCCGCGTCGACGAGATCGTCGACCGGCTGCCCGACGGCTGGGAGACCCAGGTCGGCGAGGGCGGCACCTCGCTGTCCGGCGGCGAGCGCCAACGGGTCTCGATCGCCCGCGCCCTGCTCAAGGACGCCCCGATCGTGCTGCTCGACGAGGCCACCGCCGCCGTCGACCCGGAGAACGAGGCCGCGATCACCGCCGCGCTGGCCGCGCTCACCCTGGCCCGCACGGTGTTCGTCGTCGCCCACCGGCTCACCACCGTCGCCCACGCCGACCAGATCCTGGTCCTGGACGGCGGCCGCGTCGCCGAGCGCGGCACCCACACCGAGTTGCTGGCGAGCGACGGCCGCTACGCCGCGTTCTGGCGGCAACGCCAGCGCGCCGCGGGCTGGCATCTCCACACCCGCGTCACCACGGGGGCGGCCATCGGCGGAGACTAAGCCGTCGCACATCAGGTCCGGCCCTGGCCGGGTGTGGGACCGTGACATCCGTGGCGGAACGCGGTCGAGGAACGGACGTCGGCACCAGGCCCAGGCTCACCCCGGGCCTGGTGATCGACGCCGCGTTGGAGCTGAGCCGGGAACGTGGCCTGGACGGCTGGACCATCCGCGACCTCGCCCAGGCCCTCAAGGTCTGGCCGAACACGATCGCGTACCACGTCGGCGACCGGGAGGCGATCCTCGACGCCGTCGTCGAGCGGGTCGTGGCGATGATGCCGAACCCGCCCGTCGACCTCGGCTGGCAGGACTGGTTCCGGGCGTTCCTCTTCCCCGGCCGCGACATCGTCGGCCGCTACGTCGGGGTCGCCCGCCGGCTGTGCCGGGACGGCGCCACCGTGCCATCCGCCTTCCCGATCATGGATCGGGGCATCGGCCTGCTCGCCGCCGCCGGGTTCGGCGACCGAGCCCCGCTCGCCTACGCCACCCTGCTCAACAGCGCCATGCTGCTGGTCGCCCTCGACGACGACCGCGCGCTCGCCGGGCACGGCCGCGGCGACGCCGCGATCGCCCTGCGGTCCGCACCCGCGCCGCCGGGCGCGGGCGCGGGCTGGGCCACCATGCAGCCGTGGCTACGGGGTTGGGCCGAAGATCCCGACGCCAGCCGCGCCGCTCTCTACCGCTACACCATCGAGTGCCTCCTCGCCGGCCTCGAGGCCGACCTGCGCACAGGCGCGGGACGGGCCTGAGAGACAGGCCTGAGTCGAGCTGTCAGTCGGCGATCGGGGTGTTGCCGAGGACCTTGTACGCGGCGGGCTGGCCCTTGTCGTCCAGGGTGGTGATGAGGCCACCGAGGACGCAGACGGCCGGGTTGGCCGGGTCGGCCTTGCCGTTGCAGCGGAACTTCAGCCCGGCGCCGCCGGGCAGCTCCGTCTCCTTCATCGCCTTGATCGTCGAGGCGACGGTCGCCGGGGTGATGTCCCCGGAGATGCCCTGCGTCGCCACCTGGAGGCCCGTGGTCAGCATGAACGCGATCATGCTGTCCTGGACGCTGGTGTCGATGTCCGTGCCGTAGGTGTCGACGACCTTCTGGTACAGGCGCATCGACGGGCTGTCCGGGCCGACCGGCGCGGTGGCGCTGACGACCATGCCCTTCAGCGTGCTACCGGGCACCGACTTGCGGGTCGCGTCGGTGACGCACTGCGAGATGGCGCTGATGGTGCCGGTGAAGCCGACGGCCTTGAGGCCCTGCATGGCGCTGATGCAGAACGAGTCGTTGCCGATGATGAAGACCTCATCGGACTTGTTCGAGATGACCTGCTGCATCTGGGGCGTCATGTCGGCGGTACCCGGCGCCACGCGGATCAGCTCGTAGCCGATGCCGGCCTTCTCGAACAGCGGCGGCGCGACCTCCTGCGCCGAGTGGAGCGCGGCCGGAACGTCGATCACGACGGCGCTGACCTTCTTGTTGCCCTCGTCCTTGGCCACCTGGATCGGCAGGTCGATGACGGGGAAGGTCGGGTTGCCCAGCGAGAAGGTCGTCGGGCTCGCCAGCAGTGCCGGGTCGCTCGAGCCGTAGAGCATGACAGGGATCTTGGCCTCGCCCAGGGGCTTCCAGGCGTCGTCGACGACGCCGGAGGTGCCGATGAGGACGGCGACGGCACCATTCTGGATCATCTGGTTGCCGCAGTCCGTGGCCTTGGACGGGTCGCCCTGGGTCTCACAGACGGTCAGCTCGATGGGCCGGCCGCCGATCCCGGCCTTGTGCTCGTTGAGGTACTTGACGGTCGCCTCGGCCACCAGACCGACGGGCCGTGAGTCCAGCACGGGGGTGGCGCCGTCGATGATCATGCCGATCTTGACGGGCGCGCCGGTCGCCTTGTCGACCGGGCCGAGGGGGTCCGCGGCGCTCGCGGAGCCGCTCGCCGCCGGCGTCGCGGCGCCTTCGGGGACGTCCGAGCCGCCGCCGCAGGCGGAGACGAAGGCCAGACCCGCGGCCAGGACGGCGGTGCCGGCGAACCGTGACCGTAAGGCCCGCCTCGGGCCGGTGTGCGCTGGCAGGGCCGCTGCCGCCGGGTGCGGCCGTCCAGCCCTCAAACGACCGGTCAGTCCATTTATAAGCGTCATGTTCCCTGCCTGTGTCGATGGGCACTACGTTGACGGGCACTGCGCGGATACGGAGAACACGGCGCTCCGGTGGAGCGGCGAAGCGGGGTTTCAGGTTGGGCTGCGCCCCGTCAGGAGGCGTGCAAGGGAAGCGTGCCGAAGACGTGGTCCTGCCAAAGCCGTCGGGACGAGTCCTCCGGGTACGCGGTCACGGTCGGGTTCGCGTCGAAGACCTGGGTTAGTCGTCGCTCGGTGTCGTAGGCGGGCCAGCCCGGGTCACCGGTGGTGGCGAAGGCGGTCCAGGCGCCCCGGATGCGGGCCGCGAGTGCCCTGGCCTCGTCGGACGGCTCGGGACCGAGGAGCAGCGGGCCCAGGTGGGCGTCGAAGGTACCGAACACCAGCGGGCCGTCGAGGCCGTGGCAGGCGCCCAGCACGCCCCCGGCGCCGGGGGTGGCCCAGGTCAGCTCATAGAGGTGGGCGCGACCACCGCCGGCGGTCTGCGCGTCGGCGAGGTGCAGCGCGGGCATGCGGAACAGCCAGTCGGACTGGACGAGCTCGTGCAGGTACTCGGCCGAGGCCTCGGGAAAGGCCGCGCGGTAGGCGCGCTCGGCGTCGGGGGGCGGACCGAAGGTGCGCAGCGTCAGCGCGGCGTCCTCGTCCCCGATGCGGCCACGCTGCCCGGCGAGCGCGGTGAACAGCCGGTACTCGTCGCGGTTGTGCCCGATGATCAGGCCGATCCCCCGCGCCGCGCCGGCCCGCAGCGCCCGCCACGGCGTGGTGGGGAGCACGTCGCCGTCGACGACCGGGGCGTAGGGCGTGACGGTGTGGGCGACCGCGCCCCACCGGTCCTCGTGCTCGCGCATCTTGGTCGTCACCACGGCGCCCGCGTCCACCAGCCGGTAGGGGTCCACGGCGGACAGGTCCTCGACGGTCGCCCGCCGGCCCGCCTCCGCCGCGATCGCTGTCGCGATGTCGCCGCCCAGCTCGTCGGAGAAGAAGATGCCGGACGGGCTCTGCAGGATCGCCCGTCGAAACAGACCCTCGGCCCGGGGCATCGCCAGCAGGGCGGCAATGGACCCGGCGCCCGCCGACTCACCGAACACCGTGACCCGGTCCGGGTCACCGCCGAATGCCGTGATGCTGTAGCGCACCCATTCCAGCGCCGCCACCTGGTCGAGCAGCCCACGGTTGGCCGGCGCCCCGGCGATCCGCGCGAACCCCTCGACGCCCAGGCGGTAGTTGAAGGAGACCACGACGACGTCGCCCTCCTGGGCGATGTGGCTCGCGTCGTAGCCGGGACTTCCCGCCTGGCCAACCTTGAACGCCCCGCCGTAGACCCACACCAGTACCGGGCGGCGGGCCGCCGGATCCGGGTCCGGCGACCAGACGTTGACCGTCAGCCAGTCCTCCCCCGCCGACGTGTCCACGACACCGGTTCTCCCGGGAATCCCGGCGTCCTGCGGCGGCGGCGGGCCGAAGGCGAACGCCTCCCGCGCCCCCTCCCACGGGGGCACCGGGCGTGGTGCGGCGAACCGCGCGTCGCCCACGGGTGGCAGCGCGAACGGGATACCGCGGAAGACGGCCAACCCGTTCTCCCAACGGCCGCGTAACCTCCCGCGGGCGGTACGTACCTCAGGTTCGCCCTCAGGCTCGGCGGTGCGCCGGGACGCGTCGGTGCTGCCCGCGGTCATCGGATGGTCCTCTCGCCTAGTTGGCCGGATGTGAGAAGGCCCGGCTCGCTGCCGGGGGCGTGCGCCGCGACAAGCGCGTGGACGAGAACGGACACCATCCGGGTGATCCGGTCGGCGAACTCCTCCGGGTCGAGCGGATCCTCGCCGTCGATCACCCAGGCACAGACCAGGGCGTGCCCGCCACCGGCGAGACACGTCGCGAGATCATTCGCCGTCCGCGCGTCGAGGCTCCCGCTGAACGCCTCCTGGAAGAGCTGCCGGTGGAAGGGCACGAGAAGGCCTGTCATCGCCTTTCCCAGGGCGAACGCGATCGAGCCCGACATCAACGCCCGGTAGAAGCCGCGGTACTCCGCGAAGTGTCGGGCCACCGCCAGCGATCGGGCACGGCCGGGCACCGCTGCCGCGGGATCCCCGAGCCGCGGCATCAGGTCCCGGCGCGCGAGATCCAGCGCGGCCTCGAGGAGGAGCGCGTCACGGTCGCCGAACTGCTGGTACAGCACCTGCCGGCTCACGTCCGCCGCGTCGGCGATGTCGGAGATCGGCACGGCTGCCGTGCCGCGCTCCCCCACCAGGTCGGCCGCCGCCCGAAGCAGCGCGGACCGCGAGCGGCGTGCCCGACGGTCCCGAACGGGAACCGCCGGCGGGAGGCTGAACGTCACACGCGAGATAATGGACACATGTGCTGTAACTGGCAAGTGTCCGATCCGGGAAACATCGCTCCTGATCGCCGCGGACGTGTCGTCGCGGTCGCGGTGTAACCGGATCCGCGACCGCGACGACATGGCGACACGGGCGACACGTTGGTGGCGATCTACCACCGGCGAGCTGACGAGCGAACGCCGGCGAGGGCGGCACCTACCCCGACACGCGGGACCGGGCGAACTGCTCGACGATCGCCCGGCAGAAGGCCGGCAGGTCGGCCGGCGAACGGCTGGTGGTGAACTGCCCGTCGACGACGACCTCCTCGTCGACGACCTGCGCCCCGGCGTTGCGCAGGTCGGTCCGGATGCTCGGCCACGACGTGACCCTGCGCCCGCGCACGACATCCGCCTCGACCAGCATCCAGGGGCCGTGGCAGATCGCCGCGATGGGCTTGCCACTCGCGGTGAACGCCCTGACGAAGCCGACCGCGTCGCCGTTCATGCGCAGACGATCGGGATTGGTCATCCCGCCCGGCAGGAACAGGGCGTCGTAGTCCTCGACGGACGCGTCGGCGATCAGCCGGTCGACGGGAAACGTCCCCGCGGGCACGGAGTCGAACTGTCGAGCCTCGATCTCGCCGGGATGGATCGAGACGATCTCGGTGGTCGCGCCGGCACCCAGCAACGCCCCGCGGGGCTGGTCGAGCTCCACCCGCTCGACGCCGTCCGCGACCAGGATCGCGATCTTCAGGTTGTCGAGGTCGTGCGCCATGGTGCATCCCCTCCCTGGGTGGATGGCTGAGGTCTCGCCTGGAACGTGAGCGTCCCGCCCACCTCTCAAACGTCCCCATCGCCAGCCATCGACGAGCCGTGTCGACCTCCTCGCCTGACGACCCATGACCGCGGCCGGGCCGGGCCGGGCCGGGGGGATATTGTTTGCTTCCCCGCCTGGCAAGATTGAGAAGGTGGACGTGACCACGACCGTGACCTTGACGGGCACCGGCGTGCCCTTCCCGGCGCCGGGAAGGGCCGGGGCGGGGGTCCTGGTGCGTTCCGGCGAGACGGTCCTGCAGTTCGACGCGGGCCGGTCGACGACGCTGCGGCTGGCGGAGGCGGGTGTCCACCCACACGCGCTGTCCGCCGTCCTCCTCACGCACGTGCACAGTGACCACGTGGTGGGACTACCCGATCTCGCCATGGCCCGGTGGGTACAAAGCCACGCGTTCCCGGCGGGCCCGCTCGACGTCGTCGCCCCCGAGGGCGCCACGGCGCGCTTCGCGCGGACCATGCTCACGCCCTACGCGGACGACATCGAGGTAAGGCAGAAGCACGTACAGGCGTCGCCGCCCGAGGTGACGGTGCACGCGTTCGCCGTCGGCGACCGGCCGGAGATCGTCTGGACCAGCGGGGACGGGAAGGTCACCGTCGCCGCGGTCGGCGTGCACCACGAGCCCGTGGAAGGGGCGGACGCGTACCGCGTCGATACTCCCGACGGACGCGTGGTCATCTCCGGGGACACCAGGGTCTGCACCGAGGCCGAGGACCTCTGCCGGGACGCCGACCTCGTCGTGCACGAGGCCTGCCGCGCGTCGGCCCTCGCCGACTTCGTCCGAGGTACGCCCTTCGAGACCATCTTCTCGTACCACGCCGACACGGTGGCGCTGGGCGCGATGGCGGAACGGGCCGGCATCCCCCATCTGGTCCTGACCCACCTCATTCCCGCGCCGGACACCACCGAGGCCGAGGAGAACTTCGCCGCGGACGTGCGCAAGGGCGGCTATGCGGGGCGCGTCACCGTCGGTCGAGACCTGATGACGTTCTCGATCGGCGAAACCGCCCCGTAAAAGCGCATTCACACCATTCCACCCAAGCCCCACCCGATCACGGCCCGCTCATGACCACCGCGCCGCGGGCTTGATCGTCAGATCTGTACTTGGATCCGAACGGGCGAGGGCTCGCAGTTCGGATTTGGATACAGTCCTGGCGATCTTCGAGGCATCGGCCGCGCGAACGTGGCCGGGAACCGCGCTGGCCTCCTCAGCCCAGCAGCGGGTCGAGCCGGGCCCGGTCGGCGTCGTCGAGGGGGCGCAGGGGCTCGCCCTTGGCCGGGCGCCACACGACCGGCCCGGACCGCCAGGCCTCGCGGCGGAGGCGGCGCTTGTCGATCTTCATGCTGGCCAGCTTCGGCAGCTCGCCGGTCACCCGGACGAAGGCCGGCACCCACTTGGGCCCCAGGTCGGGCTGCTCGGCGAGGAACGCGTCGAACGCCGCCGGGTCGAAGCCGGCTCCGCCGCGTAGCTCGAGCGCCGCCATCACCCGGTCCCCCACCGGGTCGTCGGGCACGGCGTAGACCGCGACCGAGCGGACCTCGGGATGGCGGGCGAGGATCGCCTCCACCGGCGCCGCGGCGAAGTTCTCCCCGTCGACGCGCAGCCACTCGTTCGACCGTCCCGCGAAGTACAGCCAGCCGTCCGCGTCGCGGTAGGCGAGGTCGCCGGACCAGTAGGCACCGCCCCGGAACCGGGCCCGGGTGGCGTTCTCGTTGTTGTAGTAGCCCTCGAACCCCGAGGTGGGTGCGGTCTCGACGATCTCACCGACCGCCTCGTCCAGGTTCGCCGGCCGCCCGGCCGCGTCGAGGACCACCGCCGGGCATTCCKCGCCCGTCTCCGGGTCGAGCACCCGGACCGAAGGGTCGGCCGTGCCCAGCGCGTTCTCGGGCATCGAGKGGTCGCGACGGATGATGATGATGCCCTCGGTGGAGCCGTAGCTGTCCCGGACCGAGCAGCCGAACCGGCGGGCGAACTCGCGGATGTCCCGGGTCGACGCCTCGTTGCCGATCGCGAGCCGCAAGGGGCTGTCCGCGTCGTCGTGACGCTCGGGGGTGGCGAGGATGTAGTTCAGCACCTTGCCGGTGTAGGTGAGCATCGTCGCGCCGTGGCGGCGGATGTCCGGCAGCGTGCCCGACGCGGAGAACCTCGCCCGGGTCGCGATCGGGATACCGGCGTTGAGAGCCGACGACCAGCCCGTGAACAGCGAGCTGGAATGGAAGAACGGCAGCGGCGCGTACACCACGTCACCCACGGCCACGCCGTCCCCGGCACCGCCACCGGCACTAGCACCGCCGGCAGCACCGGCGGCACCGGCGGCACCGAGCCCGGCGATCCGCGCGACGTGGGCACCAGTCCGGGCGAACCGGCCCTGGGTGCAGCGCACCGCCTTCGGCAACCCCGTCGAACCGGATGTGAAGATCAGAAGGAACAGGTCGTCGGCGGCGGCGGCCGGCCGCTCAGGCACCGCGGACGGCGCCGACGGCGCGGCGGCGAGCCGGGTGGCGTATTCGTCGCTGTCGACGAGCAGCGTCCGCTCCGCGGCGACGCCCGTGTCCGCGCCTTCCAGCAGCGGCCGGTAGCCGGCCGAGGTGACCAGGAGCTGGCAGTCGGTGTGCCGCACCAGCTGCGCCAGCGCCTCGCCTCGATAGGTGGCGTTGACACCGACGACGACCGAACCCGAGAGCGCCGCCGCGCCCAGCCAGAACAGGTAGTCGGGCACGTTGTCGAGCAGGACGCCGATGTGCGGCGGACGGTCGTCGTCGCGTAACGACTCGAACACCGACGCGCGGCGGTACGCCTCCTCGACCAGCTGTCGGTAGGTCCAGCGCTCGTCCCCGAACAGCAGCGCGACGGCATCGCTGTCCGCCCGCTCGCGCAGCAGATTCCMCACGGTCGTCACGGCCGCCCACCTCCGCAATCCGCCGACAGCCACCCCGAACGCCGACGTTCATGACGCCGACATTCATGGTCCGCCAAGGTCCCGCCATAGTCCCGCGCGGGAGCCCGCGCACGCGACGACCACCGCCTCCGCGGAGGTCAACTCGGCCGCCGGGGTAGCCCAGCCTCCCGACCGAGGTCTATGTCGACATCGACTTCGACCTCGTGACCTTAGCGGCGGCCGGCGGGCAGTCGCAACGGATCGTCGCCCGGGTCCGCACTGTGCGAAGGCAGGGAAGCATCATGCGAACCGCCCAGGCGGCTGAGCTACGGTCGCCGCATCATGAGCAGCAGACCCTCACCGCAGACAGATCGGCTACTCGACCTGGTGGACCTCCTCGCCACCCGTCCGGTCGACGGCGCCACGCTGGCCGAGATCGCGCGAGCGCTCGGCCTCAGCAAGACGACGATCCACCCGATGGTCGTGACGCTGGCCCGGCGCGGCTGGCTCCTGCGCCACCCGGACCGGCACACGTACCGGCTCGGCCCGGCGCTGGTCGCCGCCGGGCGGGCCGCGGCCCGCGGCCACGCCGTCATCGACGCCGCCCGCCCGGTGGTCCGCGGCCTCGCCGCGGTGACCGGGCTGACCTGCCTCGCGCTGGTCACGGGCGCCATTCCCGGTGAGCGGGACGAACTGCTCATCGGCGAGATCGGAGCCCCGCCCCAGCCCGCGGCGAACGGCGGCGGCGCGGCGGGCAGCCTGGGGGCGGCCTACCGTCACCTGCGGCTGGGCGACCGGTTCCCGTTGCAGCCGCCGATCGGATCGGTCTGCGTCGCCTGGTCCGACGATCCCACCGCGGTCGAGCAGTGGCTCGACCGACTGGGTTCCGACCGGCCGGGCGACGCGCTGGCGCAGATCACGCCGAGCCTCGCCGGGGTGCGGGCGCGCGGCTGGTCGGTCGAGGTGGACCGGCACCTGCGCGAACGCCTCGACCTGCTGGCCGCGGAGCTCGGCGAGGATCAGCGCGGCGCCGAGCACGCCGCGGCGCTGCGCCGGATCCTGGGCGAGGTCCACCGGACGTTCGGCCTCGCGGACGCGCTTCCCGCGACGATCGATCTGGCCGGTACCTACCGCGCGACCACGGTCAGCGCCCCCGTGTTCGACGCGCGCGGTGAGGTCGTCGTCGTGCTGGCGGCGATCTGCGCCTCCGACCAGCACTACGCGCCCGTGCGGACCGGCGCCGAGGTCATCGACCTCGGGGAGCGCGTCCGCGCGGCCGCCGAGACCCTGACGGCCAGCACCCAGGGCCGCCCACCGGCCCGCTGGCAGGGCTGAGAACCGGCCTCAGGTGTTCGCATAATGCGACTGTTGCTTCGCGCAGTGCGTCATGAAACGCTGCCAGCCACGACTCGTAGCCAACGTGGAACGAGCGGCGATGGCCGGCTGCTCGCCGGACGCCGACTCTCGGCACCGTTCACGGCGGTCGCGAGCCGACCAGCGCCAGCCCGGGCCTGAATCCACGCCACCTACCGGCCAAACCCCCTGGCGAAGTCTTCGACGTTCCTACCTGGCGGAGTCGTCTCATGTCGTTACTGCCCTCGGCAAGCGCGCCACCGGTCACCTCGCCGGTCGTCAAGGACCGGTTGTTCATCGGCGGCGCCTGGGTGGCGCCGGCGAGTGCCCGCACCATCGACGTCGTCTCGCCGCACACCGAGCAGGTCATCGCGACCGTCCCCGAGGCGGACGGGACCGACATCGACCGCGCGGTGGCCGCGGCGCGCACGGCGTTCGACGACGGCCCATGGCCGCGCTCCTCCCCCGCCGAGCGGGCCGCCGTGATCCGGGCGATCAGCGCCGCGATCCAGGCGCGCGCGCAGGAGTTCTCCGACACGGTGACCGCGGAGATGGGCGCCCCCTCCACCTTCGCGCTGCTGGGCAACACGCTGGCCGCCGCCATGGTCCTCGACGGCTACGCCGACCTGCTCGACACCTTCCCGTTCGAGCAGGAGCGCCCCGGCCTGCTGGCCCCGGCGACCGTCGTCAAGGCCCCGGTCGGGGTGTGCGCGGGCATCGTGCCGTGGAATGTGCCGCTGTTCCTGATCGCGATGAAGATCGGGGCGAGCCTGGCCTCCGGATCGACGATGGTCGTCAAGTCGGCGCCGGAGACACCGCTGACCGGCTACCTGCTCGCCGAGGTCCTCGAGTCCGTCGGTCTGCCGCCAGGCGTCATCAACATCATCACCGCGGACCGCGAGATGAGCGAGCTCCTCGTGCGCCACCCAGGCCTCGACAAGGTCTCGTTCACCGGCAGCACCGCGGTCGGCCGCAAGATCGGCGCGATCTGCGGCGAGCAGCTGAAGCGCTGCACCCTGGAGCTCGGTGGCAAGTCGGCCGCGATCATCCTCGACGACGCCGACCTGGGCACGGCCCTGCCCGCGCTGCTGCCGGCGGCGTTCATGAACACCGGGCAGGTGTGCGCGGCGCAGACCCGCGTCCTCGCGCCCCGCAACCGCTACCGCGAGGTCGTCGACGGCCTCGCCGACCTGGTCGCCACCGCGAAGGTCGGCGACCCCGCCGACCCGCAGACCCTCGTCGGCCCGCTCGTGGCCGAACGGCAGCGCACCCGCGTCGAGGGCCTCATCCAGGCCGGCACGGGCGAGGGCGCCCGGCTCGTCCAGGGCGGCGGGCGGCCCGCCGAGCTGGACCGGGGCTGGTACGTCGAGCCGACGCTGTTCGCCGACGTGGACAACCGGATGCGCATCGCCCAGGAGGAGATCTTCGGTCCGGTTCTGTCGGTGATCCCGTACGACGGCGAGGACGAGGCCGTCCGCATCGCCAACGACTCGAACTACGGACTGTCCGGCTCCGTCTGGACCGGCGACCCCGCCCGCGGGACCGCCGTCGGCAGGCGCGTCCGCACCGGCGTTCTCGCGATCAACTCGGGCACCGTCGTCGAGCTCCGCAACCCCTTCGGCGGGTTCAAGCAGTCCGGAATCGGCCGCGAGATGGGCATGGAGGGTCTCGAGGCCTACCTCGAGACCCAGACGCTCGTCAATCCGCAGGGCTGACCGCCGGTCTCCGCCAGTCTCCGCCGGCGGCCAGAACCGGCGGAGACTGGCGGACCCGGCGATCCGGCGGACACCCGCGGTCACCATCCCGGCCGGGCCACGCGGGAACCGCGACAGCCGGAGGCGAGACGACGCATGATTCTCCTCACGATCACGGCCGCGAGAAGGAGCCGAGCATGACGGTGACGAGCCCGAGCGACGTGTACTACGACCCCTACGACGCCGAGATCGACGCCGACCCGTACCCGACGTGGCGACGGTTGCGCGACGAGGCGCCGCTCTACCGCAACGACAAGTTCGACTTCTTCGCGCTGAGCCGGTTCCCCGACGTCGAGCCGGCGCTCGCGGACTGGCACACCTACCGCTCGGGCCGGGGCTCGGTCCTGGAGCTCATCAAGGCCAACATCGAGCTTCCGCCGGGCAATATCCTGTTCGAGGACCCACCGATCCACACGGTCCACCGGAGCCTCCTGGCCCGGGTCTTCACCCCGAAGAAGATGCTCGCGCTCGAGCCGAAGGTCCGGGAGTTCTGCGCGCGCAGCCTCGACCCGCTCGTCGGCGCGGGCCGCTTCGACTTCATCCGGGACCTGGGCGCGCAGATGCCGATGCGCACCATCGGCTACCTGCTCGGCATTCCCGAGGACGACCAGGAGGCCCTGCGGGACCGGATCGACGAGGGCCTGCGGCTCACCGGCGACGGCACCGACCTGGTGCCCCCCGACAGCTTCATGGCCAGCATGGAGATGTACGGCGAGTACATCGACTGGCGGGCCAAGAACCCGTCGGACGACCTGATGACCGAGCTGCTGACCACCGAGTTCGAGGACGAGAACGGCACGACCCGCACACTGACCCGCGAGGAGGTCATCACCTACGTCATGTTGCTGGCCGGCGCGGGCAACGAGACGACCACCAGGCTGATCGGCTGGACCGGCAAGGTGCTCGCCGAGAACCCCGAGGCGCGCCGCGAGCTGGTCGCCGACCGGTCGCTCATCCCGAACGCCATCGAGGAACTCCTCCGTTACGAGTCCCCCTCCCCCGTCCAGGCCCGCTACGTCGCGCGCGACGTCTCCCACCACGGCCAGACGGTCCCCGAGGGCAGCATCATGCTGCTGCTGAACGGCTCGGCCAACCGCGACGAGCGCCGTTTCCCCGAGCCCGACCGCTTCGACATCCACCGCGACGTCGGCCGGCACCTCACCTTCGGCTACGGCATCCACCACTGCCTCGGCGCCGCGCTCGCCCGTCTCGAAGGCCGCGTCGCCCTCGACGAGGTGCTGCGCCGCTTCCCGGACTGGGAGATCGACTGGCCGAACGCCCGCCAGGCCCGCACCTCCACCGTCCGCGGCTGGGAGACGCTTCCCGCGATCACCGGCTGACGCGCCGAGACGCTCGGGCGGCCCAGGCCCGCCCGAGCCACCGGGCGGGCTCCGGCCCGTCACACATCCGGCCAGCACCTTCCCGCGCGCCTGGCCGTGCCGCCGGCATCAGGCCGTGTCACCGACATCAAGAAAGGGGCCCGGTGGGAAACCCGTTCAGCTACCAGGGCAGGCGCGTCGTCGTGACCGGCGCCGCCTCCGGGGTGGGAGCGGCGCTCGTGGAGCTGCTCGTCGAGCTCGACGCGGCGCACATCACGGCGATCGACCGGGACACTCCGGCCGGGCCGGCCCACCAGTTCATCCGCGCGGACCTGTCCACCGAGGCCGGCGTGGAGGCCGCCGCCGAGGCCGTCGACGGCCCTGCCCAGGTGCTGTTCGCCAACGCCGGCGTCGCCGCGACCCAGCCGACGCGGACCGTGCTGAGCGTCAACTTCCTCGCCACCCGCCGGCTGTGCCAACGGCTCGCCCCACGGATGACCGCGGGCGGCGCGATCGTGCTGACCTCGTCGATGGCGGGCACCGGCTGGCCCAACCACCGCGACGACCTGCTGAAGCTCATGGCGATCGACGACTGGGACGAGGCGCTCGCCTGGTTCGACGCCCACCCCGAGCTGACCGCCGACTCCTACGGCCTGTCCAAGGAATGCGGCCAGGTCTACACCTTGTACGCGTCCCGGGAACTCGGCCGGTCGGGCATCCGGATCACCAGCGCCTGTCCCAACCCGATCAGCACGCCGCTGCTCGCCGACTTCCGGGCGACGATGACGGACGAGCTGCTCGACTGGGCGGTCAGACAAGGCCACCAGGGCCGGCCGGCGACGGCGCGCGAGGTCGCCCAGGTGCTCGCGTTCCTCGGTTCCGACGCGGCCAGTTACCTCAATGGCGTCAACATCCCCATCGACGYCGGCATGCAGGCCGCACTCCTGACGGACCAGACCGACTAGCCGGGTCAACGAGCCCGAGCAGGCCAGCGAGCCTGGGCAGGCCAGGGAATCCGGGCAGGTTAGCGAACCCGGGCACGTGCACGCGGCCGAGAGGAGAGCACCGTTGCCGTTCGATCCACCCGCGGACCGCGAACAGTCGGGACCCCCGCTCCCGACCGCGCGCCGGGAATCGCGGGCGCGGATGCTGGCGGCGGCCAGGATGGTCTTCGAGCGAGATGGACTCCACGACGCCCGCGTCACGGACATCGTCCATCTCGCCGGTCTGGCCCACGGGGGGTTCTACCGCCACTTCGAGTCCAAGGAGGCCGCCTTCCTGGAGCTCGCGCGCGAGGCCTCGGCCCGGCTGGGCACTCCCCTGGACGGCCTGCTCTTCGAGCCGGGTCGCCTGGACGGGCTGGGTGACCTCATGCGGGCCAGCGTCCGCCGGTACCTGGAGGCCTATCGGCTGGAGGCCCGGCTGCTGGGACTCGTCCGCCAGATCGGCTGGCACGACGAAGAGGTCCGGGCCATCCGGGCGGACTCGCGGATGCGGGCCGTGGCCCGGCACGTCGAGCCGGTCCGCCGGCTGCAGCGTGCCGGGCTGGCGGAGGCCCAGGTCAGCCCGGAAAGCATTCTGCTCGGGCTCATCGGCATGGTCGAGGGATTCGCCGACCGCTCCTTCCCGCGCCCGGGGGTCGACCGCGACCTCGCGACCGCCGCCGACCAGCTGAGCCGGCTCTGCCTGCAGGCGATGCGCCTGCCGCGCGGCGGCGACCTGCCCGTCGGGCCCCGGGCGTGACCGCGGGGCGCGCCGCGCCCCGGACGAGATGTTTCTCTCTATGCCCCGCCAGACCCTCACCGCGACCCACGGTCTGGAAATCTGGGAGCCCAGGTCTGGAAACCCGGGAAACGGTCACACGATAGGGACATCGTCCCAACAGCCGCCCGGCACGAGGGCGACAGCCGCTCGACGGGAGACCGGCGCGGCGCCCGAACGCCCGAGCGCACGGACGCGCGGACGTCCTGGGAGCGCAGCGCCGGGGCGACCCGTCGAGGTCCCGCCCGTTTGTCGCCAAGACAGTCCGCTTACTATGGGCCGCGCACCTCAAGGTCGACGTCAATCTTGACTGTGGATCAGCAAGCCGGGACGGCACGGAACCGCGCGACCGGTAGCGGACCTCACCGCGTTCAAGATCAGCCGGCGACCGGCCGTCTGCCTGTAGTGGCGCCCCCACTACCGCCCTACCCGACGCGCCGGCCGCGCAACGCCGGATGATCGCGCGCGCCGAGCCGGGCACACCGAACCGAGGGGACGATGAGAGGGAACGAGGTGGGGACGCCACCCGAACGATCATCGGATGGCGCGGCCAGCGACACCCCCGACAGCCACGCCCCCGGCAGCGATGCCCCGGGCAGCGACGACACACCGAGCAACGGCGACGTCGCGGTCGTGGCGGACGGGCCGGTGCTGCTGCACGTCGGCACGGACGGGGTCGGCGTCGTCACGCTGAACCGCCCGGACCGGCGCAACGGCTGGAACCCGGACATGGAGCTTCGCTACTTCGAGGCGCTCGAGCAGGTCGACCGTGACCCGCGGATCCGGGTCGCGGTCGTCACCGGCGCGGGCAGGACCTTCTGCCCGGGTGTCGACAGCGGCCGTCTTGACGGGATCGCCAGCGGCGGCCTGGACCTGTCCGGCCGCCGCTCGCCGGTGCGGGCCTGGGCGTTGCGCAAGCCACTCGTCGCGGCCATCAACGGCGCGTGCGCCGGTATGGGTCTCGTCCAGGCGCTGCTGTGCGACGTCCGGTTCGCCGCGCGCGGTGCCCGGTTCACCACCGCGTTCGCCCGCCGTGGCCTGGCCGGCGAGTTCGGCGCCACCTGGCTGCTGCCCAGGCTGGTGGGGGCGGAGCGGGCGGCGGACCTGTTGCTGTCCGCACGGGTCTTCGACGCCGACGAGGCCCTCGCGCTCGGGCTGGTGAGCAGGGTCGTCGAGCCGGCGGAGCTCCTGGCGGCGGCGCGCGCCTACGCCGCCGACATCGCCGCGAACTGTTCGCCGGCTTCCCTGGCGCTCATCCGCCACCAGTTGCACGCCGACCAGCAGAGCGACCTCGAGACGGCACTGCGTCGCTCCTACCGGGCGATGGCTGTCGCCGTCACGGGCCCCGACTTCCGCGAGGGGCTGGACAGTTTCACGCAGAAACGCCCCCCGGCGTTCCCACCGCTGGCCGACGACCTCGACCCGGCCGCGGTGACCGGCGCCGGGCTGCCCGAGCTCGACGTCGTCCCGCAGCAGGCCCTGGATTCCTGACGATCCCGAAGAAGACTTACGTGGAGACCATCTTGGCTTGTCAGTGCATGGGAGTCCGTTTCTCGCGCGCCTCGTTCGGTCCGCGAGGGTTCCTGACCCTGGGCCGGGGGTGACGGTGGTGCTCAGCGCGCCCAGCGACTCCCAGAAAAGCGACGCCTCCTCACGGCGCCTCCGGCGGCGGCCGCGCCGCGACCCGTCGATCTCCCGCTCGTGGGATGCGCGGCCCGCCCCGAGGACCCTGTCCAGGTCCCGGCGCGGCGCGTCGCGGCCCACGGCGCTGGCCACCGCCCTGGTCGCGGTGCTGGCCGCGGGCTGCGCGTCCTCCGGCGGCGGCGCGGGCAGCAGCGCGGTCGCCAGCTGCAACACTCCCGGCTTCACCGACGACTCGATCCAGCTGGGCTTCGTCTACCCCGACACCGGCGCCGGCGCCGCCTCGCTGACCGCCGCCAAGGGCGGGTTCATCGCGCGGATCGAGGAGGCGAACGCGGCCGGCGGGATCCACGGTCGCAAGCTCGTCTACACCTGGCGCGACGACGCCAGCGAGCCCGCCCAGAACCTCGAGATCGTCCGCGACCTGACCGAGAACCAGAAGGTCTTCGGGTTCGTCGAGGCGTCCATCGCCGCCGCCCAGGGCGCCGACTACCTGCGCGAGCACGGCATCCCGGCGACAGGGATTCCGGCGGAGCCGTTCTGGACGGACCAGCGGTATCGCAACATGTTCGCCTACGCATACGTGTTCAGCGACGGCCCGTCGGTCTCGACGTTCGGCGACTTCGCGAAGGCTCAGGGCGGCACCAGGGCGGCCGTGATCCAGAACGACGTCACCTCGTCCGGCAACGACATCGGATCGAAGATCAGTGCCAGCCTGGTGTCGGCGGGCATCCAGATGGCGCCCGGTCATTTCATCTTCAACGGGAACGTCACCAACCCGGTCCAGCTCGGCCAGCAGCTGAAGCAGGCCGGGGTCGACGTGGTGAGCGCCGCCTTCGCCGGCACCGACCTGGCCGAGGTCGTCCGCGGCATCCGTGAGGCCGGCGCGCCGGTGAAGGTCGTGCTCGCGCCCAGCGGCTACGACAAGTCACTGGTCAACCAGTACGGCAAGACGCTCAGCGGGCTGACCGCGGCCGTCAACTACGTCCCGTTCGAGATCGGCGGCGCGGCCCACCAGAAGTACCTGTCGGCGATGAGCAGCTACGCGCCCGAGCTCCAGCCGCCCGACCAGGAGCTCGCGTTCGTCACCTACATCCTCACCGACCTGTTCCTCTACGGTCTCGACAAGGCCGGGTCCTGCCCGACCCGCGCCCAGTTCATCGACACCCTGYGCGCCAGCAAGTTCGACGCCGGCGGCCTGCTGCCCGGTCCGGTCGACATGACCAAGGACTGGGGCCAGATCGCCACCTGCTACACCTTCATGCGCGTGAACGACGCCGGCACCGGCTACGAGGTCGTCCCAAGCTCCGACCCCGCCAACCGCAACCGCTGGTGCGGCCACCGGCTGGAGCAGTAGCCCCCAGACCTGGGCCGGCCGCGGGAGGCAACGCAACGCCCCGCGGCCGGTCCAGCCATTTCTGGCCGCTGACAGGCCTTCACCATCACGTTCACATCACGTCCACGGTGCTCCCGGCGAACGTCGGGAGCACCGTTTTTTCCGCCGAGCCACGGTCTACGCCGAGCCGCTCCGGGTGGCCGGCGACATCCTCGTCGACCGTCGCCGTCGTGGCCCGTCGCCCGTTCACTGTCCGTAGAAAGCCCGAAGGCTGTGCGGCCAGGTTCGGCCGCACAGCCTTCGGGGCGTGCTCGGGCGATTTACGCGGCCGAGAACAGGTATTCGTGGCCGAAGGTCTGGAGGTCCTTGATGGGGACGATGGCCTTCTTCGCCCCGTCGAACCGGACGAGCGCGGCGCAGTCGTTGCCCAGGAC